>CAYQEG010000035.1:0-45684 GCA_964416435.1 uncultured Rickettsiales bacterium
GGGGGGGCCCCCCCCGGGCGCGGGGGGGGGGGGGCCCCCCCCCCGCCCGCCCCCCCCCCCGGCGGGGGGGGGGGGCGGGGGGGGGCGGGGCGCCCGCGCGATCCGCGCTGGCGTTGTCGACGACGATCAGCTCGATGTCCGGGTGGCCTTGCGCCCAGACCGAAGCGACGCACGCCGACAGGTCCGACGCTCCGGCGTAGTGCACGACGACCACGGAGACCCGGCCGGCGACGCCGTCCCGGCTCAACCCCGGCGCGTGCGGCGAGGCGGCTACTGCTCCCAGGGCGCCTTCCCGGTGTCCGTCGGATCCCAGTCCGGCGCGTCGGGCTTGGGCACGGCCTTGGCCGACCCGGGCCGGGACGCGGCGGCCTGCTTCTTGCGACGCAGGTCGCGGGCCTTGTCCAGGAAGCTGAGGTCGACCTCGGGGCTGAGCTCCACCGTGCTCGCCATGCTCCGCGGGCGGCCGACCTTGCCCAGGTTGGCCAGCTCGTTGGGGATGAGCAGCACGTGCGCGCCCCGCCGCTGCAGCGCCCCGCGCAGCGCCTCCGCCGCGGCCTCGTCGGCGTCGTGGCTGAGGGTGCAGGGGGTGCGCGCGAGCGCCGCCTGGAAGTCCGACGGCGCGCGATCGGGGTACAGTCCCGCCAGGAAGTCGACCACCCGCTTGAAAGCGACGCGGTCGTCGAAGCGGGTCAACCGCACGGAATATCGAGAGCCCACGACGGATCATCATAGCGGTCAGGGCACGACACGGATCTCCTCATGTTCAAGCGACTCCATCATGTCGGCATCGCCGTCTCCAACCTCGACGAAGGCGCCTCCACCTGGGGCGCCGACGGCGTCGGGCTGCCCGAGGAGGGGCGCGAGGACGTCGTGCCCGCCCGCACCCGCGTGGCGATGTTCCCGGTCGGCGAGTCCCGCATCGAGCTGCTCGAGCCGATGGGCGACGACAGCCCCGTCGGCAGGTTCCTGGCGCGGAAGGGGCCCGGCATCCACCACCTCTGCTTCGAGGTCGACGACATCGAGGCGGAGTGCGACCGCCTGCGCGCCGCCGGAGTGCGGCTCCTGTACGACGCGCCCCGGCCCGGCGCCCACGGCAGCCGGGTGATGTTCCTGCACCCCAAGGACGTCGGCGGCGTGCTCATCGAGCTCAACGAGTTCGGGGCGGAGCCCCCCGAATGACCGACCCGGCCCGCCTGGTGCTCGCCGGCTTCGACGGGACCACCGCCGACGCGCCGTCGATCGCCCGCCTGCTCGACCTCGGCGTCGGCGGGCTGCTCCTGTTCGGCCGGAACGTGGAGTCCCCCGGGCAGGTGCGTGACCTGCTCGCGGGCGTGCTCGAGCAGGCCGACCGACCGCTCCTGCTCGCCGTCGACCAGGAGGGCGGCCGGGTCGCCCGCCTGAAGGCGCCCCTGACGGTCTGGCCGCCCATGGCGGCGGTCGGCGCGAGGGCGGACCAGGCGATGGCCCGAGCGGTGGGGCGGGCGCTCGCGGCGGAGGTCGGCGCGGTCGGCTTCAACTTCGTGCTCGCCCCGGTGCTCGACGTGCGGTTCGAGGGCACCACCGACGCGATCGGCGACCGCGCCCTGTCCGACGACCCGGAGCGGGTCGCCCGGCTGGGCCTCGCCCTCGCCGCCGGGATCGCCGACGCGGGGCTGCTCGCCTGCGCCAAGCACTTCCCCGGGCACGGCCACGTCACGATGGACAGCCACGTCGACATGCCGGTCTGCTCGCTGGACGCCGACGCCCTGGAGGCCCGCTGCATCGCCCCCTTCGCCGCCGCCGCGGAGGCGGACATCGACGCGATCATGACGGCCCACGTGCTCTACCCGGCCCTCGACCCCGAGCACCCCGCGACGCTGAGCGAGCGGATCGTGCAGGGGCTCCTGCGGGAGCGGCTGGGCTACGACGGCGCGGTGCTCACCGACGACATGGAGATGGGCGCCATCGTCCGTCGCCACGGCGTGCCGGGCGCCTGCGTCCGCTCGGTCGGCGCGGGGGTCGACGGGGTGCTCGTCTGCCAGAGCCTGGATCGCATCGAACGCACCGTCGAGGCGCTGCGGGACACCGCGGAGCGCGACGCGAGCTTCGCCCGACGTTGCGACGACGCCGCGGGGCGGCTACATGCCCTCGCCGTACGCGCCCCCGCCCACCCGGCGCCCCCCGCCGCGCTGGCCGATCGCATCGGCCGTCCCGAGCACGCCGCGCTCGCTTCCCGGCTGGTGTCCTCGGGTGCGGACGCGGGTGCCGACCCCACCCGGTATCCGGTAGGTTGACCGGCCATGACCAAGGAGCTGAGTTGAACACGTCCTGTCCCGAGTGCGCCGCCGATGTCGAAGTCCCCGACGACACGTTGGAAGGTGAGCTGCTGATCTGCGACCGCTGCGCCGTCGAGCTCGAGGTCATCTCCCTCGAACCCCTGAAGGTGGAGTTGTTCGAGGAGGAGGAGAAGTAGCCGGTGGAGGCGGACCTGCAGCGAGCGGTCGAGCGCGCCCGGATCGAGTTGGCGGAGCGTTGGCCCGTCGTCGTCGACTCGACGACCTGGACCGTGAACGACGGCGCCGTCGTCGTGGACGGCGGGGTGCTGATCGCCAGCCAGGCGAAGCTGTACGCCGACGTCCTGCGGGACGAGCTCGACCACGCCGTGCCCCGCCCGACCGTGTTGTCGTCCCTGGACAGCCCCTGGACGGCCCACCGCTGGGCCGACGTCGCCACGGCCGAAGCGCTGGACCTGCACCGCCTGCCCGAGGGCGATGACCTCCAGACGCAGCAGGTCCCCCCCGCGGCGGTCCGCTGGTTCATCGAGCGGGGCAAGCGCGCGCTGGTGCAGCTCGCCGACGGCACGCTCGGCTGGGCCGCCGCCGCGGCCCTCCGACACATCGATCCGCCCGCGGATCCGTGGGCCGACGTGCGCCGGACCCGCCCGAACGAGACGCTCCGCCCCACGCGACCCGGGGGCCTCGCTGCCCTCGCCGCCGCGGCCCGCGAGCGGCTCGGCCGCCCCTACCGCTGGGGCGGCAACACCCCCGAGCGGGCGGACTGCTCGGGCCTGGTGCAGGGGGTGCTGCTGACCGCGACCGGGCTGCTGCTGCCCAAGCACACCGGCGACCAGCGTCGGCACGGGGTGCGCGTCGCCGCCGCCGACATCGCCCCCGGCGACCTGGTGTTCGTGCGGGGCCGCGAGCGCGCCCTCGGCCACGTCGGGGTCGCCCTGGCCGCCGCCGACGGCGTCACCGTCGTCCACTCCTGCCTCACCCGCAGCCTCGTGCTGGAGGAGCCGCTGACCGTGTTCCTCGACCGCTACCGGTTCACCGGCGCGCGTCGACCCGTCACGTGGGCGACCGTGGCGGAGACGAGCCCATGAAGACGGCGACCCGTCCTCCCCGGGGAGGGCTGCTCCAGCGGATCCGGCGCGGCCGGGTGCACGTGGTCGGCGCGTCGGGCGCCGAGGGCATCGCTCTGCTGCTGTACCTGGCGGGCGAGAAGGGCGTGCCGAACATCGTCGCCCACGACTTCAGCGGCGATCCCCGCGCCTTCGCCCGCTCGTTCCGCAAGGCGAACACCGCCTGGGACCGCACGAAGCGCGAGGAGATCCTCGCCCGGGTGCGTCGCCTGCCGATCGAGCTGCGGCTCGGCGATCGCTACCTGGAGGGGCTGCGCGAGGCGGACGTGATCCTCGCGTCGCAGAACTGGTTCAACTACCCCGCCAACCTCCCCGCGATCCCCGACGCGGTCGCGGCGGGCGCGCGGCTGTTCGGCGTCGCCGACCTGGCCCTCGACCTCTTCGAGGGGATCCGGATCGGCGTCACCGGGAGCAACGGCAAGTCGACCACGGCCGCCCTGATCACCCACCTGCTCCAGGCCGGCTTCCCGACCGGCCGACAGGTCCTGCAGGGCGGCAACGACCGCAGCCGGCAGGTGGAGCTCGGCCAGATCGAGCGCGGCACCGCGCTGGACTACCTGGTGTGGGAGGTGAGCAACCGCCACCTGCGGGACCGCACGCCGACGGTCGACATCGCCGTGATCACCAACATCACACGCAACCACATCGAGGACCACGGCTCCTGGGAGGCCTACCTGGAGGCCAAGCTGCGGCTCGGCCACGGCGCCGCGACGGGCGGCCAGGTGGTGATCTCCGCCGTCGACCCGGCGTGCCGCCGCCACACCCACGCGCTCCGCGCCGCGGGCGCTCGAGTGTGGCGCTTCGGCGCGCCCCCGCCCCCCGGCTACGGCCTCGACGGGCTGGCCTGGATCGACGACGAGGGCATCGTGCGGCTGCGCCGCCCCCGCGAGACGGACATCCACCACATCGGCCCGATCTCCGACCTGTCCCTGGCCGGCGAGCACAATCACCTCAACCTGCTCGCCGCGGTCTGCGCCGCGGTCGCCGGCGGCGTCGAACCGGCGCGCCTGACCGACGCGCTCGAGGGCTTCGCGCCCCTCGAGGGGCGCCTGGAGACGGTGGCGGAGCAGGACGGGGTGCGCTGGATCTACGACATCCAGGCGACGACCGCGCCGGCCGCGACGGCGGGGATCCAGACCGTCGGCGCCGACGGGCCGATCGTCCTGCTCGTCGGCGGCGACGACAAGGGCATGGACTACCGGGCCATGGCGGACGCGGCCGCGGTGCATTGCGCCCTGGTCGTCGCGCTGCCGGGCTCGGGGACCGACGCCTTCCTCGCCGCCCTGGGCCACCGGATCGACGTCGAGCACGTCGCCGACCTGGACGCCGCCATCGCCGTGGCCCGGGAGCGCGCCGCCTCGGGCTCCTCGGTGCTGCTGTCCCCCGGCTCGGCGTTCTTCCACTCCCGCTACATCGAGGGCGGCCAGACCTTCGGCCGCCGGGTGCAGGCGGCGCTCGGAAGCGCCTGAGCGCCCGCCCCCCGTGAGCATCTGGAAGCACGCCGCCCTGTTCGGTGACGACGGCGCCCCCGCGGCCCGCGCCCGGGAGCACGGCTGGACCCTGGGCGAAGGCGGCACCCCCCTGCAGGACCGGCACGACCTGGCGGCGGACCTCGGCGTCGCCCGCCTGCTCCTCAAGCGGGAGGACCTGGAGCCCGGCGGCTCCCACAAGGACCGGGGGGTGCTGTACCAGGTGGTCCGCCACCGGGGCGCGCAGCCGGGCACCTGCGTGCTCTCCTCGTCGGGCAACGCGGCGGTCTCGGCGGCGGCCGCCTGCCGGCTGACAGGGGACCGCCTGGTCGCCTTCGTCTCCCCGAGCACCGCCCCCGGCAAGCGCGCCCGTCTGCTCGCCAGCGACGCGCTCGTCGTCGAGACGCTCAAGCCGATCAACTTCGCCCGCTACGCGGCCCGGGTGTTCGGGCTCCAGGACCTGCGGGGCACCCGCGACCCCATCGCCAGCGTCGGCTACCGGTCCCTCGCGGCGGAGGTGCACGACGCGGCCCCGGAGGTCGACGCGCTCTTCACCTTCTCCTCGTCGGGGATCTCGATCGCGGGGATCGCCGACGGCTATGAGCAGCTCGGCCGCACCCCGGCGCTGTGGGCGGTGCAGTCGGGCAGTTGCATCGGCCTCGCCAAGGCGATCGACCCCGGCGTGCAGGGCGACCCCGGCAGCCCCGCGGGCCGACTCGGCATCCGCAACCCGCCCGACGCGCCGGCGATCGCCCAGCGCCTGGTCGACACCGGCGGAGGCGCGGTGGTGGTGCACACCGAGGCGGTGCTCGCGTGGTCGCAGCGGCTGGCCGACGCGGGCGTCGCGGTCTCCCCCGAGGGGGGCGCGGTGCTGGCCGGGATCGCGGCGACGCCGGGCCTGGGCGACGCGACCGTGGTCGCCGTGATGACGGGGGCCCGACACGACGACGACGACGACGACGCACCCGCCGCGGCCCCGATCTCCCTGGACTCGTACCTGGAGGTGCGGACGTTCTTCGAGGAGCAGCTGGGGCTGCGCCCCGCATGACGCGACTGTTCATCACGCTGCAGCTGCCGTGGGACGCGCTGTGCCTCGCCAGGGCGCTTCCGGAGGCGCGGGTGGCGACGTTCGGGGGGCCGCGGATCCGGCGGGCGTTCGCCGACGCGGGGCTGGCCGAGCCGCTGCTCGTGCCGGCCGACGCGGAGCTGATGACCAGCCGACTGCTCGCGGACGACTCGGTCGGCGCAGCCATCGCGGCGGAGCCGTCCCGGCTGATCTGCTTCAAGCCGATGGCCCGGCTCGAGCGGCGGGCGGCGGAGCTGGGAGCGAGCCTGGCGCTGGCCCCGGCCGCGGTGGCCCAGGCGATCGAGAACAAGATCGCGCTGCCGGGGATCGCGGAGGCGGCGGGGGTCCTGATCCCGCCGACGATGAAGGCGTCGGCCCAGACGTCGTGGGACGAGCTGACCGCGGCCCTGGGCCCCGACCTGGTGGTGCAACTGGCCCGCTCGTTCGCGGGGCGCGGCACCTGGCCGGTCACCTCGGCCGACGAGCTGGACGCCCTCCGACCGACCATCGGCCGCAAGCCGCTCCGGGTGACGCGCCGGATCGACGGCCTGCCCGGCACTGCGGGCGCGATCGTGGACGCCGCGGGCCGGGTCCGCGCGACGGCGGCGATGGTGCAGGTGACGGGCGACCGCCGGCTGACCGGCTCGGAGCTGGGCGCCTGCGGTGTGGACTTCACCTGGCGCGTCGGCCCGGACCCCAGCGACGCGGTGCACGCGGTGGCGACGGCCCTCGGCCCGGTGCTCGCCGACCGTGGCTACCGCGGCCACTTCGGCCTCGACTTCGTGTTCGACGGGACCGACGTCTGGCTCATCGAGATCAACGCCCGCCTGACGGCCAGCTTCGCGCTGTACAGCTCGCTGGTCCCGTCCTTCGTTCGGGCCCACCTGTCGGCGCTGGACGGCGCCCTCCTCGACCCGGGCCTGTGGCCCCCCGTCGAGGCGGGCCACCTGCTGAAGTTCAACCGGGAAGACCACCCCGTGACGCCGGAGCCCGAGGCGGGCTGGTGGACCAACCCCCAGCACGAAGTCGCGCCCGCCGGCCGGCTGGCCCGCAAGGTGGTGAATGGAGTGGTCGTGGACGCAGAGGGAGCGGTCGTCGCCCTGTAGGGGGCTCACCGATCGAGCAGACGCCTCATCAACTCGGTGACGGGGTAGTGCTCGCGGAACTGACGGTAGCTCCGCTCGGCGAGCCGATGACGCTCCTCGGGCCGCGCAAGGTAGTAGGTGCAGGCTTCGGGGAGCTGTTGACGGGGGACGCTGACCAGGTCGACCTCCGGGTACGGATCGTCTTCCGACTCTTCGCCGATGACGAAACAGCGGTTGTTGAGCAGGTGGGCGATCCGGGGCTGCTGAAAGGCCCGGCGCTCGCCGTGATGGATGTGCAGGTGGATCTTCGCCCGGCCGAGCATTGCATTCTTGGCCGGACCGTAGACCCCGAACATGGCTCGAACGGCGACGCCGGTCGCGGCCTCGATCCCCCTCAAGACGTCTGCCCGCCGTTCGTTGACGCTGCCGGAGAACAAGAGGTCGATGTCTCGCCCCGCCCGCGGCTCGACCAGCTCCAGCCGCTCGTGATAGCCGACGGGGAGCAAGCGGGCGGGGACGCCGGAGTCGCGCAGGAGCTTCACGTTGGATCGGGAGAAGTCCCAGACCTCGGTCGCGTGCCGCAGGATGCGCCAGGCCTCTCCGGTGACGAAGTCACCCCCGCCTGGGCCCAGCTGCTCGAACTGGTAGGGGATGTACCGGCAACGGGGCAAGGCGTCGTCCCACCGGAGCAGGTGATAGCCGAGCACGACGTTGACCCGGTCACGTTCGAACCGGGAGACGGCGACGGTGTGGTCGACGCCGAGGTCGGCGAAGGCGGCGCGGAGGAGCTCGACCTGTTCGGCGAAGACCAGGGCGTGCTGGTAGCCGGGCGGCGCCACGAGGACGATGTGGAACCGGTCGCTGAGGGTGACCGCGCCGCAGCTCACCGGCTCCGGGGACCGCCGCGCCAGATGAGCACCGCGCCGTAGCTCTCCCCCTGTCCGGCGTCAGCCGGGGCCCAGGTCGGGGCGCCTGCGATCACCTCATCGTAACCATCGCCGTCGAGGTCGGCGGCGACGCTAGACTGTCCGAAGCCGACCTGTTCGTTGATGACGAGCGTCGCGTCAGCGGTCTCGGGGCCTCGGGTGCCGGTGATGGGCCCATAGAAGAGGAGCAGCTCGTTCGCGGTCCTCGAGCGCAGGACCAGGTCGGCCGTTCCGTCACCGTCGAAGTCACCTACGCCCAGCCGATCTCCGTCCGCCGGCTGAACCCTGAGTCCAGGCATGGACGCGTCTGCATCGTTCGCGCTGAGGGGGCCGATGAGGGGGCCGTAGAAGAGCAGGAGAGTAGCGATGTCGACGTCGTGGGATGCGGGGCCGAGTTCGACCTCGGCGGCGAGCAGATCGTCGATGCCGTCACCGTTGAAGTCGGCGACTTCGAGCGCCGTGCCGAGGTACCCCTCGAAGACCCGACCACTGATCGAAGCATCCGCGTCCGCGGGAGTCAGGTCGCCGGACAGCGGGCCGCGGAACATCCAGACGGAGCCCACCCCCCAGGTGAGGACGTCGTCGATCTCCACCCAGTCGTTGATCCCGGCCACGACGAGGTCAGTGGCGCCATCCCCGTCCAGATCGCCGGCGTCCAGGGCGTATCCGAATCCATCGCACAGCCCGCCGCTGCCCTGCTGCAGGGTCACCCCGGCGTCCGACGGCACCAGGGACCCGGTCAGGCTGCCTCCGTTGAAGACCGAGACGACGCCCACGCTGCCCTGGAGTCGGGGAATGAACGGGCCCAGCACCAGGTCCCCGCCCCCGTCGCCGTCCAGATCGTCGACCAGGCGAACCGCGGGCCGGCGGCGGTGGTTCGGCAGGTGGTAGTCGATCCAGCAGTCGAGCTGGAACGCCTCGTCCTGCTCGATGATCGCAGTCGGTTCGTCCCCCGGCACAACGTCTTCGAACGGGCTCATGAAGACGTACATCGCTTGCTCGAACCCGGTCCAGTAGTCGTAGCCTGGACCGGCGGTGGCCACGTCGTGAATGCCGTCCCCGTTGAGGTCGGCCTCTGAAGCAAGGAGGTAGCGGCCAAACCTGGGGTTGACCCCTGTCCCAGAGATGACCCAGTCCCTGGAGGGTGGCCAGTCGGAGTAGTGATAGATGCCTCCGATCCACTTGCCCCCGACCGTCGATCCTGGCGCGGCCACGACGAAGGCTGACCCAGTGGAAGCCAGTCCCTGGCCGAATTCGGAGTGGTCCCACTCCGAGGCGGGCAGCGTGAGCACGTGGTCCGGCTCGACAGCTTCACCGAGCAGCGCTGGGGGGAGCTGATCTGGAGTCGGCGCAGGCTCCGCAGGCGGAAAGACCGGTGGGCCTCCGCAGGCCAGCGCAAAAGGCGCCAGCACCCACAGGGGCAGCATGAGCTCAACCCGCCGTCCTAAGGAGGGCAGCATCCGTACTCTCCAGGGTCCGTTGCGGTCTCGCACAACGGAACCGCCCACGCCCCCTCTTCGCCCATCAAGTAGACATGCTCCTCGGTGGCCGCCGCGATCCGCGTACGCCCCCACGTTCCGCAGAACGCGCCGACGAACAGCAGATCGTCGAAGCTCCCCCCCTGTTCGCTGATCTTCCAAACCGTGAACGGATAGGTGTTGAGCAGCATGAACCGCGCGTCGCCCTCCCCGAAGAGCTCCGCGGAGATCGAGGGATTCTGTATGGACTCGCGAAAGACCGGCCCGTCGGGGGTCCCGGCCGGTGGGATGGGCCACGCGGGGTAACGCGCAACTCCGGACCGGGCCGACTCTGTGACCGGGTTGCCCAGTCCCCTATCGATCGAGAATGTGCCGGAGTCCCATCCAAACCAGCCGGCGACATCGTTCTCCTTCCACAGCCCCGCTACGACCTTTGGCCTTCTTGCATCGGACGAGTCCAACAACCAGAACCCGCCGTTATCGTAGGTCACCGCGATGTACTTGCCATCCTCGGCCACCTCGATGACGGGGAACTCCTGTACCGCGTCTTCGCCGGGCGTGCCCAGCTTCGTGGCGTGAATCGGCCGAAGGGTGCGCTCGTGGGGCGGACCGACGCACTCCCAGGATGTGCCGAAGCGCGCCTCGATCCCTGAGCCGAGGCCTCCCACGCCGCAGCTTGGGTCCCCCCGTCTCGCGTCGGTGCGGGGAGCTTGCTTGACGTCGACCAACTCCAACGTGACGAGCCAGAACCGATCACCAGCAACTCCGGATGCCCCCATGTCCACGAACCCGTACACGAGGTCGCCGTGGGCGGCGACCGTCCGGACGAGGGCGTCGCCCGTGACCCATCGCCCTGGAGCGAGCAGCGTCCGAGGAGGAGGTGCACCTTCCCCGCGGTCGAACACCCCTTTGCGTCGGAACCCGAACCAGGTCAAGGGCAGAACGTCGGGCATGGAGTCCGTCAGCCGGGCCTGCGCGAGGGTGCGCGCCTGGTCGCAACTGCAACTCGGCGTCGCGGCCTTGCAACCGCAGCCGCGGATCAACCGAGCGCGATCGCCGCGCCCCCGTGAACAGTGGAGCTCCATCAACCAATCCCCCTTCAGTTTGTGTCTCGCGCCGCTGGGCGGCCAGGGCAAATCGGCGACCGGGACGACGCCCCGGCCGCCGATGCCTGACCCTCAGCCGAACTTCGGCACCGCGAGCATCTCCACGGTGCTGGTCTCCGTGTCCGGGTCCTGCGACACCTTCGCCGTCACGAACCGGGCGAACTGGGTGAGGTAGGTGTACGAACTCGTCGATCCTCCCTCGGACAGCGTGAACGAGGCGAGGCTCATCATGTCCTGGCCGCGGTTCCGGAGGCCATGGAGAGCTCTACCGTCGTCGTCGTCGTGCTCGTGCTGAAGTCGCCCGCGGTGACCCGCAGCGCCATCTCCATCGCGCCCCCGAGGTCCGTCGCGTCTCGCGGTGACTGCCGAAGCGGCTCTCCTACTACCTGGCTCTCGATGATCTCAAGGGTCATTCCGTCGGTCGCTCGGTTGGCCATGGGCCCCCCTCTTCTCGTCTGGCCGGCTGGAGCCGACCTGGTGATGTCAGCCTGTGCCGACGGGTGGACGGCGAGAACACCTCGGCCGTCTCGGGATCGGTGAGCACGGCAGCGTCCAGCAGCCCCTGCTCGATGAGCGCGGTCGCGACCGAGCCAGCCTCGTTGGCGGTCGAGCGGATGCCCGCGAACCAGCCGCCGTGACGGGAGGCGTTCAGCGTCTCGGCCAGGAACCCGAAGCCCCCGGCCAGGAACAGCCCAGACCCCACCCCCTCGTAGGGTGAAAAAAAGAAAACACGCCAACATGGCGCGGAACTTGTCAGGACAGCACGGCAGGCACGACCCGGGACGCCATCGCGTCCCGGGCCGTTGACGCCTACCTCAATCGACAGAGCATCGCCACGACTCGTCGGAGTTCCACCTGGCGCTCAGGTCCTCCGTCGAGGTCGATGAGGTCCAGCACCGCGCAGACCTCCGCCGCGCTCCCGCGCGCGATGCGGAAGTGCCGCCCGCGCTCTTTGGGAGTCCCCATGTAGGCCCCCTCAGCGAGGTTCAGGACGACGCTGTCGGCGGCCCGGCGGGCCTGGTCCTTCAGGGCGCTGTCGCCCCTGGGGAATGGCGTATGCCGAATCCACCGGGCGATCTGCACGGCCAGCTTGTAGGCGTCGAGGTTCTCGTGGGACAGGGTGTGCTTCATCTTCGGTCTCTCCCGGGAGGGGTCCGTCCCCTCCCATCTGTCCCCCGTCGCTGGCGCACCGGGGACCGGGTCACGGGGGAGTGGTGCGGGAGCGAAGCGACACGGCCCCCTTGACGCGGTCCCCGCGCCAGCTACCAGTGGGGCAGGAGATGGGAGGGGACGGACCCCGCGGTGGGGAGCGCGAGCACGCTGCACGTCAGCAAAAGCGACAGGAGCACACTCGCGATCCCCTTCGTCTCCGCGGATCGCGCACGTGACGATCGCGATCCTGCTCGCTATCGCTCCCGTGAGTCGCTGATCGTGAATCCGGATCGTGATCGCGGTTGTGTTCCCGATCGCGGTCGCGTCCGTGTTCCCGATCGCGAACACCCCCGCAGGAGCTCCTACGTCCCCTCGGTCGCTTCCTTCATCTTCTCTTCGACCATCACCGCCGGGATCGCCGCCATCGTCCCCGTCAACCGCGCCATCACCTCTTCGAGGGTGCGCGCGACCTCCGGGAAGCGGACCGGCCGGACCAGCACGGCGCGCACGCCCAGCTTGCGGAACGTGCTGTCGTCCCAGGACTCCACCCCCGCGAGGCGGGTGCAGATGACGACGGGCGGGGCGTCCGCGAGACGCGAGACCGCGTCGAGCAGCTCGAAGCCGTCCATGTCCTGGCCCTGCAGCTCGGTGATGAGCATGTCGGGGCGGTAGACGTCCCAGTGCATCAGCGCGCGGCGACCGTCCTCGACCCACTCGGCCTTCCAGCCGCGCCCCTCCAGGAAGCCCTTGAGGAGCAGCCCGAAGCGCACGTCGGGATCGACGATGAGCACCCGCGCGGTGGTCGGGTGGTAGCCCTGTCCGTTGCTGGCGCCCTCGTCGGCCATGATCGAAGCCTACAGCGCCCTACGCCTCGCCGTAGTCCGGCTCGTAGTCCTCGACCTCGTACTCCCGGCGCCTCCCCAGCGACAGGTAGAAGCCCCGCAGCGCGAGCACGAAGATGATGCCGATGGCGATGCCGGCGATGAGCAGCCAGTAGTTGTTCCGGATCGGCTCGTAGGCCGCCTCCCGGACCGGCTTCTCACCGATCAGCTTGCGCTCCGCGGCCGGGATCGCGGCCAGGTCGGCGCACGACCCGACGCGGGTCACCTTGCCCCTCAGCCGGTCGAACAGCGACTCCCGGTCGAGGCACCGGCCCACCCGCTCGAACAGCGTGGCGTCCGCCGCGTACGCGACGATGCCGGTCCGGCCCTCGGCCCACGGCAGCGCCACCTCTTCGATGTAGGCGACCTTCGGGTCGGCGCCGAGCGCGACCATGCCGCCGCTGGCGAGGGCGAGCGTGACACCCGGGGGGCCCTTGGGCGTGAACGACATCGTGTCGAGCAGCCCCAGCCGCTGGATCAGGCTGCCGTCCGGGCCGGAGTCGACCAGCACGACGTTCTTGTCCTGCCCCTTGACCGACTCCACCGAGCCGACCTGCACGTCGTAGGCGAACCGGTTGCCGCGGGTCGAGCGACCCATCTCGGCCGCGAGCCACACGAAGAACTGCAGCTCGGTCCGGGACGCGCCCTTGCGCAGCACGAACACCGTGTCGCTCAGGTCCGGCCGCAAGCCGAACGGGAACGCGCCGAAGCGCAGCAGGCCGAGGTCCGGCACGTAGCCCCACCGGTCGCGGGGCAGCGTGATGCGGCTGTCGGCGTGCACCGTGCCCCACAGCGGGGCGCCCGGGTCCTCTTCGCAGCGCTCGCGCAGGTTCTCCTCGCCCCGCCGCAGCAGCGCGAAGTCGATGTCCAGGCGCGACTCCGGCCCCATCTCGTGGGCCGGCAGCTCCAGCAGCAGCTTGACGCGGTTGCGGCCGTCGACGTCCCGCAGCGCCACGCCACCGGCGGCGGCGCCGTTGAGCGACACGTCGATGCGGCTCTGCTCGACCGCGCTCTGGGCCGAGTAGGAGTAGATCAGCTCCAGCCGCGCGGCGCCCGAGATCGGGTGCTCGTCGGGGATGAGGTGCATCGGGATGCTGACCCGGCCGCCCTTGTAGCCGCTCGCCATCACGTCGCTCATGCCGAGGTCGGACAGGGTGAAGGTCGTCTCCTGCGGGATCGTGTTCTCCCACTCCCGCTCGGCCATCGGCTCGAACGGACGCACCTCGTCGACGAACTCGATCGGGCCGTACGGGAGCGTGCGGGCGAGGTCGCTGCTCAGCAGCCGGGCGAGCTCCTCGACCCCGCGGCCGTCGCGGCCGACCACGGCGATCATCGCCCGCAGCGGATCCTCCGGCCGAGGCATCAGGGCGAGCAACCCCGAGCCGCCGACGTTGCCCGCGCGCAGCGCCTCACCGGCCTGGCGCAGCTTGCCGCTCTCGGAGTTGAGCAGCGCGGAGCGCACCTGGGACAGCGTCTGGCTCGGCGCGTCCAGCGTGGCGATGGCGATCATGTGGCCCGCGGGGGCGGACGACGGGCTGCCGACGTGCACGTGCAGGTCCATGGGGCGCCAGCCGGCGACGTGGCCGAGCAGCGACGAGATGTGACCGGCCGCCGTCAGCTCGGCCTCTCCGGCCTCTTCGGGCAGGACCAGCACGACGCGGGAGGGGTCGGGCTCGCGGTCGTCGCGGAACGGGTACGGCCACTCCGACAGGCTCAGCTCGGGGGCGCGGGACCGGTAGTTCACGCGGATGAACGAGTCGTCGAGGATCCGGCTCCACATGCCCGGGTGCTCGGCGTGCTCGCAGGGCAGCCGCGTGCGGTGATAGGCGACGAACGAGATCTGGTGATAGCCGTCCTCCCTCACGAGCGGCAGCTTGATCACCTCCTCGTCGACCGAGCCCGGATCGCCGTCCAGCTTGATCGTGCCGACGGGCCGGCCGTCCAGCCACACCGTGATCGACGAGATCTCCGGCAGCAGCTGGGAGCTGCGCGCGATGCGCATGTGCAGCTCGGGATCGCCCTCGACGGCCCAGTGATCCGGAACGCCGAAGTTGAGCGATCCGTAGCCGTGGATGCCGACGAGCGTCACGTCGCCGCGCAGCCCGAGGTCGTCCCGCAGCGAGATGTCGCGCACGCGCATCTCGTGCTGGATCGGACCATCGGGGACCGCCTCCTGGGCGGACAACGACGGCGCCGCGAGCATGGCGGCGAGCAGCAGAGCAAGGGTCAGGAACGGGTCGCGTCTCATTACAGAGCCCCCGGAGCCGGCAGGTTCTCACCGGTCTGGATATCGGGTTCGTCGGTCGTCACTTCAACAGCGCGGGTGTAGGGCGCGACGCGCCATGCCACCGCAGCATCGGGGAACAGGGAGGCGATCTCGCGGGCCAGGCGGGCGGTCGGCCGGGGCGCGGCCACCACCAGCTGCCCCTGGCTCAGGTCGACGAGCTGGATGTCGTCGCGCACCGCCCAGCCGGGCGGCAACCAGTCGTAGGCGCCTTCGGGATCGATCTGCGACGGGCGGGCGAGCGCCACGCCGAGGGAGCGAGCGCGCAGGCGAGCGCCGAGCTGGGACTCGATGCGGCCCGCCGCGAGCAGGTAGTCGATGGGGGACTTGCCGGCGTCCAGGGCCGCGTCCCGCAGCTCGGTGAGGTCGCCGCGCCAGCCGGGATCCTCGTCGATGACCTTGAGCTCGGCGCCGTCCATGCCGCCGACGCCCTCCTTCATGCCGCCCGGCCACGCCACCTTGCTCGCCACCGCGAGCCCGAGGCGCACGTCCAGGCTCGGGGCCAGGAACACGTCCAGCGGCTTGCCGAGCCGGGCCGCGATGAGCATGCGGACCTCTTCGTGGGGCATCGAGGCGCAGGCCAGCGGCACGAAGCCTTCGGACTCCGCCGCCCGCATCGGCACCAGGCCGTACAGGTTGAGCAGGCCGTAGCCGATCTTGCGGATGGCGACCGGGTCGGCCTCCGACGCCTTGAGCGCCCGGAAGGGCAGCCGCGTGCGGTCGGCGAGCGCCTCGCTGACCACCTCTTCGGGCACCCAGCCGCGCCGCACCAGCAGCTCGCCCAGCCGCTCGCTGGTCGCGCTCTGCTCCTGCACCGCCTGCTCCAGCCGCTCCTGGGTCAGGTAGCCGCCGGTCACCAGCCGCTCCCCCAGCCGGGACGCGCGGGGCTCGCCGGCCTCCTCCATGACGAGGCGGCGGTAGGCGCGGTCCCGCGCCTTGTCCAGCAGCTCCCGCTCGGCGAAGCAGAGGTGGACCTTGGCCTTGAGCAGATCCTCGAGTCGGTTGACGACCGCCGGCTCGGGCGGCTCGGACACCGCGATGCGCACCACCTCGTCGCCGTCCCAGCCCAGCGGGAGCACCCGCATCAGCGCCGCGTCCGCTTCGGGGAGCCGCTGCAGCAGCGTCAGGGGGATGCCGAACGGGTCGGGGTCGATCACCGGGAGCGCGAACTGCTCGCCGACGGCGTCGGCCACGGCCCGGGTCGACAGCAGCCCCGTCAGCGTGACCACCTGCCCCAGGCGGAGCCCGGTCTTGGTGTGCAGGTCCAGCGCCTCGTTGAGCTCGTCCTCGGTCAGCCCCTCGCGGTCCCGCAGCAGGTCGCCCAGCCGGCGCTTGTACTCGCGCAGCACGGACGAATCGGGGAACACGTGCGTGGTCTTGAGCCACTTGAGGGGCTCGCCCGTGATCTTGTGGCGGACGTACTGGCGGACCGCCTTGGCGGTGGCGAAGAAGTTGATGACGTTGGAGACGAAGAAGCGCGGGATCGACAGCAGGCCATGCATCGGCCCGTAGATGGCGTCGACGGTCACGTACTTCATGACCGCGCGCCAGGCGAGGACCAGCGTGTTGCCCATCACCAGCCACCACAGCACCGAGCCGGGCGGGAACAGGTTGTCGAACGTCCACGGCCGCCCGCTCGCCCAACCCCAGCCGAGCCGACCGATGCAGTACAGCGCGACCATGTAGCCGAAGATCGCCATGAAGTTGGTGATCAGCGCCTTCCGGTCGCGCCACAGGCAATACAGAACGGGCAACGAGCCCTGCCAACCCAGCTGCTCCCAGGTCTGCAGGGCGATGCCGAGGATCCACCGGGATCTCTGCTTGATCGCAAACTGGAGTTCGTCCGGGAAGTACTCGCGGGTGGCGATGTACTCCGGCACGACGACGTGCACCTTCCGCTTGCGGAAGATGCCCCGCTCCACCTCCTTGAGGCGCTCGACGGCGCGGCACGCGAAGTAGACCTTCTTGTCCGCCAGCCGGAACTTCATGCCGACCTCGTAGTCCTCGGTCAGCGAGTGGATGTTGAACGCCTCCTGGCTGTGGGCCAGGGCGATGTCCTCGAAGGCGTCCCGGTCGAAGCCGCTGCCGACGCCCGCCGACGGCACCAGACCTCCGATCTGCTCGCGGACCAGCATGTCCTTGAGGTGGTGCTCGGTGAACTCGTCCTTGTAGGTCGCCGCGACGAACGCGTTCCAGGGCATCTCCAGGGGGAAGACGGGGGTCTGGACGAAGTCGAAGTCGGGGATGAGGTAGTTGTACAGCCGCAGCGCCAGCGGATGGATGATGTCCTCCGCGTCGTGCATCAGGAGGATGTCGAACCGGTAGCCCCGGTCGTCCTCGAGCATGCGGATGTGCTGGTAGACCCAGTTGAGGCAGTCGGCCTTGGACGTCGGTCCGTCGTGGGGGACGACGACCTTGTGCACGTTGCGGAAGCGGCGGGCGACGTTGTCGACCCGGGCCTGCGTGGCCGGGTCGTTGAGGTACGTACCGACGAAGATGTCGTAGTCCTCGTGGGGGTAGTCGAGCTGCTCGAGGTTGAGCTCCAGCATCTGCTGGATGACGCCGTCCTCCTGCCAGGCGGGCACCATCATCGCGAGCTTCTTGGGCTCTTCGGCCTTCAGATCTTCGACCGTGATCCGCCGCCGGTCCTCCTTGAAGAGGCCGCGAACGAAGTAGTTCACGTCGATGAAGAGGTCGTCTACCCCGTTGACCAGGATGGTCCAACAGACAGGGTAGGCCACCGCCCGCATCGCGAGATCGACGACATCAGCCACTTATGGGCGCTCCCCTCGACTCCTTCGCCTTGCCCCTTGCCTCGACATGCTTTGTACCTTGGCATGCCGCCAGGAGCCAGATTTCTCCAAGTGTCCCAATGATCAGGCTCCCCCCACCGCAGCGGCCGCGTCCCTCAGATCGGCCATCGACGCGAAGCCTTGTTGGTCCGGGAATCGGGCGGTCGGTTCCCGCCCCGCGAGCAGCTCCAGCAGGGCGGCGATCCGCACCGCGCTGTGGCCCGTGCCGAACGGGTTGAGCTGGTAGGGCCGGGTCGCGTGGCCGGCCAACGCCGCCTCCACGTCACCGGCGAGCCCGACGTCCCGCGCCGGGTCGAACAGCCGGTTGCCGCCGAGGAAGACCGTCTCCATGCGCTCGGTGTTGGGCCGCAGCGTGATGCACGGGATGTCCAGGGTGATCGCCTCCTCCTGCACGCCGCCGCTGTCGGTGAGGAGGATGCGGGCGCCCGACATCGCGCGACAGAAGTCCAGGTACCCGATCGGCTCGCAGGTGCGCACGTTGTCGGGGAAGCTCAGCCCGAACGAGGCGACCCGGGCCGCGGTGCGCGGGTGGATCGGGAACAGGATCGGCATCGGCACCTGCGCGAGCTCGTCCAGGGCTCGCTCCAGGACGACCGGGTCGTCGACCGTCGCCTGGCGGTGCAGGGTCAGGACCGCGTAGTCGTCCCCCACGTCGCCGAACACCGCGGGCAGGTCGCGCGCCGCGATCAGGTCCCGGTGGCGCACCCACGCGTCGACCACGAGGTTGCCCACCGCGGGGCAGGTGACCGCGTCGTACCCCTCGAAGGCGGACAGGAACCAGGTCGCGAGGCCGGTCGGCGCGAGCCGCAGGGCCGCGATCTTGTCGACGATGACGCGGTTGAGCTCCTCGGGCATCGACCGGTCGAAGGAGCGGATCCCGCCCTCGACGTGGAGCAGCATGATGTCCAGCCGCTCGGCGGCGCGGGCGGCGGCGAGGGTCGAGTTGGTGTCGCCGTAGACGACGAGGACGTCGGGGCGGAGCTCCGCCAGGGCGTCGGCGGTCGCCTCGGTGAGCGCGTCGGTGTCGCTGACGCCGACGTCCAGGAACTGGTCCGGCGCGGGGGCGGACAGCTCGTCCACGAACACCTGGACCATGTAGGGGGAGTAGTGCTGCCCGGTGAACAGGTAGTGGTGGTCGAACCGGGACGCCAGCTCCGGAACCAGGGGCGCGAGCTTGATCAGCTCGGGTCGGGTCCCGCAGACGGTCGCTACTTTCATGTCAACCCCTCAACTCGTCGTTCATCCCCGGCGCAGGTACACTTGGCCTCTGCGTACAACCTTGCGTCAACGTTGGGTTTTTTTGCAACCCCGAGGGGTCAGGAGATGCCGTTGTCGACCGATTTCCCGCTCTCCGGGGCGGCCGCGTTGGTCCTGGGGGCGGGCTTCGGGACCCGCCTGCTGCCGCTGACGGAGCACGTGCCCAAGCCGGTGATCCCGGTGCTCGGCCGCCCGCTGATCGGCCACCCGCTCATCCACCTGTACGCCGGCGGCTGCCACGAGGTCTGGGTCAACGCCCACCACAGGGCCGACCGGCTGCAGGCAACCCTCGAGGCTTGGGTCCAGCGACGGCTCCTCCGGCTGAAGGTGCGGTGGTCGGTCGAGCAGCCCGAGATCCTGGGGACGGCCGGGGCGCTGCGGCTGCTGGAGGCGGAGCTGAGCACGACCGGGGGTCCGATCCTGCTGCTCAACGGGGACTCGATCCTGGGGCTCGACCTGCCGGCCCTGGTGGCGGCCCACCGGCGCAACCGGGCGGAGCACGGCACGCTCGCCACGCTGCTCTGCCTGCCGTCGCCGAAGGCGGAGCACTACGGGGCGGTCCAGGTGAACGCCGACGGGCGGGTGCTCGAGCGGACGGGGCTGGGCCGGCTGGCGGGAGCGACGGACGCGGACATCGCGGCCGCGACGCCGACGATCTTCTGCGGCGTGCACGTCATCGAGCCGGCGCTGCTGCCCCACCTGCCGCCGGCGGGGGAGTACGGCTGCATCGTGCGGCAGGGCTACATCCCGCTGCTCGCGCAGGGGGCGGACCTGCGGGCGGTGCTCGCCCCGCCGGACCTGTTCTTCCACGACGTCGGCACTCCGGAGCGCTACCTGGACGCCCAGGCGGCGCTGATGCGCTCGGGCGACGACGCGCCGCTCGCGGTGGCGCCGGGGGTCGACCTCGGAGGGGCCCTGTTCCAGGAGGCGAGCTACGCGGCGGGCGCCGACGGGCGGGAGTACGGCTCCCCGGACGCGGTGGCGGGGCTGGCCGGCGCGACGCTGGAGCCGCCGTTCTTCTTCGGCCCGGCCAACCGGGTGGAGGCCGGCGCCACGATCGGCCCCGACGCGAGCGTCGGCGCTGCGTGCGTCGTCGGCGGCGGCGCGACGGTCCGCGACGCGGCGCTGTGGCACGGCGTCGAGGTGGGGGCGGGGGAGCGCCTGCACGGCGTGATGGCGGCGAAGCTGGGGGGCGAGCGGCTGGTCCTGGACGGGCGGCCGGCGTAACGACCGGCGGCGCTATTTGCGCTCGAGCTCTTCGATCAGGCCCTCGATCTGGTCCTCGATGTCGAGCACGACCTCGTCGAACTCCTCCATCGGGGGCTTCTCGGAGGCTGCGTTGCGGCGCACCGTCTCGAGGAGCTCGGAGGTCGCGAGGATGCCGGCGGCCAGGTTGGACATGGCGCGCAGGAACAGCATCTCCCGCCGGGTGAAGCCGTGGGTCTCCCGGCGCGTCGTCAGGCCGAGGGTGCCGACGGCGACCTCGCGCACGAACAGCGGGTAGACGAGCGCCGAGCGAAGCTCCACCAGCGTGATGAAGTCGTGGACCTCCTCCATCTCGGGGTCCTTGCGGACGTCCTCGATGAGCACCACCTCGCCGTTGTCCAGGCTGCGCCGGACCTCCGGGTAGCGACCCAGATCGACCTCACGATGGGTCAGGTTCGGGTCGTCGTGGCTCGCCACCACGAACGCCTCGTCCGTCTTGACGCCCTGCACCACGATGTTGCAGCGGTGGACCGGGATGAGCTGCGAGATCCGGCGGACCAGCACGTACAGCGCGTCCGTCGTCGGCAGCGACGACGCCATCGACTCGCTGACCTCGATGAGGACCCCCAGGTCCTGCTCGTAGTGACCGTCGAAGGAGCCGGGCAGCCCCTCTCCGATGGCGCGCGCCGTGCGCAGGCCCGGGTGCACGTCGATCGTGTCGAGGTCGTCCGTCGGCACGATCTCGTCGGCCACCGACACCACCAGGCGCGGCAGCTCGCCGGAGGACAGAGACGAGTTGAACGCCAGCAGGCGCACCCGGTTGACCAGCACCGCCGGGATGATCGGCCCGCTGAGCACGTCGTCGGCGCCCGAGTCGAACAGCGCCTCGATCTGCTCACCGTCCTGTTCGGGCAGCAACACCACGACCGAACGATCGCGGGTCCGCGGGTCTCCCTTGAGCTGGGCGATCACGTCGGCCGCCTTGGAGTCCGGAAGCTCGCTGGCGAGGATCACCACGTCCGCCCCAAAGAGGCCGACCTCCTCGGGCACGAGGCCCCAGTCCATCGCTTCCTGCAGTCGATGCCCCGCGTCGCTCAGGTGCGAGCGCACCGTGCGATTCAACGCGGGGTCGGGGACCGCCAGGTAAATCTTCGAGTGCCCGTCTCGCAACCCGCTGCCACCTCCGGGTGCGTAGGATACCGGGCCGAGCCGCACGTGCGCGAGTCGGCGTGGCATCCTTCCGCTCCCGTGACCGCCAACACCCCGTTTCGCAAGAAAACCGTCAACGAGATCATCCTCTGGAGGATGAGCCTCGCGACGAAGGACGTGGCCTACCACGCGGAGACCCCGGACGGAGGCTATCGACCCGTCTACTACGCCGAGAGCCGGCGGGCGATGCTGGGGCTCGCCGCCGCGCTTCGGGCCCGGGGCCTGGAGCGGGGGGACCGCGTCGCGATCCAGGCCGACGTGCGCCACGAGTGGGCCACCTTCGACTTCGCCAACATCATGTCGGGGCTCGTCACGGTCGGCATCTACCCGACCTGCACGCCCGACCAGGTGCGGTACATCCTCGACCACAGCGAGACCCGCTGGCTGGTCATCGAGGCCGGCAAGTACCTGGAGCCGCTGGTCGACGTGCTGAACGCCTGCGAGCGCCTCGAGCTCGTCGTCTCGATGGAAGACGACGCAGTCGCTCCCGCCGGCCTGACGGCGCCGATGGTGGCGCTGTCCGAGCTGTTCGAAGAGGGCGGCGCGCTGCTGGACGAGCACGGCGACGAGGGCGTGCTCGGCGCGGCGCGGGAGGCCGAGCCGGACGACCTGATGATGATCGTCTACACGTCGGGCACCACCGGGCCGCCCAAGGGGGCCGTGCTGACCCACCGGAACATCTTCAGCGTCTGCGAAGCGGTGATGGACCACATCCCCTTCGACGACGACGAGCGGGGCCTGGTGTACCTGCCGCTGGCGCACAGCCTGCAGCGCACCACCCTGTACATCGGGCTGCGCATGGGGGGCGTCGGCTACTACCTGTCGGACATCCCCCGGATCGGGGAGGTGCTGCCGATCGTGCAGCCGACGCGGCTGGTCGCGGTGCCCCGCATCCTCGAGAAGATCCACGCCAAGGCCTCCGCCCGCATCGAAGAGCTGTCCGGCTTCCGCCGCGCCGTCGCCGACTGGGCGTTCGGGGTCGGCCGCCAGGTCTCGGCGCTCGCCCAGCGGGGCGAGCAGCCGGGCCTGCTGCTGGAGCTCCAGCGCCGGGTGGCCGAGCGGCTCGTCTTCTCCAAGATCAAGGAGCGGCTCGGCGGCCGCGTGAAGCTGATCGTGTCCGGCGGCGCGCCGCTGGCGCCCCACCTCAGCGAGTGGTTCCACGCCGCCGGCATGCTCGTCATCGAGGGTTACGGCCTGACGGAGACGTCGGCCCCGGCGACCTCCAACACCCCGGACGACTTCAAGTTCGGGACGGTCGGCAAGCCGCTGCCCGGCACCGACGTGATGATCGCCGACGACGGCGAGATCCTGATCCGCGGGCCCGGCGTGTTCACCGGCTACTACAAGGACGACGCCGCGACGGAGGCGGCGTTCACCGACGACGGCTGGTTCCGCAGCGGCGACATCGGCGAGATCGACAGCGACGGGTTCCTGAAGATCACGGACCGGAAGAAGGAGCTGATCATCACCGCGGGGGGCAAGAACATCAGCCCCGCGAACATCGAGAACCTGCTCAAGGGCCACCCGCTGATCGGCCAGGCGCTCGTGTACGGGGACAACAAGCCGTACCTGGTCGCGCTGATCTCGCTCGAGCCGGAGGACGCGGCGGAGTGGGCGGAGGCGGCGGGGCTGTCCGAGCGGGACCCGGCGGCGCTGGCGGAGCACCCCGCCGTGCTGGAGGCGATCGACCGGCACGTCACGTCGGTCAACGCGAAGCTGGCCCGGTACGAGAGCCTCAAGCGCCACCACGTCGTGTCGACCCCGTTCGGGCCCGAGAACGGCTACCTGACGCCGACCTTGAAGCTGAAGCGACGCGCGATCCTCAAGGACTTCGGCGATGTCGTCGAACGTCTGTACGAAGCCCCCCGAGACTGATTGTGCTGCCCAGGCTGGGTGACCACAGATCCGACAGGACTGCGGTCCGAGGTCCAGGAGCGAGGAGCGGAGCTTGGCGGGTCCATGTGACCGACGAGCGACGCAGAGATCGGGCCGCAGGACGGAGGAGGTGTGGTCAGAGAGCCTGGGCAGCACGATGAACCTGTCGCGCTGATCGACCTGCCGCCGCGTGTCGCGGTCTGGCGGGTCGCGTGGCCGATGGTGGCGCTCGGCATCCTGAAGTCGGCCTACTTCCTCACGGACTCGTACTTCGTCGGCAAGCTCGGCGACAAGGAGCTGGCCGCGCTGGGCGGGGCCGCGTTCGCGTGGTGGATGATCTGGATCGCGAGCGACCTCGGCGCGGTCGGCACCCACGCCCTCAGCTCCCGCCACGAGGGGGCGAAGCGGCGGGACCGGATCCCGGCGGTGCTGACGCAGGGGCTGTACGTCGTCGTCATCGTCTCGATCGTCCTGGCGGTGTTCGTGTGGCCGGTCCGGCACCTCTACTTCGACCTGCTGGGCTTCGTGCGGGGCACCGCCGAGTACCGGTTCGGCAACGACTTCCTGGGCGCGTCGCTGCTCGGGGCGGGCTCGCTGGTGGCGTTCCAGGTGGTCGGATCGGTGTTCCGGGGGGTGGGCGACACGCGGACGATCCTGTCGATCTCTGCGGTCACGCTGGTGCTCAACGCGGGCCTGGACCCGGTGCTCATCTGGGGCTGGGGCGGCGCACCCGAGCTGGGCATCGCGGGGGCGGCGTGGGCGACGGCGGCGGCCAACACCTTCGGGGTGGGGGTCGGGCTGCTCGTGCTCGCGCGGCAGGGGCTGGCCCCGAGCTGGGTGGCGCCGGCGTGGGGCACGGTGCGGCAGATCTTCCGGATCGGGCTGCCGGTCGCCGCGTCCGGCATGGGCTTCTCGCTCGTGTACGTGCTGCTGGGGCGGTACATCAACGACTTCGGCACCGAGCACATGGCGGGGCTGGGGGTGGGCCACCGGATCGAGAGCCTGGGCTACATGTTCAGCGTCGGCATGATGGTCGGCGCGGCGACGATGGTCGGCCAGCACCTGGGCGCCCGCCGCCCGGACCGCGCCGCCGCGAGCGCCCACGCCGCGGCCTGGATCTGCTCCGCGAGCCTGATCCCGATGTCGATCGTGCTTTTCCTGCTCACCCCGACCTTGTTCGAGGTGTTCACCGACGACCCCGCGACCGCCGCCGCGGGCGTGCACTACCTGCGCATCCAGCTGCTCGTGATGACCCTGATGGGGCTGGAGGTCACGTACGAGGGGGCGTTCAGCGGCGCCGGCGACACCATCCCGACCTTCTGGATCAGCTTCGTCCTGACGGGCGCCCGCATCCCCCTCGCCTGGCTGCTCGCCTACCCCCTCGGCTGGGGCATCGGCGGCGTCTGGTGGGCCATCGCGGTGACCACGACGGTCAAGGGGATCGTCATGTGGGCCTGGTTCCGACGGGGGAAGTGGGTGGACGCGGTGAAGCCAGAGGACCTGGAGGAGCCGGCGGTGGTGCCGGCGATCAGCGAGCCGACCTGAGGCTCAGAGGGTCGAGAGCAGGACGTAGGCTCGACCGGCGCTGCTCTCGAAGCTGGTGTTGCCCAGGAGCAGGTCGTCACGGCCGTCCCCGTTCATGTCGGCGGACCGCCCGGTCCACATCGAGGTCGACCCGCTGGTCGACGTGTCAGCCACGAACACCACGTCGGCGTCCGACTCCGTCAGGGTCGACGCGCTGAGGAGGGTCGGCCCCAGGAACACGAACCCGACGGGCTCCCCCGGGTCCGCCGCCGCCCCGACGAACAGGTCGGCGAGCCCGTCCCCGTCGAAGTCCCCGGGGACGACGGGGTGGCCGAAGGCCCAGGTCGAGGACGCGATCGTCAGCCACGCGTCAGCGCCGTCGAGCTCGCCCCCAGCCGCGAGGCCGCTGCCGGCGTAGACGTCGACCCCCGGCGTGCCCCCCGCGACCAGCTCGGCGAGTCCGTCGCCGTCGAGGTCGCCGATGGCCCGGACGGAGTAGGGGCCCCAGGTCATCGCAGGGCATGCCAGCGTTCCCGCCACGCTCGCGAGCGCGGCATCGGCGAACGACGCCGCAGGAGTGGTGCTGAACTCGGCCGCCGGCAGGACGTAGACCACACCGTCGGAGCCGCAGACCGCGAGCTCGGACAGACCGTCGGAGTCGAGGTCCGGGATCGGCTCGGTGACAGTGCAGGCAGCCTCCGAGTCGTAGAAGGCGTCTTCCCGGTCGACGGTTCCGGCGCTCAGCGCCTCCGCGCCGGAGACCAGGCCCATCCCCGAACCGCTGAAGACGAACTCCTGGGCGCCGTCTCCGTCGAGATCGTCGATGCAGCTGAATCGGTGCGGGAACTCGTTCAATTGCTCGTCGGCGTCCGGATACTCGAGCAGCCCGCCGGCCTCGAGCGTCGACATGGCGAACACCAGGTGTGAGATCGGACCGGGGCTGTTCGCTTCGATGAGCAGCAGATCGCCGTCCCCGAAGTCGCAGATCGCCATGTACCTGACGAAGCTGATCACCGACGGCGTGCCCTGGATGATCGTCGGGGCGACCCCGGCTTCGCTGTCCCCGGTCAACCCGGCGCTGTCCAGGACGTAGGCCCGACCGATCTGGTCCCCGAATCCGGCGTTCTGCACCGAGTCCGCGACCACGGCCAGCTCTGGCTGCCCATCACCCCAGAGATCCCCGACCGCGACGAGATCCCAGCCAAGTCGGTCGCCCTCGCTCTCCGCATCGATCCGGACGTCCGCGGCGGCCAGGTCGTACCCGTCGACGCCGTCGCAGTTCCCGTCCAGCCCGTCCGTCGGAGCGTCGAGCCAGTTGCCCGGGAACACGTCGGTATCGGTGTCGTCGCAGTCGTCGCATTGGGGGAAGCCGTCCCCGTCGCCGTCCACCTCGTCGGCCGGGACGCCGCCAAGGCAGTCGTTGTCGAGGCCGTCGCAGACCTCGGGGAGGCCCGGGGCGACGGCGGGGTTGGCGTCGTCGCAGTCGCCGTCGCACGAAGTGACGCCGTCAGAGTCGGCGTCCAGCGGGTCCAGGCTCGCGTCGGCGTCGTCGCAGTCGGCGGGGTCGTCGCAGGTGCTGACGCCGTCGGAGTCGCTGTCGAGTGGGTTGATCGAGGCGTCCGTGTCGTCGCAGTCGCCGTCACAGGTGGCCACCGTGTCCGCGTCGGCGTCCTGCTCGTCGGCTGGGAGGACCCCGTCGCAGTTGTTGTCGGCGCCGTCGCAGACCTCGTCGAGGCCGGGGCGGGCCGCGGCGGAGGCGTCGTCACAGTCGCCGTCGCAGCTCGAGTAGCCGTCGAAGTCGAGGTCGGCTGGGGTCAACCCGGGGTCCCAGTCGTCGCAGTCCGGGACGAGGTCGCAGCTCGTGAAGCCGTCACCGTCGGCGTCCGCCGGAGTCACGAGGACGTCCTCGTCGTCGCAGTCCCCCTCGCAGATCGCGAACCCGTCCAGGTCGACGTCCAGCTCCCCGGGTGAGAGCTCCCCGTCGCAATCGTTGTCGATCCGGTCGCAGAGCTCGGCGTGGCCCTCGAACCGAGTCGCGTCGCTGTCGTCGCAGTCCCCCGAGCACGGCGTGAAGCCGTCGCCGTCTTCATCGAGGCCCGGGCTCAAGGCCGGGTCCGTGTCGTCGCAGTCGCCTTCGCAGATCGCGTAGCCGTCCAGGTCGACGTCCTCCTCACCGGCGCTGACCGCGCCGTCGCAGTCGTTGTCCGCGCCGTCACAGACCTCCTCGTTGCCCGGATGGTTCGCCGGATCGTCGTCGTCGCAGTCGCCCCCGCACAACGACACGCCGTCCCCGTCGTCGTCGGCCGGGGACAGAGCCGCGTCCGCGTCATCGCAGTCACCCGCGCAGCTGGACCAGCCGTCCCCGTCCGCGTCCTGCTGGTTCAGGGCCGGGTCGGTCGGATCGCAGTCTGCGGAGTCCGGCGTACCGTCCTCGTCCTGGTCGAACTCGTCGAGGCCGTCACAATCCTCGTCGACTCCGTCCCCGGCACCTCCACGGCGCCCGGGTGCACGGCGTCGTTCTCGTCGTTGCAGTCGTAGATCGCTTCGTCCTGGAGCTCTGGATTGGACGGGTAGCCATCTCCGTCTCCGTCGATCCCATCGAACCCGTCGCAGTTCTGGTCGACGCCGTCCGACCACGGATCCGCCGCGTCCGGGTGGATCAGCGCGTCGGCCGGCGCGCAGTCGTCCGCGTCGTCCCAGCCATCCGCATCGAAGTCGATGGAGGTCGGCCCTACACACCCCACAAAGAGCGCCACGCTGAGCAGCTTGAGTGTCGCCGGAGCCCTCATGCACCCCTTCGTCGACTGTGGCACGGGACCCCGAACCGCCCAACCGGCATCGTCACCCGGACAGAGCGACCGCCTGCAGAACCGGCCGTGGAAGTTCTCTCAAAACAAAACCTTGGTCGCTAGTAACTGAACATCTTTTCAGTATGATTCGAGTCATGACCTCGAACGACTCGGCCCCCTCCCTCCCGCTCGACGAGCTGGAGGAGATCATCGTCAACACCTCGGCCTCGATCTCGGCCTCGACGGGGGTGCTCCTCGACGCCGTTCGTGACTTCGATCTCGCGGAGGGGTGGGGCGCCGCTGGCTGCCGCTCCTGCGCCCACTGGCTGAGTTGGCGGGTCGGAGTCGGGTTGGTCGCGGCGCGGGAGCAGGTCCGGGTCGCTCGGGCGCTCGCTGACCTGCCCCGCATCGACGCTGGCCTGCACGACGGTCGGCTGAGCTACTCCAAGGTGCGGGCCATGACCCGGGTCGCTACGCCGGAGAACGAAGCGGAGTTGGTGGAGCTGGCGGAGCTGTCCACGGCGTCTCAGCTGGAGCGGATCTGTCGGGGCTACCGCTCCTGTCATCGGGAGATCAGCGGCGAGGAGCCCGCAGCCACCAGGCAGCGGCGCATCGACTGGCGATGGGAGGACGGGGGACTGCGGCTCAGCGGCTGGCTCCCCGCGGACGAAGGAGAGCTCGTGCGGAAGGCCATCCAGGCCGCGCTGGACTCCCTCCGCGAGGAGGCCTGGGCCGAAGCTGCCGACGAGGTCGACCGCGATTCCGCGGAAGCGTCCGAGCCGCCCCACGATCCCGCGGAAGCGTCCGGACCGCCCCACGATCCCGCGGAAGCGTCCGGACCGCCCCACGATTCCGCGGAAGCGGCCGGACCGCCCCACGATCCCGCGGAAGCGTCCGGACCGCCCCACGATTCCGCGGAAGCGTCCGGACCGCCCCACGATTCCGCGGAAGCGTCCGACGACCCGCCGGTGCGCGCGCCGCGACCGCAACCGGACCTCGCCGACGCCCTCGTCGCCGTGGCCGAGACCTCCCTCGCCCGCGGCCTCGCGTCGGCACCCGGCGGGGAGCGGACCCAGGTCGTGCTCCACCTGGGTCCCGGGCGCTGCTGCATCGACGACGGCCCTCCGCTCGAGCTCGCCGCCGCCCTCCGACTGTCCTGTGACGCGCAACTGCTGCCGCTGAAGACAGACCGGGTCGGGCGGGTGCTCGACGTCGGGAGGGCCCGCCGGAGCATCCCTCCTGCGATTCGACGGGCGCTGAAGGTCCGTGACCGGGGCTGCCGATTCCCCGGCTGCACCTGCTCCCGGTTCGTCGACGCCCACCACGTCGTGCACTGGGCCCGCGGCGGCGAGACGAAGCTCGACAACCTCGTGCTCCTGTGTCGCTTCCACCACCGGCTGGTCCACGAAGGCGGCTACGGCGCGCGGGCGCTCCAGGGCGACGTCCAGTTCACGGATCCTGCGGGCCGGACGATTCCGGAGGTGCCCGCCGCGCGCCTCGCACGGAGCTCGGCCACCCCGCCCGGCCGGCGGCCGGCGGCCGGCCACGTCGGAGCCTGGGACTGCGGGTGGGCGGTGCGGGGACTCCTGCAGGACGACGGACTGTTGGCGTAGCGCGCGGACTGATGGCGTTGCGCACGGCTCATTTCGCCAACCGAGTCTGATGACCCGACAATCCGAAGGCCCCGGGGTCCGAGGTCCAGGAGCGACGAGGGAGCAAGGTCGCTCCCTTTCGACCGAGGAGCGACGCCGAGATCGGACCTCGGTGACAAGGAGATCGGGTCAGGTAACTCGGTTGGCGCAATCAGTCGCAGGCGACCCGCCAGGAGCCGTCGAGGTCCAGGGGGAGCAGCAGCGTCCTGAAGCCCAGCTCGCCGGCGGCGGCACACACGGCGGGCTCGGCCGCCTGGGCGTCCTCCTCGGAGCCGGGGTACTCGGCGTTGAGCACCGGCTTGCCGGCGTCGGCGAAGGGGGACCAGGCCTCGCACTCGTCGAACTGGTGGCACTCCTCGTTGACCACGCCGTCGTAGTAGGCGAGGAGGTCGTCGACCTGGTCGCCGTCGTTCTTGAGCAGCACCGCCAGGCCGAGCGCGCGGGCCCGGTTGGCGAGCCAGCGGTTGAACGCCAGCTGGTCCTCGTAGGTCAGGGGGAAGCCGCTGTCGTTGTCGAAGCCGTCGACGTTGTCCGGCTCGACCCCGTCGCAGCCCCGCTCGGCCGCGAGCTCCAGCCGCTCGTTCATGACGTCGACCACCGCCTGCGCCCGCACGTCCAGCCAGCGCTCCCCCTCCCAGCCGTCCAGCGACGCCCCCACCGCCGCGTCGTCGAACGCGGCAGCGTCCTCCCGCCAGTCCTCGAACGAGCCGGCCGAGAAGTAGCAGACCAGCCGCCCGTCGCCGTCGTGCACCGCCGCGATGTCCTCGTCCGACACGTCGAACAGGTCCAGGTCGTAGATCTCGAACGCCTCCGACAGGTCGGGCTCCCCGAGCAGCTGCCACGTCCACGTCGGCGCGACGTCGGGGCGCCACCAGTCGCCGTCCTCGATGGGGGGCACGTCGGGGTCGAGATCGGCCGACTCCGCCGGGCAGCCGCTCAGCGCGACCGCCAGCAGCAGGCTCAGGCGCGCTGGCCGCGGCGACGGCGCCACGCGCCCACGATCAGGAGCGAGAGGCCGACGGGCGCAGCCCCCCGGCCACCTCCGGCGCCCCCGGCGCTGCTGCAGCCGCAGCCGGCGCCCGTGGTGTCGCCGTCGGCGGCGGGGGTCGGCTCCTCCCAGGAGTCGGGGTCCCACTCGTCGACGTGGCGATCGGGGTCGAGCACGTTCGGCACGCCGTCCCCGTCGTCGTCTCCCATGCCGTCCGGCCCGTCCAGCAGGCCGTCGTCGTCCGTGTCCGGGTCGAGCGGATCCGAGCCGTTGCCGACCTCGTCCCCGTCCGACACGCCGTCCTCGTCGCTGTCCGGCCGCAGCGGGTCCGTCCCGTAGGGGTCCAGCTCCTCCCCGTCGAACAGCCCGTCGTCGTCCGTGTCCATGTCGTTCGGGTCCGTGCCGTACACCAGCACCTCCTCCCCGTCCGTCAGGCCGTCGCCGTCGCTGTCCGCCTCGGTCGGGTCGGTGCCCAGCACGTGGACTTCCTCCCAGTCCGACAGGCCGTCGCCGTCGCTGTCCGCGTCGGCCGGGTCCGTGCCGAGCTCGTCCTCCTCAGCGTTGTCCAGACCGTCCCCGTCCGGGTCCCCCAGGGGACCGTCGGAGTCGTCGGGGTCCTGCGCGTCGGGCAGCCCGTCGCCGTCCGCGTCGCCCAGCCCCTCGTCGGCATCCGGCACGCCGTCGCCGTCGCTGTCCTCGTCCGCGTAGTTGGGCAGACCGTCACCGTCGATGTCGGCGTCGCCCTCGTCCTCGTCGAGCAGCCCGTCGCCGTCGCTGTCCAGGTCGTAGGCGTCCGGGAAGCCGTCGCCGTCGGTGTCGTCCAGCCCCTCGACCGCGTCGGGCAGGCCATCGTTGTCCGCGTCGGCGTCCAGGAAGTCGGGGATGCCGTCCCCGTCGAAGTCGCCGTCGCCCTCGACCGCGTCGTCGATGCCGTCGCCGTCGCTGTCCTCGTCGACGATGTTGGGGATGCCGTCGCCGTCCACGTCCAGGTCGGGCTCACCGTCCCCGTCGACGTCGAACGCCTCCTCGGTGGTGTCCGCCAGCGTGTCGTCCTCGTCGTCGGGATCCAGGCAGTCCGGCAGCCCGTCCCCCTCCGTGTCCGCCCAGAACTCGTCCACGACCCCGTCGCAGTCGTTGTCCAGGCCGTCGCACAGCTCGAACGCGTCGGGGTAGACGATCCAGTCCGAGTCGTCGCAGTCGTCGGGGTTGTCGACGATGTACGCGCCGATGCAGTCGCCGTCGAACGACAGCAGCGGGAGCGCCTCGTCGCCGTACCCGTCGCCGTCTGCGTCCAGCCAGCAGGTGACCGTGTCGTCGCCGTTGCAGTCCTGGTCGATCGCGTCGTCCGGCACGTCGAACTCGTCGGGCGCCACCGACGCGTCGTCGTCGTCGCAGTCGCCGTCGCACACGCTCCAGCCGTCACCGTCCAGGTCGAACCCCTCGTCGATCTCCCCGTCGCAGTCGTCGTCCAGACCGTTGCAGGTCTCCTCGCCGCCGGACTGGACCGACGCGTCGAGCGGGTCGCAGTCCTCGGCGTCCGGGGTACCGTCGCCGTCGTCGTCGAGGTCGATGCAGTCGGGGTCGCCGTCGCCGTCGAGGTCGTCGAACTCGTCGACCAGGGAGCCGTCACAGTCGCTGTCCAGCCCGTCGCAGGACTCGGGCGCGCCGGACCACGACGACGGATCGAGGGGGGCGCAGTCGTCGCCGTCCAGGTCGCCGTCGTTGTCGTCGTCCTCGTCGGTGCAGTCCGGGTCCCCGTCGCTGTCGGTGTCGTCGAACTCGTCGACGAGCGAGCCGTCGCAGTCGAAGTCCTCGCCGTCGCACAACTCGAGCGCGCCGGTGAAGTACGACGGGTTGAGCGGGTCGCAGTCGGAGACGTCGGGGTCGCCGTCGTTGTCGTCGTCCTCGTCGATGCAGTCCGGCTCCTGGTCGATGTCGAAGTCGCTGAACTCGTCCACGAGCGAACCGTCGCAGTCGCTGTCGACGCTGTCGCACAGCTCGCCGGCGCCGGGGAACGCGTCCAGGTCGGCGTCGTCGCAGTCGTTGCCGCCGCACTCGACGTCGGCGAACAGGTCGCCGTCGACGTCGCACTCGGGGCAGCCGTCGGCGAAGCCGTCGAGCCAGGCGTCGATCGCGTCCTGGGGGCTCGCGCCCCAGGTCACCAGCATGTCCCAGCTCTGCACGGCGCCGGACGGGATGAGCGGCTCGGTGTGCCGCAGGTGCATCGTCCAGTCCTGGCTGGCCCCGTCGAGGTCCAGGAGCGTCTCGTCCGGGTCGGTCGTGAAGTTGGTGTGGCCGACGTCCTGGGCCCCGGCGTCGCACAGGCCGAACGCCATCGTCCAGCCCGAGTCGATCCCCGTGCTGAGGACCACGTCGGGCACGCCGTCGCCGTCCGCGTCGACCACGTCGATGAGGGTGTCGAACAGGTCGTCGCCCGGCGTCACGTAGATGTCGGGGTCGACCGCGAAGATCGAGCGCAGGTTGGTGATGTCCGCGCTGCCCGTGTTCTCGACGAGCAGCCGGACCTGCACCACCACGTCCTCCACCGCCCAGGACTCCTGCTTGGTGATGGCCATGTTCAGGGTCGTGGCGTCGTGCTGCACGACCAGGTCCTCGACCGTGCTCAGGTCGTAGTCGCCGCCGTCCCACCACAGGCTGGAGGTGCCGTCGACGGAGTTGGACCACGCCTGCAGGGGGGAGCCGTTGTAGACGTACTCGAAGCCCACGTGGTGCCACGGCACGCCGGCCGACGTGAAGTCGACCCACGGGTCGCCGGGGTCGAGGCGGACCCGGAAGCCCTCCCCGCCGGCGTTCCAGTTGCCTTCGTCCGACCACGTGATCCCCACGTGGTCCCCCAGCAGGGACTGCATCGCTGCAGCGGAAGGCGCGAGCAAGAGCAGCGCGACGGCGATCGCCGCGACGCGGAAGTTCCAGGGTCGCAAGAACCCCTCCGTGCCCCCCGGCAGCTCGTCCCGTCGTCCCCAAGACGGCGGAACCCTGACCCCGAGCCTGCCTCGGCCCGGACTAACAGGGTCTCAAAGACCCTATCGGTGTGTCAAACCGCGGCCTTTAGGCAAAGAGTGCGGCGGGTGGGGCAGAATCGCTCCGTGGGTGTGTTCGAGCTGTTCGTTCTGGGGGGCATGGTGGCCCTGGCCATCGCCGGCGCGATGACGTCGGTGGCGAAGGCGCCCAACCTGCTGGCGCGGCCGCTCGCCCTCCTCGCGCGGGACCTCGGGGCCTCGCCGCCCCCCGACGGGTCCAACGTGGTGTCCGCCACCGTCGACGGCGTGCCGCTGGAGGTGGAGGGCCGGCCGGGCAGCCCCGACGTGCCGCCCTGGGTCGAGGTCCGGGTCCCGGTGGGTCGGCGCCTGCCGTCGACCACGTCCATCACGGCGGAGGGCGTGGTGCCCTCCTTCGACCTGAAGACCGGCGACGCGCAGTTCGACAAGCACGTCCGCATCGCCGGCCCGCCGCAGGTGCTCCTGGGGCTGCTCGGTCAGGAGGAGCGGACCATGCTCCTGGGCCTCGTCAACCTCCTGGGGTTCAAGGTGACGTCCTTCGGGGTCCAGGCTCAGGTGTCCGGGCTCACGACGAACCGGCCCAAGGTCGTGCGAACGGCCCGCCAACTGGCCGCGCTCGCCCGGGGCCTCGACGGCCGGCCCCGGCAGGAGGAGGAGGCGCTGCTCGACCTCGTCGACAACGACCCCGTCGACGACGTCCGGCGGCACGCCGCCGAGCTCCTGATGCAGCACCACTCCGGGAGCGACGCCGCGACCCGCCTGCCGGGCGTGCTGATGCGGGACCCGGTGCGGGCGTTCCGACTGCAGGGCGCCGGGTTCGCTCCCCCGAACAGCCCCGCCGCGGCTGGAGTGTGGGCCGAAGCGCTCACGTCGACCGACCCGCGCGAGCGGCTCCAGGCGGCCCGCGGGCTGGCCGCCTCGAACCACGAGGGGGCGGCGGCCGTGCTCGCGTCGGCGCTCCCCGAGCCGGACGCGGCGACGGCGGAGCAGATCGCCCAGGGGCTCGGGCGGAAGGACCACCTCGACGCCGAGCCGGCGCTCCGGTCGCTGCTGTCACACCGAGGCGTCGCCGTGCGCGTCGCCGCCGCCCAGGGCCTCGGACACCGGGGTGACGTCGGCTCCGTGGAGGCCCTCATGGAGGCGGCCCAGGCGGCGCCCATCGCGGTGAGGCGGGCCTGCAAGGCGGCGATCGAGGCGATCCAGGATCGACTGCCGGCGGCCGGACGGGGGCGGCTCGCCTTGATCGACGGGGAGGACGCGTCGGGCCGGCTCAGCCAGGCTCGGTGGGGGCAGCTTCAGATCGTCGACGAGGAGCCCTGAGGGGCGATCGCGGCGAGCGGGACCCGCGGGTCAGAAGACGACGACCAGCCCGGTCGGGCCGGCCGCGAGGATCCGCGCGGGCGGGCGGCGCGTGGCGCTTCGTCGCGTCCCGGTGTGGCGTTCGATGCGGCGCGCCAGGTCCTCGCAGGCGATGGCCGAGAACATCAGCGACAGCGGCACGCTCAACACCCCCGGCGCGACCGAGGGGTCGTAGATCACCCCCAGGGCGATGCCGACCGGCAGCGCGAACGTGCCGACCACCATCGACCAGACGCCCAGGGTGATGGCCGTGCCGCGGATCCCACGACGGGCCCGCTGCACCGTGCGGGCCGTCCGGATCGAGTGGCGCGAGGACGCGATCACCACCAGCGTGGCGACCGTCGGCAGCCACAGCGCGGTGTTGGCGATGCTCAGCTGCAGGGCGTACGGCGCGCGGGCCGGCGTCAGCGCCAGCCACGTCACCTGCAGGGCGCCGGCGCCCAGGGAGACCCCCGCCCAGGCGTCCTCGATCGGCTTGAGCTCCCGGTCCAGGTCGGCGCGCCAGCGGTCGTTGGCGGTGAGCTCCACCTCGAGCTCGTCCCCCTCCCCCGCCGAGGCGACGGTCGGGGTCGCCAGCGGGAGCAGCAAGGCCGCCGCCAGCCCGAGCCCCACCGGCCCCGCGAAGGGGGACCAGGCCGCGGCCTCGGGGGCCCGCTTCGCCCTCCGCCGCCGACGCCACCGGCCCGCGAGCAGGACCAGCCCCGCGAGGAGCAACGACGCGCGGCTGACCCCCTCGTCGGTGGAGACGCAGCCGGCGGCCGGCATGCGCCCGCCCTGGGGCTCGGACCAGCCCGAGAAGTTGCCGGCGAGGTCGACCGTCGAGATGCGCACCGACAGGTCCGTGCCGACGCCGATGTCCCCCTCGATCTGCAGCTCCGGGGTCTCCGACATCGCCCACGCGTCACCGAACAGCTCGCCGTCGGCGACCGCGTTGGCCTTCGCCACGAACGCGAACGTGCCTTCGCTCTGCACGTACCAGGTCGCCTCGTCGGAGTAGTCCAGCACGTCGTCGGGGCAAGCCCCCAACTGGTTGTAGTCGCTGAAGAACTCGTGGCCCAGCACCTCCGGCACGGCGGGGGGCGTCTGGTCGGGCCCCTCCCCTGTCCGGAACGACACGCTCATCAGCAGCTCGGGCTCGATGAGGTCCCGGTTGAACTGCACCTCGTGGTCCGTCAGCGGCTCGAGCTCGACGGCCGGCTGGAACGCGAACAGCGCGCCGTCGGGCAGGTGCACGATGCCGAGCCCGATCAGCTCCACGGGCTCCTGGGTGTTGAGCGGCTGGAGCGTGAGGCGCGGGTGGATGGTGTCCGCGGCCACGGGATCGTCCCCGAAGTTGGCGCGGTACCAGATCCAGGTGTTGGTCGGCACCGGGGTGTCGGTCGAGCTCGGGGCGACCCAGCCGAAGCGGACCGGCGGTGGCTCCCAGGAGAACCCGCCGAAGCACTGGGCGGAGGCCGAGGCCGCCGGCAAGAGCACCGCGAAGCACAGCGAAGCGACGATCGTCAGCCTGGACACGAGCACCTCCGGTCTACTCTCTTTCAACGTCGGTTCCAACCTCCCCGTGCGTCGACGGGCCGGTCGGGCTGGCACGACGATTGCGACGCGACGCAGCATGACCCGCCTGACCCTCCTGCTCTCGGTCGGCCTCGCCGGCCTCCTCGCGCCCGCCACAGCGCTGGCATGCGGTGGATTCTTCTGCAACGCGGCGAACCTGCAGCCAGTTGAGCAGAACGCAGAGCGGATCTTGTTCGAGATCAACGGCGACGGCACGATCACGACCGTCGTCGAGATCTCCTACTCCGGTGAGCCGGACGACTTCTCCTGGGTCGTGCCGGTCCCCGAGGTGCCCGAGCTGACCGTGGCGCCGTCGTCCTCCATGCTGCTGCTCGACGACGCCACCGCCCCCCGCCTCACCAACCAGCCGACCGAGTGCGACGACCGCTACGGCTACGGCTGCAACGTGGCCGGCGGGGCCGGCATCGGCTTCGGCTGCGCCGCGATGGAGTCCGGCGCCTACCGCGACGGGGCCGACTACGAGGGCGGGGTCGAGGTGACCGAGCTGCCCCAGGCGGGGCCGTACCTGTCGGAGGTGGTCTCGTCGACGGACGCCGGCGCGCTGATCGACTGGCTCAACACCAACGGCTACCTGATCACCGAGGCGATGGAGCCGATGGTCGCCGAGTACGTGGCGCAGGGGCAGAGCTTCCTCGCGATGAAGCTGGCGTCGGACGCCGCCACCAGCGACGTGGCCCCCATCGCCATGCGCTACGAGGCCGCCGCGCCGTCGATCCCGCTGGTCCTCACCGGCGTCAGCGCCGAGCCCGAGATGGGCGTGATGGTGTTCGTGGCGGGCACCGAGCGCTACCAGGCGTCCAACTGGGCGAACATCCTGGTCGACCCCCGGGACCTGCGGGGCAACCCCAACGACGGCAGCACCAACTACTACTCGCTCGTCTCCTACCTGGTCGACCAGGTGGGCGGCCGCGCGATGATCACCGAGTACGCGGGCGACACCGCGACCCCGGCCCAGACCGCGGCGAACAACTGGTCCTGGCAGAGCCCGACGTTCGACGAGGAGATCCAGTGGCTCGCCGACCTGAGCGCCCGCACGACCCACCTGACCCGCATGTACACGCGGATGTCCGGCTGGGAGATGACGAGCGACCCGGTGTTCGAGCCGAGCCCGGGGGAGGCGGTCACCAACGTCCTCGACCTGGGTGACAACGAGCCGGTCGACATCTGCGGCGACGAGGACATCGTGCCCGCGTGCGGCCAGACCTACTGCGGCGAGGGCGCGACCTGCGCGTCGACGGAGATCGGCGACGGCTGCATCTGCGACGTCGGCTGGGTGGCCCGCCAGATCCAGTCGCCCGAGCTCAACGGCCAGCCGCTGTTCCCGACCACCGTCTGCCAGAAGCTCGACTTCGACCTGATGGCCGGGGTGGAGGGGCTGGAGGTCGGCGCCGACGCGGACCCGTGCCTGAACTACGACTGCGGCGTGGGCGGCACCTGCGTCGCCCTCAACGGGTTCCCGACGTGCGACTGCGCCGACGGCGGCGCGGCCGTCGCGACGATGTTCGGCGGCCTCGAGTGCGCCGAGGCGATCGACGTGTTCGCCCCGGAGGACTCGCTGCTCCCGGCCGCCGCGGGCAGCGCCACGGTCGCCCAGCGACGGGCCGACATGCCCGGGCTGGCGCTGACGTTCATCGCCTTCCTGCTGCCCCTGGTGATGCTCCGCCGCCGCAACGCGCGGGCCTGAACGGCCCCTCACAATACTGAGGCCCTCGGCGCGGGTCTGGAGAGTCAGCCGACCCGGACGGTCGCCGTGTCCTCGCCCCAGGCGGCCTCGACGGCGGCGGCCTGCTCGGGACGCACGAGCGCCAACAGCGTGCCGCCCCAGCCGGCGCCCGTGACCTTGGCGGCGAGCGCGCCGGCCTCCAAGGCGACCCGAATGCCCGCCCGGTCGTCGTCGTTGACCACCCCGAGCTTGTCCAGGCTGCCCTGCTGAGCGGTCATCGCGTCAGCCAGGGCGTCGAGATCGCCGGCGGCCCAGGCGGCGCGCCCGTCGCGGCTCCAGCGGCCCATCTCGGCCACGACGCGGACCAGGGACGGGTCGGCGACCAGTCGGTCGCGCACCCCCTCCACCACCTCCGCCGTGCTCTTGGCGGACGGGCTGGGCCGGAGCGCCAGGTGGATGGGCGGCATGCCCTCCAGGGCGATGGGCGGCTTGTCCTTCTCGAACCAGACCGGCACCTCGCGGGTGGAGACCGTGTGGTCGATCCCGGACGGGTCGCGGTGGAACAGCTGCTCGACGGCGCCGGCGGCCGCGAGCACGCGGTCCTCGGCCGGCGCGTGTCCGTACCAGGCGAGCAGGGCCCGGGCGATCGCGGTGCCGAGCGCCGCCGAGGTGCCCATGCCCGAGCGCAGCCCGCCGGTGCGGACCGCGACCCGCAGCGGCAGCGGCAGCTCCAGCCCGAGCGCGCGGGCGGCCGCGCCGAGGGCCCGGGACACGTCGTCGTGGGCGCTGTCGGGCGAACCCGGCGCCAGGTCGATGGTCAGCGGGGGCGCGGCGGCGGCTTCGATCGTGCTCGGGCCGTCGTCGTCGCCCGTGGGCGCGGGCCTGCCGGGGTGGGACGCGCCGAAGGCCGGCATCTGCAGGGTGGCGACGTCGTCGACGCGGCCGCCCCGCGGAGTCGGCGCCTGGATCGGCCCGCTGTCCCCCGCGCCGACGGGCCACTGGGGCTCCGCCCGGGCGAGCACGACCGAGAGCCGCACCGCGCTCAGCGGCACCGCGATGGCGGGCTCCCCGTACACCACGGAGTGCTCGCCCAGCAGGATCACCTTGCCGCACGCGGTCGCCACCGCGGGCCGCTGCCCCGGCGGGGTGTCCGGCCGCCTAGACGAGGTGCTCATCGACGATCCTCGCTCCCGGGCCGGGGCGGTTGACGAGCAGCTGGGCGGTCGGCGCGAGCTCGCGCAGCCGGGCCTCCACCTCGTGACAGCGGTCGCCCTCGCAGAGCACGTGCAGGTTCGGGCCGGCGTCGAGGGTGAAGTAGACCGGGAGCCCCTCGTCGCGCCAGGCGCGCACGGCGTGCACGAGGCGGACGGTGTCGGGCTGCAGGTACAGCGCCGACGGCTCGCCGCTCATCATGATCGCCTGGACCTCCATCGCCTCGTGCTCCACGAGCTCCCCGAACGTGACGAAGTCCCGCGCGGCGAGCGCCCCCTTGAGGGCCAGGATACGCGCCTCCAGGTGCGCCTGGCGCGCCGCCATGAACGGATGGCGCGACGCGATGCGGTGGCCCTCGCTGCTGCTGATCGCCTTGGGCGCCCGGCTGAGGATCACCACGATGTCCCGCAGGTCCCAGTGCGAGGGGCCGCACAAGGCGCGGGAGACCGAGGAGGCGTCGTCGTCGCCGGCGACCCACTCGACGTAGCCGGCCTGGATCGAGCGACAGGCGGACCCGCTGCCCCGACGGGCCCACCGGGTCATCTCCACGTCGTCGGGCAGCCCCTCGCCGAACGCGCCGATGGCCGCCGTCGCGAGCGCGGCGAAGCCGGAGGCGGAGGACGCGATCCCGGTGCCCGCGGGGAAGCTGTTGTAGGACGCCACCCGGGCGCCGAGCCGGTAGTACTGGTCGCGGATCCCGTCCAGGTAGCGCGAGATCCGGAGGGCGCGGCCATCGAGCACGCGCTCCCCGTCCAGGTAGATCTCGTCCGTCGTCAGGTCCGGGTCCCACTCCACCGTCGTGTGGGTCACCGCCTCGGACAGGGTCATCGAGATCGACCCGTTGAGCGGCAGGTTCCGCTCGAAGTCGGCCTTGCCCCAGTACTTGATGAACGCGATGTTCGAGCACGCCTTGGCGCTCGCCTTCATGCGGTCCTGCATCGTCGCCTCACCCGGCTTCCGTCTGAAAGGTCAATCCCTGCGGCTCCGGCGCCACATCCAGCACCTGCAGCCCGTGCCGTCGCGCCGCCTCGGACGCGTACCCCACGTCGTCGGCGAGCAGCGCCAGGCAGTCGCCCCCGCCCGCCCCGCAGAGCCGGATCCCGAGCACGTCCGGGTCGGCCTGCAGCGCGCGCACGATGGCGCTGATCTCGCCGGGCACCGCGCCCAGCCGCTCGAGCAGGCCGTGCCCGGCGTCGAGCGCCGTGCCCAGCCCGCGTACGTCGCCCAAGGCGACCGCGTCGATGCCCGCCTCGGCCACCGCGCCGATCTCCTCGAAGATCGGATCGCTCGGCTCGAAGCGCTCGCTCACCCGCCGGATCATCCCGCCGGTGCCGACCTTGCGGCCCGTCCAGAGGATCACCCAGCGCAGCTCCGCCCCCGGCTCGACGCGGCTCAGCTCGGCCGGGTCGCCGTCCCGGTAGGCGACGTAGCCGCCCAGGAGCTGCGTCGCGACGTCGTAGCCCGACGCCGATCCCTGGAGCCTCCGCTGCGCGTCTCGCGCCTCGACGAAGCGCTGACGGCCGGGCCCCGCCAGGGCCGCCGCCGCCGCGAGGGTCGACGCCGAGGACGACCCCAGCCCCCACGTCGGCGGGAAGTCGGCCTCGAACCGGAGCCCGACGCCGCCGAGCCCGCGGGCGTGCTTCCGGAGGATCGGCCACAGCAACGTCAGCCGCTCGTCCGGGGGCTCGGCCTGCTCCAGCGCGTCGGCGGGCAGGTCGATCGGCGGCTCGAACACCCCGGGCGAGACGATCGTCAGCCGGCCGCCCCCCGCGGTCGCGGAGCACCGGATGCGCCGATCGAGACACAGGGCCAGGGAGCGATGCCCGTGGAGCACCGCGTACTCGCCGAACAGCATCACCTTCGCCGGCGCCGACGCCGCGCCGATCACTCGCCGTTCTCCCGGGCCAGGTCGAGGTTCCGCTGGTGCAGCCGCATGTGGCCGCGCTGGATGCCCTCGGTCGCGAGGGCGCGCAGCGCGGCCAGGTTCTGGGCCAACCCCACCGCCACCATCACCCGGGCGAGCGCCTGGGACGAGGTGGTGTGGAGCAGGCGAAGGGAGAAGCGGGCGACGGGGTGCAGGCGGGTCACGCCGCCGACGACGCCGACCTGGATCGGCATCTCCAGGCGACCGTGCAGGAGGCCGTCGGCGCCCAGGGTCCAGCTCGACAGGGGCCCGTACCGCCCGGTCCGGGCGGCCCACGCGTGGGCCCCCGCCTCGACCGCGCGCCAGTCGTTGCCGGTGGCGATCACGATCGGGTCGACGCCGTTCATGATCCCCTTGTTGTGGGTGGCCGCGCGGTAGGGGTCGAAGGCCGCGAACCGGGTCGCCGCCACCACGCCCTCGGCGACCGCCTCTCCGGGCACGTCCTCGGTCGCGAGGTCGGCCGGCTTGACCCGGCAGGTCGCCGCGAACCGACGCCGATCCGCCAGGTTGGACAGGATGCGGAGGCCCACCGTCGCGCCGATCCTGTCCGCGAGCGTCGGCGCCACCGCCTCGCAGATGGTGTTGATGGCGTTGGCCCCCATCGCGTCCACCGTGTGGACCAGGAGGTGCACCACGACGCACCGCTCCTGCTCGAACGGCCGGACCTCGATGCCGCGGATGCCGCCGCCGTGCTCGCGCAGCCCCGGGTCGCCGGAGGTCGCGAGGGCGAGGATCTCGTCCTCCGCGGCCCGCAGGACGTCGGCCGCCATGGCCGCGTCGTCCACGTCGCGGAGCTCGATCTGCCCGATCATGAGGTCCTCGAGGACCTCCGTCGTGAAGCCCCCGGTGTTCCGGACCCGGCGCGCCATGTTGGAGGCGGCCGCCACCACGGAGCTCTCTTCGACCGCCATCGGCACGAGCACGTCGCGCCCGTCGATGCGGAAGTTGACCGCGACGCCGAGGGGCAGCGGGAAGCCACCGATCGCGTTCTCGATGAAGCGGTCGAACAGCTGGAACCCGCCGTCGTCCAGGTCACCCAGCGCGCCGGCGTCCAGGTCGACGCCGGCGGCGGCTTCGAGCACCTGCAGCCGCTGCTCCCGCGACAGCGAGTAGAAGCCCGGCAGGCGGCTGGAGCCCCGCATGCTCATGGACGCTCCGCCCGCTCCCGCAGATCGCGGGCGGAGCTGGCCCCGCTGAGGAGCGTCGCGATACGGATCTCCTCGACGATCCGGCGGCCGAGGGCGAGCGCCTCCTCCATCGACTCGTCCGCGGCCCGGAAGAAGGGCAGCGCCATGCCCGCGACGTCGGCGCCGAGGGCGACCGCCATGGCGACGTCGAGCCCGGAGCGCACGCCGCCGGTGGCGATGAGCGGCAGCTCGTCCCCCAGCGCGGCGCGGCACGCCTGCAGCGCGTCCGCCGTCGGGATGCCCCACTCGCGGAAGGTCGCGCCGATCGCCTGGCGGTGCGGCGAGGCGGAGCGGAACCCTTCGATCCAACCCCACGCCGTGCCGCCGGTGCCGCCGACGTCGATGGCGCTGACGCCGGCGTCGCGCAGCCGGACGGCGAGCTCGCCGGAGATCCCGCAGCCCGTCTCCTTGACGACCACGGGCACGCCGAGGTCGGAGCAGAGCTGCTCGATCCGGGGGAGCAGCCCCCGCCAGTCGCGGTCGCCCTCGGGCTGGACCAGCTCCTGGAGCGGGTTGAGGTGCACCGCGAGCGCGTCGGCCTGCACCGCGTCGACGAGGCGTCGGCAGTCGTCGACCCCCACCCCCAGCCCCAACTGGACCGCGCCGACGTTGCCGAGCAGGAGGATGTCCGGGGCGACGTCGCGGACCGCGAAGGTCGGCGCGAGGGAGGGGACCTCGAGCATCGCCCGCTGGGAGCCCAGCCCCATGGCCAGGCCGAGCTCCTGGGCGACCGCGGCGAGCCGCCGGTTCACCCGCCCCGCCCGCTCGCTGCCGCCGGTCATACCGGCGATCATCAGGGGCGCGGACAGGCGCTTGCCGAGCAGGTCGGCGGACAGGTCGAGGTGGTCGGGGTGGCGCTCCGGGAGCGCCACGTGGGGGAGGCGCCAGCGGTCCCAGCCGGCCCGGGTGACCGCCGCTTCGACGTCCTCGGTGGCCGCGATGCTCAGGTGGCTCGCCTTGCGCAGGGAGCTGACGTGTCCGACGAGCCGCTCGCGCCCGTCGCCGTCGAAGCCGAGCACCATCAGCTCGACCCGGGTGGTCGGCCCGTCGCTCTGGGCGCCGGTCACCTCGGCGTCGATCCAGACGGTCAACTCGTCGCTGCACAGCAGCGCCAGCCGCACGCCGCCGACCGGCGCGTCGGCGCCGTCGTGCAGGTCGACGATCAGCCGGTCCAGCGCGATCTCCTGGCAGGCGCCGGGCCGGCCGTCGATCCGGACGGGCAGGTAGCCGTCGAGGCGGATGAGGCCGTCGGTCACGGCGTCTCCTCGGGGGCCGGCGCCCGGCGACGCCACGCGAGCACCCCGACGCCGATGACCGCGGCGCAGGCGTACGCCCAGCAGAGCCAGTCACCGACCAGGACGTAGGGGTTCGCGAGCCACGCGAGCTTGGGGATCATCAGGGTGCCGACGGCGATCACGCCCCATCCAAACCAGGCGCCGCGACCCCACGTCCGCTCGCCGGCCTGGCCGAGCAGGAGCAGCAGCCCCGACCCCAGGACACACAACCACACGAACCAGTCCCCCAGCGTGCGGTAGGGGGACGGCACGTCGACGCGCTTCACGTCCGCGATCAGCACGTCCTCGGTGAACACGTCGGTCTCCTGCACGATCACGCCGCGGGCGTCGACGTGGGCGCTGATCCCGGTCGTCGCGGCGCGCACCAGGGGCATGCCGAACTGGGCCGACTGGATGGCCGACAGCATCAGGTGCTGGGTCGGGTTGCTCGTGTCCCCGAACCACGCGTCGTAGGTGATGTTGACCAGCAGGTCCGCCCCCTCGCGCACGCCGCCCCGGACGTAGCGGTGGCGGATCGCCTCGTAGCAGATGAGGAACACGAAGTTGCCGTGGGGAGTCTCGTAGACGTGCAGGCCGTCGCCGGCGTTGTAGTTCCCGACGCCCTGGATTTTCTTGAGGATCGGCAGCAGGTCCTCCAGCGGCATGAACTCGCCGAAGGGGAGCAGGATGTTCTTGTCGTAGCGCGGGCCGATCTTGCCGCCGCGGTGCACCCGGAACGCGGAGTTGTAGTGCACCCGCCGGCCGTCGTCGCCGCGCTTGCTGAACGAGCCGCCGCTCCACAGCTCCACCCCGCTCTCGGCCACGAACCGCCGCGCCGGGCGGTTGCGCCGGTAGTCGGCGGCGCCGCGCAGGGCGCCCTCGGGCCAGACGAACGCGTCGATGTCGGGGTCCTTGCCCCAGGTCCGCTTGCTCAGGTCCAGGAACGCGTCCAGGCTCGCCGTCTTGCTCTCCCGGGACAGCCGACGGAGCGTGAAGACGTCCAGGTTGGTCTGCACCAGGGCGATGCGGGAGGTCTCCGCCTCCGCCTCCGCCGCCTCGATCTTGCCGAGCCGCACCGCGGAGTAGCCGAAGGCGAAGAGCACGAGCGCGAGCAGCACGGCGCCGTTGCGCAGCACCGGCCCGGACCACGGCTTCTCCTCCCCCGCCCGCTGTCGGAGGATGCCCTGGGCGACCACGCCGTTGCACAGCAGGATGCAGAACGTCATGTACGGCACGCCGGCCACCGCCGTGACGAGGAAGACCCGGGGCACCTGGTAGAAGGAGACGCCCTGGTAGTAGGGGAACAGCTGGGGGTTGAGGTACTCGCAGGCGGCGAACCAGGCCGCGATGCCGATGGGCCACCAGTCGCCGGCCCGCTCCTTGACGGCGTGGAAGCCCCACCCCCAGATCCCGGCGTAGAAGCCCCAGAACAGCGAAAACGCGAGCAGGCAGGCGATCGCGGCCGGCAGCGGCAGGTTGCTGAAGCTGCGGACCGTGTGCACGACCCAGTAGAAGATCGCCATGTTGGCGGCGATGCCGATGAGCCAGCCGCCGAGCAGGGCGCGGCCGCCGCGGAGGGTCGACAGCGCGAGGATCGCGGGCACGAACGAGACCGGGTGCAGCAGCCACCAGTTCAGCGGCGGCGACTCCAACGCCTGGACCGCTCCGGAGAAGATCAGCGCGGCGAGGAGCAGGGCGAGGTGCACGGCGGAAGGGGGATAGCACAGGCCCCGGTCGCCGGCCTGCTCCGGACGCGAAGAGGCCGGGCTCCCCGAGGGTCGCCCGGCCTCTCGTCGGTCTACGAACGGTCCCCCGCTAGGGGTTCACGAGCGCGTTCCAGTCCTCCATGGCGCTGTTGCTGCAGCCCCACTTGGTGTGTCCGTTGCCCAGCTCGAGCTCGTCGATGATCTGAGCGCAGGAGCAGCCGGCGGTGTCCTCGAAGGTCCACCCGGCGCTCTGGTTGTTGCCGTTGCCGTTGCCGTTGTTGTTGCCGTTGCCGGTCGAGCCCTGGGTGAACGAGCCGTCGCCGTCGACATCGAGGTCGATGTCGTACATCCAGCGGTTCGAGCCCAGGCTGCCGCGGCTCGGCACGCCGGCGTCCCAGTCGTCGACCAGGGTCTCGGCGCACTCGTCGTCCTCGTCGTCGATGCCGTCGCCGTCGTCGTCGGGGTCGACGCAGTCGGCGATGGAGTCGTTGTCGAAGTCGGGGTAGCCCTCGTCGATGTCGCCGCCGCAGTCGTTGTCCTGCCCGTCGCACGCCTCGAAGTTGCCGTCCCAGTTCAGCGCGTCCGCGTCGTCGCAGTCGCCGTC
>CAYQEG010000036.1:0-44822 GCA_964416435.1 uncultured Rickettsiales bacterium
CCGACGCTGCGTGCCGCCTGCGGCGGCTCGCGGGCCGACGCCGTCAAACATCGGCGCTCTCACCACCGGCCACTCCTTGGCGGAGTGACCAGACCCCGGAGGCGTCGCTACCTCAGAACCGGCAAGTCACCCCCGGTTGTCCCGCTCCGCAAGCGCCCTTGGGCGCGCGCAGCGAGGCCGCAGGCATCGCGATGTCTGAACTGGGAGGTAAATGGCGCACCCGCCAGGATTCGAACCTGGGACCCCCGGATTCGTAGTCCGGTGCTCTATCCAGCTGAGCCACGGGTGCGCGAGCCGCGGAATATAACGACTTTGTCCCGCAGGTCAATCGGAGTCGCCGCGACACCCGATTATTCGATCGGTCCCTCGGTGGTCTGGAGGACGCTCGGCGTCGCTTCAGGGAATCCAGGGGCCGTCGTGGCCTTCGGGGGGACCCGCCTGACCCTCGTCCGCGTCCCCTTCGGGGAAGCTCTGCTGCAGCGGAGCCTCCAGCTGCAGCTCGCCCGAGGCCCCGCCGCCGGACCACACCTGGGGGGCCGACGTGGCCGCGGCGATCGTCGACTGGCTCTCTTCGCGCGCGGACTGGATCGAGGAGTAGCGAGCGAGCCCGCCCTCACCGACGACCCGCGCGCGCTCCTCGGCCACCAGGACCGGGGCGATGTGGTGGGCGAAGACCGCAGGGAACGAGGAGCCGTCCAGCTGGAGCCCCGAGGCGGAGGCCCACTCGACCGCGGTCCAGCCCTCTTCCGGGGCGCCCTCGAGGGCCGCGACCAGGTGATCCTTGGCCGTCTCGAGGATCGCCCGGCCATGCTCCTTGAGAGTGCTCTCGTTCATGATCTTCTCGCCGCCGCAGGCGCTTCGGAATGGGGTTGCCGCCCGGGGAGTTGATGTTAACATCCGCCGCCTTCCGAGGCGGGGGGCCTCCTTCATCACTTCCGCAGGTTCACGCACATGACCGTCCGTCACACCATCTTTGCCCTGCTCGCCGCGCTCCTCGTCGTCGGCTGCGGGGGCTCTGATTCGTCCACCACCGCGACCACCCCCGGGACCGACGCTCCGGCCGCTCCTGCGACCTCCACCGGCGGCGCCGGCGGCGGCTCCGCCCTCGGCGCGGTGGAAGGCGCGGTCGCCCGCGTCGGTGGCCAGGAGATCAGCGCGGCCGAGCTCGACGAGATCGCCGCTGCTCGCCTCGTCCGCCTCCAGGTCCAGGCCTACGAGCTGCGCAAGCAGGCGCTCGACGAGATGATCGACGAGCGCCTCCTGACCGCCGAAGCCGAGACCCGCGGCATCACGATGGACGAGCTCATCAAGGTCGAGGTCACGGACAAGCTGACCGAGCCGACCGACGAGGAGGCCAAGGCCTACTTCGACGCCAACCCCCCGCGCGGCAACGTCGACTTCGAGCGCATCAAGCCCCGCGTCAAGGCGTTCATGCAGCGCCAGCAGGAGCAGGATCTGCGCGGCGCGCTCGTCGCCACGCTCCGTGAGAAGGCGTCCGTCGAGGTGCTGCTCGAGCCCCTCCGGTTCGACGTCGACGGCGGCGAGGGCAACCCCTCCTACGGCGACGTCGAGAACGCGCCCGTCCTGATCGTCGAGTTCTCCGAGTTCCAGTGCCCCTACTGCTCCCGCGTCCTGCCGACCATCGACCAGGTCAAGGAGGAGTACGGCGACAAGGTCGCGATCGTCTTCCGCGACTTCCCGCTGCCCATGCACAAGGACGCCCCCAAGGCGGCCGAAGCGGCCCATTGCGCCCAGGAGCAGGACAAGTTCTGGGAGATGCACGACCTGATGTTCGCCAACCAGCGCGCGCTGGGCGTCGACAAGCTCAAGGGCTACGCGACCGAGCTCGGCCTGGACGAGGCGGCCTTCGCCACCTGCCTGGACAGCGGCAAGTACGCCGACGCGGTCGAGGCTGACAAGGAGGCCGGCGCGCGCGTCGGCGTCTCCGGCACCCCCGCCTTCTTCATCAACGGCCAGTTCCTGAACGGCGCCCGCCCGTTCGAGTCGTTCAAGGAGGTCATCGACGCCGAGCTGCAGGCCAAGGGCCTCCTGTAGCCCACCGCTCCCGGGAGCCGTTGTGTCCGGGTCCGATCCCAAGACCCGTCTGACCAATCTGCGAGAGCGCCGGAGCGACTCCCGCCTGGTGCCGACGTTCACGATCCTGGAGGGGCCCGAGCTGGGCGCCTTCCACGCCTTCGATCCCGGTCGACGGGCCCATCGCATCGGTCGCGGCGACGACGCCGACATTCGCCTCAACGACCCGTCGGTCTCCCGCGTCCACGCCATCGCGGTGGTCGCTTCGCTGGGGGACCGCCTCGCCGTCCGCCTGCAGGACAACGGCTCCACCAACGGGGTCATGATCAACGGCCGGAGCGTCGCCGAGTCGACGCTGATCAGCGGTGACAAGGTCCGCCTCGGCGACATCCTGCTGCGCTTCGAGTGGATGGCGGAGGAGGAGATCCGGTACCACTCGGACGTCTCCGAGCGCGTCCGCGCGGCCGAGCGGGATCCCCTCTCCGGGCTCCTCACCCGCGTGTACCTCGAGACGAGGCTCCCCCGCCTGCTGGGCGAGGTCGACCGCCGGGGTCAGCCGATCAGCTGCCTGCTCCTCGACCTCGATCACTTCAAGTCGATCAACGACCTGCACGGCCACCTCGTCGGCGACTCCGTCATCGCTCGCATGGGCATCGTCCTGCTCGACGTGCTCCGCGAGACCGACACCGCCGTCCGCTACGGCGGCGAGGAGTTCCTGGGCGTGCTCCCCGGCCTGGAGCTCCCGGACGCCATCGCCGTCGCCGAGCGGATCCGGAACGCGTTCCGCGACGCCTCGCTGTTCGACATCGCCCCCGGCCTGCAGGTGACCTGCTCGGTCGGCGTGGCGGAGCGGACCCCGGGCGAGGCCCAGGACGAGTGGATCGAGCGCGCCGACCGCGCGCTGTACGGCGCCAAGGACGAGGGGCGGGACCGCGTCGGGGTCGCGGAACCGGGCAACGCAGCCGAAGCCGTGGAGCAGGCGGCGCAGGACACGATGCCTCGCGGCAGCCCCCTGGACGAAGCGGTCCTCCAGACCCTCGAAGAGGCGCCCACAGAGGACCATCCGCTGGGCTTCGACAACGACTGAGCAGGCCCCCCTACAGTCGTTGACGCCTTCGATTCGATGCCCTATGGTCCGGCCGGCTGAACGGACGGATCCCGGCCAATCACGGTCGGGATTTGTCTTTGTTGGGGACCAAGAGAGACTCATGGCGAAAGAAGACGCGGTCGAACTCGAAGGCACCGTCAAGGAAGTGTTCCCTGGTGGGACCTTCCGGGTGGTGACGGACGACAACCACGAGATCCTCGCCCACCTCGGCGGGAAGATGCGCAAGTTCCGCATCCGGGTGCTTCGCGGCGACCGGGTGATCGTCGCCGTCTCCCCCTACGACTTGACGCGCGGCCGCATCACCTACCGCCAGCGCTAGCTCCCCGCTCTCCCCGTTCCCCGCACCGAGGCTGTACCCAGATGTCTGCCAAGCTCTTCGTCGGCAACCTGCCCTACTCCTGCACGGACGATGACCTGCGCGCGCTCTTCGAGAGCTGCGGCGCCGAGCCGATCGACGTGCGGGTCATCATGGACCGCTCCACCGGCCTGAGCCGCGGCTTCGGTTTCGTGGAGATGCCCAGCTACGACGACGCCGTTCAGATCCGGAGCGCCCTCGCCGGCGCGTCGCTCGGTGATCGCAACCTCGTCATCGACCTGGCCAAGCCGAGCAACTCCGGCGCCAAGGCCGGCGCCCGCTAGAGATCTTCGATCGCGTCGGGCAGCAGCCCCTCGCGCTTCTCCGGCGGCTCGATCCGACCCGCCACCACGCAGACAGCGCACCGCCCCTCCTCCACCGCGGCCCCCGCGGCGAGGGCGTTCCAGCGCTCGTCCTGCACCAGCTCAGCCAGCCGCTTGTCTCCATCCGTCAGCCGAAACGCGATCCGCTCCGCGACCTCGTCCGGTTCCGGTTGTGTGAGGAGCTGCCAGCTGCGGAGGTCGCCCTTCAGGTCCGGGAAGAGCTGGGCGGACCGCGCTCCCAGGTCCCGTCCCTCGGGGTCCTTCTCGCCCCCGAAGCCCCGGGTCGCCATGTCGAACGCGTGCACCCGCGCCAGCTCCAGAGCCGCCGGATGGGGTTCGCACTCGGCCATCCCGGCGTCGGCGCGGAGCAATCCGACCGCTCGGGTGACCATCCGCTCCACCTCCGACGCATCGGGCCCCATCCAGACCGGTCGACCCTGCGGAGCCGACCCTTCTCGGCCCCACGAGACACTCAAGAAAGCGACCACCACGACCCCGCCGATGACGACGAGCGACAGGAGCAGGGTGAGGATCAACGTCACCGGGGCGGACTCCGATATACTCGCACCGCCTGAGGGCTCGCCTCTTCAGGGCCGTGCATGACGGACGCATCGTACCCCGAGCCGCTTGTCGTCGAGTCCGCTGCGGCGTGTCCGGGGCTGGCCCGTCTGCCACGCCTTCCCGTTCGTATCCTCGTGCTCAGCGCGCCGACGGTCGACGCGCCGGAGTCCAAGGGCCTCGCTCCGCGCCTCGAGGCGCTCAGCGAGGCCCTCGGCGTCGCCGCCGGCGTCGTCGTCGTCGACCAGACCATGGCGGGCTGGGAGTTGATGCCGGGCTCGACCGAGCGTCGCCGGTTCGACATCGTCCTGCTTCGCCCCGACCAGATCCCCCCGGCCGCCGACGCCGCCGACGAGCCGGCTGACTCGGTCGTCGACACGCTCGCTCGTGTCCTCGCCGACCTGGAGACCCGGTTCTGGGTGCTGGATCCACCCCCCCGTTCGGACCCCGACGACGACGTGCGCCGGATGAAGCTCTGCCGTCGGCTCGTCGATCGGGGGACCGCCCCGGTCGTGCTGATCCCGCCGGGCTGGGAGCCCGACGCCCTGCTGCAGTTCCACGAAGATCTCCTCGAGCGCGTGCTCCACGACGCCGCGCTGGTCAAAGCCGTCGCCCGGGCGACGGGCGACCTGCGCCCCCTGCCCGCGGTGTTCCGTCCGGCCGGCGGCCGCCACGGGCTCGAGTTGGGGCGACTCCTGGAGAACCACCGACAGCGGATCGACGACGAATCCAGCGCCGTTCGCATGTTCCAGCGTGAAGTGGAGGCCGCTCGTCCCGTCGAAGCGGCCCCGGAGCCGGAGCAGCAGACGTGGCAGGCGCTGAACGACGGCGTCGCCCGCCGCCTGCACGCGCTCGAGGCCGTGCGGGTGGCGCTCGAGGAGATCAACCGGGACCGGGATCCGCCGGGTTGGAGCCGGCTCGCGGCTACGATCGACGAGCTCCGCGCGATCGAAGAGGAAGGGCGGCGCGACCGGGAACAGCTCGAAGCGATCCGCCTCGTGGCTCGAGCGTCTCAGTGAGAACGGGTCGGCGGGGTCTGCTGGCTGTGCTGCTCCTGTCCCTCCTCCTGCTTGGCGTCGCCGACGGGGGCCCCGGCCTGCTCTACCGCACCGCGTCGCTCTCGGATGGGGACTCCGCCCACGTGCTGGTGGTCGATCTCGGCAAAGCCGGTCTGCGGGTGCTGGACGCCCGGGACTACGGCGAGACCGCCCTGAGCGCGCGCCGGTTCGCCCAGCTCAGCGGCGCCACGGCGGTGGTCAACGCTTCGTTCTTCGACGTGGACGGCAGCCCGATGGGGCTGCTCGTGGTCGACGGTGAGCAGCGCCTACCCCTGCGGCCCGTCGACTGGGGCGTGCTCGCGATCGACGGCCAGGGCGCCCGCATCGTGCACACCGACGACTTCGTCGCCGGCGAGGGGCTGCAGCAGGCGGTGCAGTCCGGCCCCCGGCTGGTCGTCGACGGGGTCGAGGTGGACCTCAAGCGCCAGGTCGCCCGGCGGACCGCGGCCTGTGTGCTGGACGACGGACGGGTCGAGCTCGTCGTCGTCTCGGCGTCGGTGCTCGCGTCGGACCTGGCCTCCTACCTGCGCACGTCCGGTTGCCGCGACGCCCTCAACCTCGACGGCGGGCCGTCGACGCAGCTGTACCTCAAGCGCGGCGACGTCGAGGTCAACGTCACCGGTGGCACGCCGGTGCCCATCGCGCTGGGCGTGTTCGAGGTCGCCGAGGCGGAGATCACCCCCACCGGCGGCTGCGCCTGCCGATGACCGACCCGATGATCGGGCAGGTGCTCGACGACCGCTACGAGGTGGTTCGTCCGCTCGGGGCTGGCGCGATGGGCGCCGTCTATCTCGCCCGCCAGGTGTGGCTGGACCGACCGGTGGCCCTCAAGGTCCTCAAGCCGGATCTCCCCGTGGACGCCCGGGCCCGCCGCCGCCTCCACCGCGAGGCCCGCGTCGTCGGCCGCATCAGCAACCCCCACGTCGTCCAGGTCTTCGACTACGGCCAGACGAGCGACCGGGCGCCCTACCTGGTGATGGAGTACGTGCGCGGTCGGGGGCCCGACATCGTGCTCGAAGGGGCGGCGGGGCTCGCGCCGATCCTGGCCGCGTTCGACGGCGTCCTCTCCGGTCTTGCGGCGGCGCACGGCCGTGGCGTCCTCCATCGCGACCTGAAGCCCGAGAACATGATCCTGCGGGGCGGGGACCCGGCGGGCCTGGTCCTGCTGGACTTCGGGATCGCCGCCGTCCTGGGTCGGGACGAGCAGGCGACGCAGTCGATCGAGCGGGACCACGACCCCGAGGACGCCAACCTCACCCGCGCCGGCACCGTGATGGGCACCCCCCTGTACATGTCGCCAGAGCAGGCGAGGGGCCTGCCGGCGTCCGAGCGGAGCGACCTCTACAGCGCCGGCGTGGTGCTCTATCGCTGGGTCTCCGGACGGCCGCCGTTCACGGGGGGCGTCCGGGAGATCCTCCGCGCCCACGTGTTCGACCCGCCGCCGCGGCTGGAGCCCCGCCCCGGGGTCGTTCTGCCCGATGGCTTCCGCCGGGTCCTCGGCCGAGCCCTCAGCAAGGAGCCGAGCGCCCGCTACGGCTCGGCCGCCGAGTTCCGCGACGCCCTCCGCCGACTGCTCGGAGGGGCGCCCGAGCCCGTCGCGAGGCCCGCCCCCGCCGGGGCCCGGCCCCGCGTGGCGGACACCGTCCCGGCGGAGGCGCTGTCCGCGGAGCCGCGACCGGCCACCGGTCGGGTCCCCAGCGACCCCCCGTTCGTCGGCCGCGCCGACGAGCTGGAGTGGCTCGGCGACCGCCTCGCCGACGTGACCGCCGGCCGGGGGGGGCTCGTCCTCGTCGAAGGGGTGGCCGGGTCGGGCCGCTCCCGTCTCGTCGGTCGGGCCCTCGAGCCGTACGCGTCGAGCGGCCGGGCGATGGTCGGGCGCGCGGTCGCCTCGCCATCGGGGGGGGGCGCGCTGGAGCTCATCCGCCTCTGTCTGGAAGACCTCATCCGCACCCGGCGGATGTCCCGCGACGGGGTCGCGCGACGCCTGCGTGAGCTCGTCTCCGGAGGCCGGGAGGGGCTCTCCCAGGAGGAGTGCGACCACCTCGCGTCCTGGCTCCGGGGTGGCTCGGCGAGCAGCGCCGACCCCGTTCGGCCCGAGACCCCCCTGGAGTGGCAGGAGCATGCGCTGGTCGAGCGGGTCCTGCGGGTGCTCGCGACCGACCGGGTGGTGGTGCTCTGGCTCGACGACCTGGACCTCGCCGACGGGGCCACGATCGCGTTCCTGACCCGGCTCGCCATCTCGTTGCGCATCAACCCGTTCCCGCTCCTCGTCATCGCGACCCGAGCCGTCGGCTCGGACGACGCGGCCGTCGCCCTGGATCGATACGCCGGGGACGTGCTCCAGCGCCTGCGGCTCGAGGAGCTGTCGCTCGCGCACGTCGAAGAGCTCCTCCGCGGGGTGCTGCCGCTGGAGGACTCGACCGCGTCGCGCATCGCATCCCGGGCCGACGGCTCGCCCCTCGTCGCCGTGCAGCTGCTGCGCCACCTGGTGACCGGCGGCCTGCTGGTGCTCGACGCCGGACGTTGGCGGTTCGGCACCGGAGTGGAGCCGGCGGCCCTGGTCCCCGAGTCCCTCGAGCAGATGCTCGCGGCTCGCCTGGATGACGCCGCCGCCCGCTCGACCGACCCCGAGCGGGTCCGGGCGGTGCTCGAGGCGGCCGCGGTGCTGGGCCCGACGCTGGAGGTGCCGCAGCTGGAGGTGGTGCTCGCCGCGGTCGGCGCGTCTACGGCCGGCGCGGCCCTGGACGAGCTCCTCGACGACCTCGTCGACAGCGGCGTATTCAGCGAACCCGGGGGCGCGCTGGACCGGCTCCAGTGGTCCCACGGCCTGCTGCGCGAGCTCACGCTGTCCCGCATGGGCCGCTCCCGCCGGGGGCGTCGTCTGTGCCGGGCGGCGGCCGAGACGCTCATCGCGGACGGCTCGCCCCGTGACGTCGCCCGCCCGGTGGTGGAGCTCCTCCTCCTCGCCGGGGATCGCGACGCGGCCGCCGAGCACGCCTCGACGGCCGGTGACCAGGCGCTCGCCGCAGGGGGACTCGCGGAGGCGGTGCGGCTGTACGACCTGGCGATCGAGCGCGGCGCCCCGGCCGATCGGGAGGCCGCGCTGTGGGGACGCGGCAACGCCGAGAATCACCGAGGGCACACCGACGCGGCCGAGGCGTCGTTCAGCGCGATCCTCGACCGGGAGCCCGGCGAGCTGGAGCGCGGCTGGGCCTGGTTCGGCGTCGGCCGCTGCCGCTACAACCGGGGCGAGCAGCACCCGGCCCTGGACGCCCTCGGCAAGGCGCTCGCGTGCTTCGAGCAGCTGGACGGGCCGGCCGCCGCGACCGGGCTCAGCCGCACCATGCGCACCATCGCAGCGGTTGTCCGCGAGCTGCCCGGCGTGCCCATGCCGGAGCCGGACCTGGAGGGCCTGCTCGCCCGAGCGTCGGGGCCGGCGCAGCGGTGCGAGCACCTGACGACCCTCGGCTACGTCGCCCTCGTCGGCGGGGACCGACCGGGGGCGGTCCAGTGGCTGAGCCAGGCGCTGCGCGAGGCCCGAGCCGGCGGCGCCGCCCCGTCGCTCCCCGACATCCTGTGCGACCTCGGCCGGGCCTGCCGCGTCGCGGGCGATCTCGACGCCGCGGCCCAGCACCTGGGCGAAGGGCTGGAGCTGGCCCGCACCACCGGACAGCACCGGACCGAGGCGGAGCTCCACAACGAGCTTGGAGAGCTGGCCCGGGAGCGGGGCGAGCTGAAGGAGGCGTCCCGTCAGTACGCCTCCGCGGTCCTGCTGTGGCGGCTCCTGGGCAGCCGCAACCTGCTGATCGGTTCGCTGAACCAGGCGCTGGTCGCGGTCGAGCGGGCCCGGCCGGAGGAGGCGCTGGAGGTGCTCGGCGACGTGGACGAGCCGGCGGACGGACCCTGGCGTCCGGCCTGGTTGCTGACACGAGCCCTCGCCCTCGCCGCGGCAGGGAACGCGGCGGACGCGGCGGGGTGCATGGAGGAGGGGGTGGAGCTACAAGGTCGGTTCGAGCCGCCTCACGACGAGGCGATCGCGGTGCTGGAGTCGCTCGCGGCGACCTGGCAGGCGGAGGGCCAGCTGGTGCTGTGCGGCCGCGCGGACGGACTCGCAGAATCCCTGAAGGTTCGGGCCTGACCGTCCGATAGGGGAGGGAGCGGCCCGGCCGGCGTACGCGGGCCGATCGGGCTCGGGCACGAGGCGCCCGGTAGCAGAAATGGGGAGCGGCGACGTAAGATGCATCGGACCCCCACGCACGCGCCGCGAGTCGAGGATCAACGAGCAATGTCCCTGGAGCCGGTCCCGTTCGGTCGTTACCGCCTCCTGAACCTGCTTGGTGAAGGGGGGATGGCGAAGGTCTATCGCGCCGTCCTGTCCGGTCCCATGGGGTTCGAGAAGGAGGTCGCGCTCAAGCGGATCGACCAGAAGCTCACCGAAGACGAGCGGGTCGTGAAGGCGCTGATCAACGAGGCGCGCCTCGGCGGTCAGCTCCGGCACAAGAACATCGTCGAGATCTACGAGTTCAACCAGGTCGACGGCAACTACTTCATGGCCATGGAGTTCGTCGACGGCTGGACGCTCGACGCGGTGCTGCGGGTGTGCCGGATCCGCAACGAGTTCCTGCCGCCGTCGGTCGTCGTCGAGATGCTCACCGCCGTCTGCAAGGGGCTCGACTACGCCCACACGCTGGTGAGCAAGGAGGGGCAGCCGCTCAACCTGGTGCACCGTGACCTGAAGCCCGGGAACATCATCGTCAGCCGCGACGGCGACGTGAAGATCATGGACTTCGGCATCGCCAAGGCGGACACCAACCTCTACAAGACGACCGCCGCCGACGTCACCAAGGGGACGCCGATCTACATGTCGCCCGAACAGGTGACCGGCGCCTCCCTGGACAAGCGGTCCGACATCTTCTCCCTCGGCTCGATCCTCCACGAGCTGACGACGCTCCAGGTGCCCTTCGTCGGTGACAACCTGCTCGCGATCATGCACGCCATCCTCAACGCCGAGATCGGCGACGCGCGGGCCCGGGTCGCCAAGCACGCCGAGGCGCTCGAGCCGCTGCTCGCGAAGTGCATGGCAAAGAGCCCCGCCGAGCGTTTCCAGTCGGCCGACGAGGTCTCCAAGGCGCTGCGAGCGTGCCGCCGGGAGCTGCCCCCCGGCCCGACCCTGGGCGAGTGGCTCGAGGACTTCATCGAGAACCTCCCGGGCGCCACCGCCACGGGCGAGTTCGGCCCCGACGGCGCCCCTCCCGGCGGCCGCGGCGTCCCCGCCGAGGGCACCCAGTCCCTGGAGACGGTCGGCACGGGCGCCCCCTCCAAGGTCGAGGTCGGCGGCGACGCGGACGAGTTCTTCGACTCGTTCGGGGAGACCATGGCGGTCGACTCCGAGGCGGAGTCCCTCGACACCGAGGCTCGCGACTTCTTCGACACCGACGCCGGCGCCAGGCGCAAGGCCCGCACCACGGACAACCAGCGGACCCGCCTCCAGACGCCGACGGCTCGGAAGGGCGGTCAGCGCCGCCGCAAGAAGAAGAAGAAGACCTCCCCCGTGCTCGTCGCGATGATCGTGCTGTTCGGGATCGCGATCCTCGGCGCGGGCTCCTGGGCCGCGCTCAGCCTGCGTGACGACGGCCCCACCCCGGAGCCGCAGCCGACGGCGGAGGTGCAGCCGGAGGTGGTCATGCCGGAGCAGCCCGAGCTGCCCGACCTGTCGACGACGCCGGCCCCCGAAGCGACCGCCGCGGCGACCCCCGAGGCGCGCGTCGAGCGCACCCCGCGCCCCACCCCGCGGCCGGAGCGCACCCCGCGACCGGACCGCACCCCCCGGGCCCAGCGCACCCCGGCGCCTCCGGTCGCCACGCCCGCGCCCACCCCGGTCGTCGTCGCGGATCCGACCCCGGCCGTCGTGGCGGAGGTCGGCACCGGCACCGTCAGCTTCAACAGCAAGCCCTGGTCGACGGTCAGCGTCGACGGAGTAACGCTCGGCTCCACCCCCGTGCGGGGACACGAGCTCGCCGCCGGCACGCACACGGTCGTCTTCGACTGCTCGGCGTGCTCCCCTCCGGAGAAGAAGACCCTCTCCTTCAGCGTGACCGCCGGACAGTCGACCAAGAAGATCGTCCGCTTCGAGACGGAGAACTAGGAGCCCGGTTGGGCAAGGCCAGCCGCACCCAGGCGATGCAGCCCAAGGGTGCGAAGAGCACGATTCACGAGAACCTCGACCTCCGCTTCCGGCGCGAGACGACGTCCCTGTTCCGGACCCGTCTCCTCACCGCCGCGATGTTCGGTGCGATGCTCTCGCCGCTCTTCGGGGTCGTCGACTTCCTGGCCTGGAAGTCGTGGTGGCCGGCGCTGCCCCTGCCCGCGTTCATCGTCCTGCGCTTCGGCATGACCCTGTGGTTCTCGGCCCTGTGGGCGTGGCTCCGTTCCGTCGACGAGTTCCCCGTCGCCGCCATGGACTGGCTCATCTTCGCTCCGCCGGCGGTCGCCCTCGGCTACATGACCGCGGAGACGGGCGGCGCGGCCAGCCCCTACGTCGCCGGCATCACCCTGCTGGTGACGGCCCGGACCATCCTCGTGCCCGGCGAAGCGAAGCAACACCTGCCCGTGGTCGGCTTCCTCGTGCTCGTCTACCCGGCGACCCTGCTGCTGTTCGGCCCCCACGCCCTCAGCCCCCTGGCCTGGCTGTCGGACACCCAGGAGATGGGCTACCTGGCGGCGAACCTCTTCCCGCTGGTGGCGATCGCCGGCGTCGGCCTGGTGGCGTCGGACATGATCCACGCGATGCACCAGCGGCTGGTCTCGGCCCGCTCGCTGGGCCGCTACAAGATCAAGAAGGAGCTCGGCCGGGGCGCGATGGGCGTCGTCTACCTGGCGTGGCACCGGGATCTGGGCCGGCCCTGCGTCATCAAGGTCGTCAACCCGGACAAGGACGCGTCGGGCGCGCTGCGGCGCCGCTTCGAGCGTGAGGCCCGGGAGACGTCGCTCCTCCGGTCTCCCTACACGGTGCAGGTGTTCGACTTCGGCATCACCCAGCAGGGTCAGCTCTTCTACGTGATGGAGTACCTCGAGGGGCAGAGCCTCCAGGAGGTGCTGGACGCCGAGGGACCGCAGCCGTTCGACCTGGTCTGCCGCTGGATGGCGTACGCCTGCGAGTCGCTCGCCGAGGCCCACGCCCGCAGCCTCATCCACCGCGACATCAAGCCCGCCAACCTCTTCCTCGGCCGGACCGCCGACGGCCGGGAGGCGGTCAAGGTGCTCGACTTCGGGATCGCCCGGAAGACGGACGAGGCGCCCGAGCGGCCGCGGGCCCGCCGCATGCGGCAGCGCTTGCCGTCGGACGCCGAGCTGACGGCGGTCGGCACGATCATGGGCACCCCGCTGTACGTCGCGCCCGAGGTGCTGCTCGGCGAGCACGCCGGCGAGGCGGCGGACATGTACTCCCTGGCGGCGAGCGGGTTCCACCTGCTCACAGGCCGACCGGCCTTCACCGCGGCGACCATCGAAGAACTGCTGATGAAGACGATCGACGACCCGCCGCTGATGCTGTCGCAGGCGCTGCCGACGGCGAACTTCCCGCCGGGTCTGGACGGGATCTTCCAGCGCGCGATGTCCAAGGATCCGGACGAGCGATACGCGTCGATGGAGGCGTTCCGGCAGGCGCTGGAGCCGTTCGCGGCGGCGCCGGGGGCCCGCTCCATGGTCGCCGAGAACAACATCCACACCGCCTGAACGAACTCGATCGGGCACGAACGCCCCGATTGACGCCTTCCTGTGCGCGCGCGTACGTTGCTGGCATGACCCGCACGCCCATTCGCCTGCTTGCTCTCCTGTCCGCCCTCGCGCTGCTCGCCGGCTGCCTGGGCACCACGTGGGGGAGCCGGGGCCGGGGCGACGACGACGACAGCAACGCGGACGACGACGATCTCTTCGGCGACGACGACGACGACGGGGTCGACCTGCCCGACGCGGACGGCGACAACATCTCGGACGAGGACGAGGGCAGCGACGACCCCGACGGCGACGGCACCGGCAACGACCACGACACCGACAGCGACGGCGACGGCATCCCCGACTCGGTCGAGGCGGGCGACGGCGACCTGAGCACGCCGCCGGTGGACTCGGACAGTGACGGCACCCCCGACTTCCTCGACCTGGACAGCGACGACAACGGCCTGCCCGACGAGGAGGAGGGCGACGAGGACACCGACGGCGACGGCATCCCCGACAGCGCCGATCTGGACAACGACGGCGACGACATCCCCGACGACGACGAGATCGGCGGCAACCCCGGCGAGCTGGCGGACCACGACGGCGACGGCGTGCCCGACTACCTGGACAAGGACAGCGACGACGACGGCCTGCCCGACTCCGTCGAGGGGTTCGACGACCCGGACGAGGACGGCATCCCGTCGTCGCTGGACGAGGACTCGGACAACGACGGCATCCCGGACGACGAGGAGACCGGCGGCGACCCGAACAACCCGATCGACACCGACGGCGACGGCTTCTACGACTTCGAGGACAGCGACTCGGACAACGACGGCCTGGCGGACAACGAGGAGCCGGGCCTGGGCACCAACCCGCTGGACCGGGACACGGACGGCGACGGCTTCACCGACGCCGCGGAGATCGCTGCGGGCACGGACCCGAGCAACGCCTTCTCGGTCATCGAGGGCTACTACGCCGAGCTGTCCCCCCGCGTCGACACGACGCTGACGGTGCCGTTCACCCCCGAGATCCTGCAGGCCGACGTCTTCTTCGTGCTCGACACCACCTGCTCGATGACGGGCGTGTTGAACACGATGACCAACAACTTCAGCCAGGTCGTCTCCACGATCGCGATCCCGAACCTCGCCTTCGGCGTAGCCGAGTACGACGACTACGCGTACTCCGTCTTCGGCGAGGCGTCCTACGGGGACAAGCCCTTCATCCTCCACCAGCAGATCACGACCAACACGTCGTCGGTCCAGAGCGCGCTCGGCAGCCTGAGCACGCGCAGCGGCTACGACTGGACCGAGTCGGGCATGGAGGCCCTCCTGCAGGCCGCCACGGGGATCGGCTACGACCAGGACTGCGACAACCAGTACGACAGCCAGACGGACGTGCAGCCCTTCATCCCCGTCGCCAGCGGGCCCGACCAGGACGCGTTCTCGGGCAACGTCGCCGGTGTCTACGACAGCGGCCTGCCGGGCAACATCGGCGGCGCGGGCTTCCGCTCGGGCTCCGTGCCGATCGTCGTCTACGCGACCGACGCCCCGCTGCGCGACGCCGACATCATCGGCAACCCGGTGCCGCCGCTCTGCAGCAACCCGGCGGGCAACAGCGACGTCAGCGCGGCGTTCAACGACATCGGCGGCAAGCTCATCGGCATCGGCACCACCGGCGATCCGATCGGGCAGATGACCGGACTCGCCACCGCCACCGGCTCCCTGGCCGACATCGACGGCAACGGCACCCCCGACCCGCTCGTGTTCCAGGGCACCTCGTCGGCGACGGTCACGTTCGTCATCGACGGCATCGAGGCGCTGTCCAACGGTGGCCAGTTCGACCTGACGCTGGAGGTGGACGACGACCCCCTCGACTTCGTCACCCAGATCGTGCCGGCCGAGTACCTCGACATCCCCGTCGGAACCGAGGTGACGTTCGACGTCACGCTCTTCCCCGGCGTGCCTCAGACCACGTCGGACCAGGTGTTCGTCTTCCCGATGCAGATCATCGGCGACGGCACGTCCGTGCTCGCGGAGTGGGAGCTCGTCCTGGTGGTGCTCGCGGGGTAGCACCCCCGACCAGTCAGTCGAACTTGACGTCCAGCTCGGCCGTGTCCAGCGGTCGCTCGTCCACCAACGTCTGGCTGGGGTCGACCCCCTGGCCGGGGCGGTAGCCGATCGAGATCGAGCTGACCGCCTCCTCCTCCAGCGTCGTGACGACCCCCAGCGGGGTGATCGACGACGTGGTGCCGCCGCCGTCCCCGAGCTTGCGCAGCGCCTCGGACACGATGCCGATCAGGTCCGGCACGCGGTACGGCTTCGGCAGGTACATCACCCGCTCGAAGACCTCCTGGCTGGCTGGGTCGTCGGGGATGAAGCCGGAGCTGAAGATGGCCGGGATGCGGGGGCGGCTCTCCCGGACGACGCGCAGCACCTCGGGGCCGTCCAGGCCCGGCATGCGCACGTCGAGGAACAGCAGGTCGACGCGGGCGCCGTGCTCTGCCCACAGCTCGAGGGCGGAGGGGCCGTCCTCGCCCGCGAGCACCTCGTACCCCTGGGCGCGGAGCGCCGAGCTCACCAACATGCGCACCGCCTGCTCGTCCTCGGCCAGCAGGATGGTGCCGCGATTGGGCTCGGGGTCATCGTCCATCGACGTGCGGCTGGGCCGGGTCGCCGGCTCGCCGGTCCGTTCGCCGACGCCGCGGTGCACGGGCAGCCTCAGCCGGAACGTCGCCCCGCCTCCAGGGGTGTCGGACACCTCGACCGTGCCGCCGTGGGCGTCCACCAGTTGGTAGACGGTCGCCAGCCCCAGGCCGATGCCGCGACCGAGGCCCTTGGTGGTGAAGAAGGGGTCGAAGATGCGGGCCCGCACGTCCATGGGCACGCCCGGGCCGGTGTCGCTCACGACCAGCTCGACGGCGTCCTCCTGCGTCATGGTGCCGTCGTCCAGCGGCTTGCTGAGCAGGCCATCGCTCGCCGAGATGTGGAGGAGCCCGCCGCCGGCGTGGTCCATCATCGCGTCGCGCGCGTTGATGCACAGGTTGAGCACCGCCTGCTGCAGTTGGCTCTCGTCCGCGAGCACCGGGGGCAGGTTCGCGGCGAAGTCGGTCTGGAGGCTGATCGAGTCCGGCAGCACCCGGCTGAGCAGCCCGACGGTGTGCTCCACGAGGTCGACGACGTCCAGCAGTCGGCGGTCCGGCGCCTGGCCTCGGACCAGGGCGAGCAGCCGCTGGGTCAGCCGCGCCGCGAGCTCGGCCGAGTCCTCGACCGCGCGCGCCAGCTCGTCGGTCTCGGGGTCCGGCGCGGAGATCCGGATCCGCGAGGCGTTGCCGAGGATGCCGGTCAGGAGGTTGTTGAAGTCGTGGGCGATGCCGCCGGCGAGGCTGGACAGCCCCTCCATCTTGCGGGCCAGCGCGAGCCGGTCCGCGAGGGCCTGCCGCTCGGCGAAGTCCGTGACCAGGAGCAGGACCCGAGGCGGTCCCGGCGGCTGGCTCTGGGTCAACACAGTGCCGGACAGCAGCACCGGCACGGAGCGGCCGTGGGCCCCCCGCAGGGTCGCCTCGGTCCGAGTCACCTCGCCCGCGCGCCAGCGCGTGAGGGCGCGCTGGATCCGGTTGATGTCGTCCGGGTCGAGGATCTCGGTGAACGACTGCGCGACGAGCTGGGAGCGTGCCCCGTAGCCGAGCATGTTGGCGAACGCCCGGTTGACGAAGAGGAACTCGCTCCGCTCGTTGAGGGTGACGAGCCCGTCGGCCAGCCCCTCCACGATCTGCCGGTAGCGCTGCCGGCTGCGCTCCAGGTCGCGGGTCCGCTCGCGGACCGTGCTCCGTCCCGTGGTCAGCAGCCCCTCGCCGTCCGCCGCCTCGACGGGCATCGCGAACAGGTACCAGGTGTCCCCGCTGCGGCGGGCGTGCACCGTAGCCGGAACGGAGTCCCCGGAGCGTTGGAGCAGCCCGAGCTGCAGGGGGGGCAGCTGGGCGCCGAACTCCGCGGGAGCGCGCAGCAGCGTCTCCAACGCGCTGCGGTCTTCGGTGCGCACGAGGTGGCCCACGTCGGGCAGGGAGACGAGCTGCTTGTGACGGTAGTGGAGCAGGTCGCAGAGCGCGGGGTTCGCGTCGACGACGCGGGACTCCCGGACCACCGCGATGCCTTCGCGGCTGCCCTCGAAGATCAGCCGCAGTTCACGCCCGCTCAGGCTCATCGGGTCCCCCGGAGCGTCTATTGCTCCGTCCCGACGTTAACAGACCGTGACTACTCGGTTTCGGGCTCTGTCGCCGCTTCGTCGCCTTCGGACGGCTCGGGCTCGGGCTCGGGCGCGGGGGTGGGCTCCGGGCTGTCCTCGACCGGGAGGTCGTCCAGCACGTCCTCCTCCTCGCCTTCCCAGACGATGCTGAAGACGCTGCCGTTGTACATGTAGACGAACTTCGTCCGGATCTCGTTCTTGTAGGCGGTCTGGCTGTCGGGGCGGAGGAGGAACTCGTTGCCCTTGCGGTCGATCTCGAACTCGAAGTTCAGCACGTCGACGTAGGCGTCCCGCTTGAAGTCCTTGCGGATCTTCGCCGGCTTGTCCCAGCAGTAGATGACCTCGTCCTTGCTCATCCCGGGGACGACCTCACCGGCGATGACATGCTCGAGCATCTCGTCCTCGTCGATCTCCTCCCACATCTTCCAGTAGCCCGCCTCCTTCAGGAACGACTTGCGCTCCTCGGTGGTCCTGAGGCCCTGGAAGATGTCGAGCTCTTCGTCGCTCATGAAGGCGTCGAAGGAGCGGATCCAGACCTTGTCCATCTCTGGCCACTTCTTGACCTTGCGGGGGTTGTACAGGGCCGCCGAGGCGACGCTGACCCACAGCATCGAGGCGATCGTGACGAGGGCGGCGATGCGGACACGCTGCATGTTGTTTCCTCCAGCGAAGACGTAACTACCCGAGTCTGCTCGACATCGCTACTCCGGCTCCGGGTCGAAGTCGACGATGCCGACCGCGGCCGACGGCATCCAGCCGCGCAGCCCCGTCGAGAGGCTCACCTGCACCCACCCGTCGCTTCGCTCGACGACGGACGCCTCGGCCCCTTCGTGGAGCCGGGCGAGGTCGGTGCTCATCACGTCCCGGCCCGATCGCAGCGTCACCTCGTCCACGATGACGACGGCGATCGGGTGGCGTGCCACCGAGTAGGACCGGGCCGACCACCCGACGAGGCCGAAGATCGCGATCGCGCCCAGCGTCAGCGCCGCGGGCAGCCACCCTGGTACGGACCGGGCGACCCGGATCGCCAACACGACGAAGAGCAACGCCCACGCGAACGCGCCGAGGAGCAGCAGCTCCCGGGCCGACAGCGCGTCGTAGGGCGCGAGCAGCGCCCGCTCCAGGGGCGCCCGCACGTCCGGGGGCGGCAGGTCGTCCCGCAGCCGTTCGCGGGCGGTCTGCAGGTTGGCCGCCAGGTCGCCGTCCCGGGGCAGGTGAAGCCGGGCCCGCCGCCACGCGTGCACCGCGAGCCCGAGCTGATCCGCGCGGTAGCGCGCGTTGCCCAGGTTGTAGAGCAGGTGGCCGTTGCTGTTGCCCTGCAGCTCCAGCGACTCGAAGCACTCCGCCGCCGCCTCGTACTCGCCCGCCGCGTACAGCGCCGAGCAGTCGAAGCTGGGCGGCTGGGCGACCTCCTGGGCCGCCGCCGGGGTGGCCATCACCGCCACCGCGAAGAGCACGACGAGGCGGCTCATGACCACCTCCGGGCCGCCTGCTCCAGCCACGTCGCGATCTCGTCTTCCAACCCCGAGCCAGAGGCGCCGCCGTAGCGCACGGCCTCGATCCGGGTGAGCAGGGTACCCAGGCCGCCGGCCACCTCGGGCGGCGCCCCCGCGGCGAGGAGCACCGCTTCGCCGTCGTCGGGCGACAGGGCACCCCCCGAGCGCTCCAGGCGCGCGCTCAGCCAGGCCCGCAGCGCCCGCTCGGCGGCGGCCGCGTCGCCCTCCTTCGCCGCCTTGCGGGCGTCGGCGCGGGCGTCCCTGGCGGCCCTGCCGCGGGCCCGGCGCTGCCCCCCCGCGGTGCCCGCGAAGCGCTGCCCGCTGGCCCGCGCGGCGAGCCCCCCGAAGCCGATGAGCGGCAGGAGCAGCAGCGCCAGGACCAGCGGCGAGCCGACCGAGGCGCGGCGGTCGCCGAGCATGCGCGCCCCGTCGTGGAGCGGCAGGATGTCGGCGCCGAGGACCTCGACCTCCTCGCGGGCGGTCGTCAGCGACGCGGAGCGGGCGACCACGGCGGAGTCGACGATCGGCTCGCCGGTCACGGTCAGCGTGACGGCCTGGGTGCTCGCGCGCCGGTACTCCTTGCGGTCGGGGTCGAAGAACACGAGGTCGATCGCCGGGACCTCCCAGGTACCCGGCTCCAGCGGGACGACCGCGAAGCGGAACACCATGTCCGTCAGCACGCCTTCCCCCGGGACGAGGCGGGGGCCGCCGTCCGGTTGCTCGGCGTACAGCTTCAACCCGTCGGGCACCTGCACCTGTGGGGTGTGGCCGCGCAGCGCCCCCCGCCCCTGGACCCGGACCGACAGCGTGGCGGTCTCCCCGGTCTCCAGTCGGGCCCGGTCGACGGACGCCTCGAGGCCGAACAGCCCGACCAGCCCGCCGAAGTCGTCGGGCCGGCCGGCGGTCGGCAGGGTTCGGGCCCGGACCACGACGCCGTTGCTGCCGAACTTCAGCTCCTGGCCGCGGCTGACCAGCCCGCGTCCGCGCCGGACGACGGTCATCTCGAACTCGGACGGAGCGATCTCGACGCGCTCGGTCTCCAGGGGGAACAGCGGCACCCGGATCGTCGACACGGTGTACCGGCGGCTCTCGATGATCGCCTGGCGGCTGTCGGAGTCGATGTCGACGCCCGGCTCGAGGGACAGGGGTGGCCAGTCCGGGGCCGTCCACTGGTCTCGGCCCATGGTGCGCAGCGACGAGGCGCGCCCGATCTCCACCTCGTACACCACCGACTGGCCGATGTAGGGCGTGTCCTCGGAGATCGACGCGATGGCGTAGTAGTCGCCGCCCCGCGCGCCCGACTGACCCCCGCGGCGGGAGCGATCGCGGGACGTCCGGCCGGTGCGGGACGATCTCGACGTGCCGCTGGCGCGCGCGGAGACCTCGATCTCGTAGGTCTCCGACGCCTTGCTCTGCCCGTCGAGCTCCGCCTTGACGGGCCCGAGGCTCCAGGTGCCCGGCTCCAGCGCCGTGATCCGATAGACGTACTGGTGGATGACGACCAGGCGGCCGCGCTCCATGCCCTGGTCCTTGACCACCGCGATCTGTTGTACGGCGAGGCCGGCGGGGGCGTTGAGGCTGGGTCGGCCGGCGCTCCCGGCGCGGATCTCGACCGACAGGCTGGTCGCCTGGCCGACCTTGAGGGTCTTGCTCTCCAGGGTCGCGCGGATCGTGCCCGCCGACGCCGCGGCGGGCACGAGCAGCGCGGCCACGAGGGCGAGCAGGGCGAGGCGTCGGGCCATCACCAGTCCTTCTCCGCGGCCCGGCGGCCCCGGGCCGCCTCGCGCCGGGTGCGCTCCGCCCGTCGCGCCTCCTGATCGGCTCGCAGCGCCCGGAGCAGGGCCTCCGCCTCCTCCTCGCTCAGCGCACCCTCGACGATCGCCCGCGGCTCGTCGCCCGCGCCCTCGTCCTCGACGGTGTCGTGGCTCAGCTCCCCGTCGGCGGTCTCCCGCTCGGCGTCGGAGGGGTCCTCGCGGTCGATGTCCGCCGCCTCCGCCTTGCCGCCGGTCTGGACCTCCTGTTCGGCGGCCGCCTCGGGCGTGGACTCCTCGTCGGCCTGCCCGTCGTCCTCGCCCGACGACTGGTCCTCGCGCTCCTCGCTGCCGTCCCGCTGGTCCTCGGAGTCGCCCTCGTCGGGGGCCTGCTGCTCCTGCTCGCTGTAGCCCTGACCCTGCTGCTGCTCCTGCTTCTCCTGCTGCTCGCCGTCCTGGCCCTCGCCCGACTGCTGCTCCTCTTCGGTCGCCTCGCCGTCCTGTTCGGACTCCTGCTGGTCCTGGGGCGGCTGCTCCTCCTGCTCCTCGTTCTGCTGGTTCGCCTCGTCCATTCGCTTCTCCCAGGCTCGCTGGGCGATGTCGCGGTTGATCGCGGCGTCCTCGTCGTCCGGTCGGATGCCCAGGCACTCCTCGTAGGCGGCGATCGCCTCGAGGTAGCTGCCCTGCTGGAACAGGGCGTTGCCGGCGCCGAACCAGGCGTCGGCGGCGAGGTCCCGGTCGGCGGCCGAGGTGGCGGCCCGGAACGCGGTCTCGGCGTCGTCGAACGCGCCCAGCCGGTAGTGCGCGTGGCCGATGTCGTAGTCGATCCGACGGTCCGTGGGGTCGTCGGTCTGGGCCCGCAGCAGCCGCTTCAGGGCGCCGTCGAAGTCGCCGTCGCCGTACAGCCGGTGGGCGTCGCGCACCGGGTCGTCGAACCAGCCGGCCTGGGCGGTGGCGGGGAGCAGCAGCAGCGCCAGGGCGGCGGCCAGCTTGCTCGCCGTCGGCACGTGCCCACCTCGGCTCGCGACGGAGCGGCGCGGCCCGAGGAGCGGCTCGACGAAGAGCAGCAGGAGCGCGGGCAGGAGCAGCCACTGGAAGCGCTCCTCCCAGCGGCGCTGCCGGGACGACGTCAGCGCCCGCGCCTCGAGCGTGCCCTTGATGTCCTCCAGGTACAGCTTCTGCAGGTCCGCGATGCCCTCGCTGCGGCGCACGTAGGTGCCGCCGGTGGTCAGGGCGACCTCCTTGAGGGCGCCCTCGTCCAGCTTGCTGAGCACGACCTTGCCCCGGTCGTCCTTGACGAAGCCGCCCACGCCGTCGGGCACCGGCACCCCTTCGGGCTTGCCGATGCCGACCACGAAGATGTGCACCCCCTGCTCCTTCGCCGCCTGCGCGGCTTCCTGCAGTCGACCGCCGTGGTCCTCGCCGTCGGTGATCAGGATGACCGCCTTGCTGCTGCGGTCCTCCTCGATGAACGTCTTGACGGCGGCGTCGATGGCGGCGCCCAGGTCGGTGCCGCCGACGGGCACCCAGGTCGGGTCGAGCTGGTCCAGGAAGACGCCGACGGTGCCGTAGTCGAGCGTCAGCGGCGCCTGGGTGAACGCCATGCCCGCGAACACCACCAGCCCCACCCGGTCGCCCTCGAGCAGATCGACGAGGTCGCTCAGCTCGCGCTTCGCCGCGGTCAGCCGGTCCGGCGGCAGGTCCTGGGACAGCATCGAGCGGCTCAGGTCCAACGCGACGACGATGTCGACGCCGCGGCGCTCCACGTCCTCCCACGCGAACCCCCAGCGCGGCCCCGCCGCGGCGCCCACCATCAGCAGCAGGGCGACGAGGAGCAGCACCGCCCGCAGCGCCGCCCGCGCCGGCGACCGCTGGGGCGCGAGGTGCTGCACGAAGCGCTCCTCCGCGAACCGACGCATCGCCGCCCCCCGCCGGTTCGCGGCCAGCGCGTACAGCAGCGCCAGCGGCGGCAGGAGCCACAGCAGCCAGAGCCAGCTCGGGGTCGCGAAGTGCATCGGCGGCAGCCTAGCGAGGCATCAGCCCGGAAGGGTCCGGAGCCAGGTGGAACGGAGCACCAACTCGGCGACCAGCAGCAGCAGGGCGGCCATCAGCGCGGTGCGGAACAGCTCGGAGTAGTCGACCCACTCCTTGACCTCGACCTCGGTCTTCTCCAGTTGGTCGATGAGGGTGAAGATCTCCTGCAGCGACTCGCTGCTGTCGGCCCGGAAGTAGCGGGCCCCGGTCGCCTTGGCGATCGCCTGCAGCGCGTCCTCGTCCATCTCGACCTTCTGATAGACGAACTGCTGGCCGAACAGCCCCTGGGTGAGGAACGGCGCCTCGCCCTCGGTGCCGACGCCGATGGTGTAGACGCGGATGCCGTACGTCGCCGCTGCGCGGGCCGCCTGCAGGGGATCCAGCACGCCGGTGGTGTTCTTGCCGTCGGTCAACAGGATGGCGATGCGTCCCTCGCCGCCGGGCATCTCCTTGAGCGCGGTCGTGGCGGTGCCGATGGCCGAGCCGATGGCCGTGCCGTCTCCCGCCATCTTGAGCCGCACCGCGTCCAGGGTGTTGACGAGCACGCCGTAGTCCAACGTCGTCGGACACTGGATGACGGCCTCTTCCCCGAACACGACGAGGCCGATGCGGTCATTGGCGCGGCCGGCCACGAAGTCGCGGATGACCTTCTTGGCGACGTCCAGTCGCGTGACGCGCTGCCCCCCCAGGGTGAAGTCCATCGCCTCCATCGAGCCCGACGTGTCGGCGAGCAGCATGATGTCGACGCCCTCGGACAGGACCTCCCGACCCTGGTTGCCGCCCTGGGGGCGGGCCAGCGCCACGATGAGGCAGAACAGCGCGGCGACCCGCAGCCCGAGGGGGACGAGCCGGAGCAGCTGCCCCCGACCGCCGCGGGCGGCCCGCGCCAGCTCGATGGCGGGCACCCGCAGCCGCTCCTGGCGTCGGCCGACGAGCCCCGCGTAGACGACCACCGCGATGAGCGGGATCAGCGCGAAGTAGATCGGGTCGGCGAAGCGCCAGGCGGTCCAGCCGCTCATGCCGCTTCCTCCCCGCGGGGCTGGGTACGCTGCACGACGCGGGTCGCCGCCTCCACCCAGCCGCTCAGCGTCGGCGTGGGCACGGGCTGGCCGGCGAACTTCACGTAGTCGCTGGCCTCCAGCACGTCGCGGATGGCCGCCTCCACCTCCCTCTGGCTCGCCAGCTCGACCGGCATCGAGCGCAGCACCTCGGGGGTCGTCATACGCCACGCGCCGAAGCCGAAGCGGGCCTCCAGGTAGCGCCGCAGGATGGCTGACACCTCGTACGCGAACGGTCCCTGGTCCTCCTCGCGGAGCAGCGGGGACCGGGCCAGCTTGCGCAGCGCCGCCAGGGCGACCTCGTGGGCCGGCGGCGGCGGCGGGCTGGCGGACGGCGCGCCGCCGACGAAGCGGCGGAGGAGCAGCACGGTCGCCACCGCGAGCAGCGCGAACGCCGCGGCCACCATCCAGGGCCACAGCTGGGCGTCCAGCCGGCTCAGCGGCTTGAGGTCACGCAGCGGCTCGTCCTCGTCCGCCGCGCCGCCGACGCGCGCCGCCTCGATGAGGATCGGGCCGGTCCCTGCGGTGCCGACGTCGTTGGCGTCCGTCTTCCAGGGCGCGTCCACCGACGGTATGAGGTAGGTGCCCTCGACGGGCGCCTTGAGCTTGTAGATCTGCCGGGTGACGACCCGGTCGCCGACGGTCTCGGGCCCCTCGCGCCGCTGATCCATGATCACCAGCCGGTCGATGCCGGCGCCGACGTCGGGCAGGTCGATCTGGACGTCCTGGCGCCGGTCCACCTCCACGGTGAGGAAGAACGGCTGCCCGGGCACGACGTCGCTGCGCTCGACCGACGCCCGCACCCGCACCGGCCCCGTCGCGGCCGGCTCGACGGGCTCCCCGCCGCACGCGGCGAGCAAGACCAGCAGGAGGAGGAGGGGGCGCCTCATCGGATCCGTGCCTCCCGGTAGCGGAAGTAGCGGATCAGGGGCCCCGCGACCCCCTCGTCCGTCGACATCTCGACGAGGTCGACGTTGAGCTTGCGCAGCCGCCCTCGCAGCGTCGCGGTGCGGCTCGCGGCGGCCTCGGCGTAGCGCTTGCGGACCTTGCCGCTGGCGGTGTCCAGCCAGGCGGGGCGACCGTCCTCGGCGTCCTGGACGGCGACGAAGCCGACGTCGGGGAGCTCGCGCTCCCGGGGGTCGCTCACTCGGAACAGCACCAGGTCGTGGCGCCGGTTGGCGACCCGCAGCGGGCGCTCGAAGTCCGCCTCGTCCAGGAAGTCGGAGATGACGAACGCGACCGCCTTGCGGTGCACCACCCGGTTGAGGAACGAGAGCGCCTCGCCCAGGTCCGTGCCGCGCCCTTCGCGTTCGCAGTCGAGGATCTCGCGGATGACCCGCCAGACGTGACCGCGCCCCTTCTTGGGCGGCACGAACCGCTCGATCCGGTCGGTGAACAGGATGAGGCCGACCTTGTCGTTGTTGCGGGTCGCGGCGAACGCCAGCGTGGCGGCCAGCTCCGCCGCCAGCTCGTTCTTGAGGCGGCCGGTGGTGCCGAAGTCACCCGACCGCGAGATGTCGACCAGGATCATGACGACCAGCTCGCGCTCCTCGCGGAACTCCTTCACGAACGGGCGCTGCATCCGGGCGGTGACGTTCCAGTCGATCGTGCGGACGTCGTCGCCCGGCACGTACTCGCGCACCTCCTCGAACTCCATCCCACGACCCTTGAAGACGGAGTTGTACTCCCCGGCCATGAGGTCGTTGACCTGGTGGCGGGTGCGGATGTGGATGCGCCGGACCTGGGCGAGCAGCTCGTTGCTGACGCCGCCGCGGGCGCCGCCCAGCGCCCCCTCGGGCAGCCAGCGACCGGCGGTGTCGTGGCCGCCGCGGGCGCGTCGTCGCTCCTCGTCCCGGCGGTTCTGCCAGTTCGCCCACGCCACCCCGGCGAGCACGGCGAGCACCGCGCCTCCGAGGGCGAAGATCAGCGGACCCAGCAGAGCGGTCGGCAAGGGGCGGCCTCCGCGGCTAGGGGACGGGGACGGACGCCAGGATGCGGGCGATCACCTCGTCGCCGTCGATCTCCTCCGCCTCGGCCTCGTAGCTGAGGACCAGCCGGTGGCGGAGCACGTCGGGGGCGATCGCCTTGATGTCGCCGGAGCTGACGTAGGCCCGACCGGCCAGGAAGGCGTGGGCGCGGGCGGCCCGCTCGAGGGCGAGCGTGGCCCGCGGTGAGGCGCCGAAGTCGACCAGCCCGACCAGGTCCTTGATGCCGGCGCCGGCGGGGTCGCGGGTGGCGGTGACGAGGTCGAGCACGTAGTCCACCAGCTTGGCGTCGAAGCGGATCGTCGCCGCGACGCGGCGGGCGTGCATCAGGTGGTCCGGGGTGATGACGGGCGTCAGGTCGGGGAACCCGGCGATGGAGCGGCGGAGGATCTCCTTCTCCTCGTCGCGCGTGGGGTAGCCGACCCGCAGCTTGAGCATGAACCGGTCGACCTGGGCCTCGGGGAGCGGGTAGGTGCCCTCCTGCTCGATGGGGTTCTGCGTGGCGAGCACGAGGAACGGGTCGGGCAGGGTGAAGGTGGTGTCGCCGATGGTGACCCGGCGCTCCTGCATCGCCTCGAGCAGCGCCGACTGGACCTTGGCGGGGGCGCGGTTGATCTCGTCGGCGAGCAGGATGTTGGTGAAGACCGGACCCTGCTTGACCGCGAAGTCGCCCGACTTGGGGTTGTAGATCTGGGTGCCGATGACGTCGGCGGGGAGCAGATCGGGCGTGAACGAGATGCGCTTGAAGCTGGTCTGGATGGCGTCCGCGACGGCCTTGACGGTGGTCGTCTTGGCGAGGCCGGGCACGCCTTCGAGCAGGATGTGACCGCCGGCGAGCAGCCCGATGAGCAGCCGCTCCACCATGTAGCTCTGGCCGACGACGACGCGGCCGACCTGCTGCCGCAGGGCGCCGAAGTAGCCGGCCACCTGCTCCAGCTGGGCTCGCACCTGTTCCAGGTCGTAGACGGGGGCGGTCATCACTCCTCCTTGTCGGTCGGCTCGCCGAGGCTTCTCCAGCGCAGGCCGACGTATAGCAGCACCATCAACACGACGACCCCGTTGCCCACTCCCTGCCCGATGAGGGCGCGGCGGCGGCCGTCGTCCCCCACCCGGACGGCCTCGCCGACCAGCTCGGCGCCGGCCGACGGCCCGGCCTTCAGCGGCACCCGGGCGGGGCCGAGGGTGTAGGGACCCCGCTTGTCGGGCAGCTCGACGACGGCGTCGGTCCACCACCGGGTGCGCTCGCCGTCGAACTCGCTCGTGCTGCGGCCCATGCGGACGACCGCGCCCTTCGGCACCTCCAGGCGGGGCACACCGGGCAGGTGGCGGTCGGGGCGACCGGCCCACGCGACCTCGATCTGCACGAGCAGCTTGCCGCCGGGCAGCGGCTCGCCGGCCTTGTGGACGACGGACGCCTGGGGGCCGTCGTCTTGCGCGACGACGGTCGCGGGGATCAGGAGCAGGAGCGCCGCGACGGCGGCCAGCGCGAACCGGCGCACGGCTCAGTCCTCGTGGCCGGTCAACCGCGAGAGGAACCGCTTGAAGCCCCCGGGGCTGTTGCCGTCCTTGACCTTGGCGCCTTCGATCGTCGCGAGCTCGGTCAGCAGCTCCTTCTGACGGTCGGTCAGGTTCTTCGGCGTCTTCACGAACGCCTGCATGACCTGGTCTCCGCGCACGCCGGTGCGCACGTTGGGGATGCCCATGCCCTTGAGGCGCACCAGGTCGCCGGTCGACGTGCCCGGCTTGACCGCGGCGGTGCCCTCCCCGTCGAGGGTCGGCACGGTGATCTCGGCCCCCATGGCGGCCTGGGGGAACGACAGGTCGAGCTTGCAGACGACGTCGTCGCCGTGCCGCTCGAAGACGTCGTGCCGCCGCACGTGGAGGAAGACGTAGAGGTCGCCGGCGGGGGCGCCCATCATGCCGGGCTCGCCCTCACCCTGGAGGCGCAGCTGCATGCCGTCGTCGACCCCGCGGGGCACGTTGACGCTCAGCTTGCGCTCGGTGCTGACGCGGCCCGCGCCGCTGCAGTCGCCGCAGTTCTCGGCGTACGACGAGCCGGCGCCGCGACAGGCGGGGCAGGTGGTGCGGATCTGCAGGAACGCCTGCTGCTGGATGACCTCGCCCCGGCCGCCGCAGGTGCCGCACGCGACGGGCTCGGTGCCGGCCTTGCCGCCGGTCCCGTGGCAGGTCTCGCAGGGCTCCGCCCGGGCGATGTTCACCTCTTCGGTGGTGCCGAAGGCGGCGTCGTGGAAGTCGAGCTGCAGGTCGTAGCGGAGGTCGTTGCCCCGCCGCGGGGCCCGCCGCCGTCCGCCGCTGCGCCGTCGCCCGCCGCCGCCGAAGCCGAAGATGTCCCCGAACATGTCGCCGAAGGCGGAGAAGATGTCCTCCACCCCGCCGTGGAAGCCGGAGTAGCCCGACTTGCTCAGGCCGTCGTGGCCGAAGCGGTCGTACAGCTCACGCTTGCCTTCGTCGGACAGCACCTCCCACGCCTCGGCCGCCTCCTTGAAGCGGGACTCCGCCTCCTTGTCGTCCGGATTGCGATCGGGGTGGAACTGCATCGCGAGCTTGCGATACGCCTTCTTCATCTCGGCCTTGGGCGCACCCTTGGCGACGCCGAGGACCTCGTAGTAGTCGCGCTTGCTCACGAGGAGCGCAAGTTAAGGACGACGGCGGGGGTGTCAAGGTCGGGGGTGCGCGGGATGGTTTCGAGCGGGCTGCGGGCGGGGCGCTCCCGGGGCGGCTGGTCGAACACGAGTTCCTGGCCGACGATGAGGGTCTGGTCGCCGCCCGGGGGGGCGAACCGCGACCGGATGAGCACGCGCTGGATGCACCCGTCGACCCGGTCCGAGACCAGGGTGGAGGAGTCCTTCCGTCGGGTGCTCGCGACCGTCCCGTCGGGCTCGATCTTCAGCTGGACCTCGTAGGTGCCCGCGAGGTCCGGGGACCGGGAGAGCTGGGACTCGTAGCAGTACAACAGGGGCCCCTCCATCCGCCGGAGCGTGCGCCCGATCGCTTCGTAGTCGGCCACTCCGACGACCGTGACGCTCCCGAAGGTGACCCGTCCCCGGGTTCCGGTCGTCGCCCCCGCCGCCGCCCAGGCCGGTGATCGAGCCACCCTCGCCGCCGCCGCGGCTGGCGAGGCCACCCGATCCCAGCCCCCGAGGCCGCCCCCGCCGCCCCCCAGGCCGAGCCCGCCGCCGCGCGAGCCCAGGCCCTCGTCGGCCCTTCGGGGCAGCTCCGGGCCAGCACGCACGGCAGGTCGAGAGACTGCGCGGCGAGGCAGACGACCACCACGTCGGCGACCGTGATGGAGCCGAACGCCACGACGTGCACCAGGTCCGAGTCCTCGGGGTCGTCACCGAGCAGGGTCAACATCTGCTCCGCCATCGCGAGGCCGCCCGTCCCCTCCGAGTCGAACGCCATGTACGGGTCGCCGGGTTCGGGCTGGGGCGGGTCTCGGGCGAGACGATCCGCAGGTCGACGGCCCGGAAGCTCACCTCTGCGCCGCGCTGGTCGTACGCCCCGCCCACCGAGCGGGCGGCCAGCACGACCCGGGCGTCGGCGGCGGGGTCGTGGTCGACGAGCGTCGTCGCCGGCAGGTCCGCGGCCAGGACCAGGGTCGGCACCGAGCCGGCGGGGACGGGGGCGTCGACCGCGCGAGGCGCGCCGCCGGGGACCTCCAGCTCGCGCCAGCCGTCGGCGGACCAGCTCAGCAGCGGCGCCGTCGGCCAGGCGGTCGCGCCCCGAGGCCAGGCGGGGGCCTCGTCGGCCGGCAGGGTGGCGGCGTGTCGCCCGAGGATCTCGACCACGGCGGTGTGGGTCTTGTCCGTGTCGTTGCGGTCGCCCGCGGCGAGCGGCGTGGGGCCCACGCAGAGGCCGCCCCACAGGGCGGCGAGCGCGAGGAGCGCGTGACGGATCCGGGGTCGGCGGCGGCGTGCGTGCTCGAACATGGGCCCAGACTGGGGGCGGACGCGGCGGCCGTCAGTAGCGCCCGGCCGATGGGACTCCGTCCGCCGGGGGGCGACCCCTACCGCCTCAACGGCGACAGAACGCTCCGCTCGTAGCTGACGAGCCGGTCGCCGGTCAGGGTCGTCCGGTTGCGGTGGGTCAGCGGCGCGAGGAACTCGAGTCGGGGGCGCTCGTCGGTGTTCAGCGGTCGGGAGGGGTGCAGGGGCCACTCGCCGTACCGGAGGGGGGCCATGCGCGCCGCGCTCTCGATCTGGCGGTCCGGCGCCGCCGCGTCCGCGTCCAGGAGCGCCAGCCGCGCGTCCGTGCCCGGGGACGGGAGGTCGAGCGAGCGCTCCGACGCGATGAGCGCGAGGGCGACCCGGTCCTCGTCGATGCCGCCCACCCAGACGTCGACGTGGGGGAACACCGCGCGGAGGCTGTCGGCGATCAGTTCGATCTCCACCGGACCGGCCTGCCACAGCGCGATCCACTGACAGAACAGCCCCCCGGGGGCGAGGCGCGATCGCACCGCCGCGTAGTGCTCCACCGTGTACAGGTAGCCCGTGTGGCTCTCCCAGGGGACGAAGAGGTCGGCGACGATCACGTCGAACGTCGAGCCGGTGGAGTACAGGTAGCTGCGGGCGTCGTTGTTCACGATCGTCACCCTCGGATCGACGTGCACCCCGCCGTTGAACTCCGCGAAGTAGCCGGCCGCCTCGACCACCTCCGGGATCAACTCCACGATCGTGATCTCGTCCACCTCCGGGTGGTCCAGCGCGGCGCCCGCGGTGATCCCCGTCGCGAGCCCCAGGAACGCGACCCGCTCGGGCGCCTCGTGGGCCAGCAGCGGGATGTGCGCCTGGCGCCGGACCCGGTCGAGGTCGGCGCTGGAGGCGTACTGGTAGTGCAGGTTCTGCCGCATCCGCAGCGCCCCCGACTCCTCGAGCGTGACGTCGATCCAGCCGTACGGGGTCTCCCACCGCGCCACGGTCTCGCCCTGCGCCCGGGGCGGACTGGGGCGGACCAACGCAGCGCTGAGCAGCACCACCGCCGTGACCCCGCCGAGGACCCGCCGGGCCCGCGGCGCCCAACCCCGCGCGAGCGCCAGCGACGCGCCGAGGTACAGCAGCGAGACCGCCGCGAAGCCGCTCCACAGCCCGACGGTCGGCAGCAGCACGAAGGCCGCCGCCGCCCCGCCGACCGCGGCGGCGGCCGTGTTGATCCCGGTGAGCCGACCCACCACCCGGGGACGATCGCCCGGCTCGTCGCTCGCCGCGGCCCAACACAGCGGCAGCACCCCGCCGAGGGTCGCCACGACCGGGCCGGCGATCAGCGCCACCAGGCCCAGGGCGCCCATCGTGTAGCCGACCATGGACGCTCCACCGGTGAAGTAGCCGAACCGGGTCGTCACCGCGAACAGCACGATCGACGCCGGGATCAGCACCGCGGCGAGCGCAAACGTCCACCCCAGGGACCGCGCCGGATCGACCCGTCGCAGCTTCAGGGCGACCCGGGCGCTCCCCAGGGAGAGCGCCGCCAGGAACACCGCGAGCACCGCGCCGAAGGTGTAGGCGCTGTTGTGGAACGTCAGGGCGAACAGGCGCGTGTACAGCACCTGCAGCGCCAGCGTGCCGAACCCGGACAGCGCGGCGAGCACCTGCCATCGCCACGCGATCCCGGGGACCCGGCCCGGCTCCGCCACGGTCGGGGCTCCGGGGGGGCGTCCCAGGTTCAGCGCCGTCAGACCGCAGCCGACCGAGATCGCGGCGGCGACGAAGCTCGAGCGGACCACCCCGACGTGCAGCAGCAGGACGAACGTCGTCGCCAGCACCCCCACGAAGGCGCCGACGATGTTGACCGCGTACGCGCTGGTGATGAGCCGACGGGAGGCTCGGAAGTGAGCTGCGATGAAGGGGAGGGTCGCCCCCAGGGCGACCGCTCCCGGCAGGAGCAGGACGAACGCGACGACCGCGCGCATCGACGCTCGGGCCGTCGCCCCCTCCGGGCTCAGGAACGCCGCCGCGGTCGGGGTCGTCAGCAGCTCCAGGAGCAGCGGCACGGCGAGCGCCCAGCCCGCGACGAGCAGCTCGGCGACCGCGTAGCCGCGCAGCGGCCGTACCGACCGCGTCGCCAGCGGCGCGGCCCCCCAGCTGCCCAGCGCCATGCCCGCGAAGCAGGCCGTCAGGGTGACCGCCTCGGCGTCGATCGCGTGCCCGAACAGCCCCCCGAGCTGGCGCGCCCACGAGACCTCGTAGACGAGCCCCGCGATGCCGGAGGCGAAGAACAACAAGAAGGGGACGAGCCGCATGTGGCCCTGCCACGGTGGCACAGATCCGGCCCGGGGGGCCTACCTCCGCTGCCGCCGAGCCTCTTTGAGCCGCTCCGACGCGTCCTCCAACGCCCGGACCACCTCGGGGGGCCAGCGGTCCTTGTCCGCACGCCTCGCGCGGCGGGCCCACCAGCCCGGGCGTCGCTCGATCCGCTCGGCGTGGGCGGCCAGCGCGATGACCGCGATGGTGCGCTTGCCGTGCCACCGCTCGTCCAGCAGCCACTCGACCTGGTCTCGTTCGATCGGCGCCCCCGCGTCGGCGAGCACCGCGACCGACTTCCAGGCCCGCTCCTGGAGCGCGACCTCCACGGCGGTGCGACCGTCGCCGTCCCGGGCCTGCACATCCGCGCCTGCCTCGATGAGCGCCGCCACCGTCTCCGGCTGGTAGTAGGACCACGACGCGACCGTCCAGTGCAGCGGCGGCGCGCCCGTCGGCCCCACCCCACCGGTCGGGTCCGCCCCGAGGGAGATCACCAGCGTCACCACGTCTGGCCGCCCCAGCTCGCAGGCCCGGGCGAGGCCGACCTGGGCCGCGCGGCCGGGATCCCGGGCGGCGGGCACCAGCAACGGCAACGCGTCGTCCTTTCGGCGGCTCACCGCCAGGTCGACCAGCGGCGCCAGGTCGTGGCGACCGCCGCCCCGTTCTGGCTCCAGCGCCGCGGCCAGGTCTTCCAGGTCGTCGCGTTCGAGCGCGTGCTCGGCTACCACGAGCCACCAGCCGGCCCGCTGGCGCTCCGGCACCGCCTCCGTGATCAGGAGCTCGGCGACCGCGAAACGGCCCGTGCGCGCGGCCAGCCGCACCGGGTGGTCGCGCCGCTCGTCGCCGAGGGTCGCCCCGAGGTCCAACAGGAGCCGGACCGCTCGCTCGTCCCCGCGGAACGACGCGTCCTCCAACAGGCTCCGGCTGTAGGTCGACCGCGGCCGCGCGTCGACGTCCATCCCGCCCTCGGCGAGGGCTTCGACCGCCTCGTACTCCCAGTCCCGCAGGAGGAGCTGCGCGGCGGCCACCAGGTCGAGGCCCATCGCGTCGAGCTGCTCGACGAACCGGGGGTTGCGCTCCGCCGCGGCCAGGATGTCGTCGGGCTGCAGGTAGACGTACTTCAGCTGCGGCCGAAGCGCGGCGAGGGCGTCCATGCGGGCCTCGTCCAGGAACACCGCGTCGGGGAACCGGGTCAGCCGCCGCCTCGAGCCCCGCTCGGCGAGCACCGCCGCCCAGGCCATCTCGTCGTCGAACACCGCCCGCTCGAAGGCGCCGTCCAGCGCCTCCCTGGGCAGCCCCGCCTCCTGCAGCGTCGCGAGCATCTCGGGGTGCCTGGCGAAGCGGCCGGTCGCTTCGTACCAGTCGATCTCGACGTGGCGGAGCACCGGCTCCGTCGCGACCAGCCGGTCGACGTAGGCGGGTCGAAGCAGGCTCGGCGGCAGCGCCGCCACCCGCTTGTCGGGCGCCCGGTCGGCGAGGAACTCCGCCCAGCTCAGCTCGCCCTGGGCGATCGCGGTCGCGAACTCGCCCTGCAACCCCATGCGGCTGGCGCCCCCGTCCAGCAGCGCGTCGACCGCCCCCTTGCTCCTCCGCTGGGACGCCAGCGCGAGGGGCGGCACCGCCACCACCTCGTCGACCTGCTCCCACGCCCGCGGCCCCAACCAGCCGGGCACCACCGCGGCCGCTCCGCCCGTGGCGAGGAGCAGCATCAGTCCCTCGAACCGGAGCCGGAACTCGGTGACGGTCAGCTGGCAGGGCAGGTCCGGATCCGCCCCCCGGGACAGCGCACGCTCGGCCCGACGTACGTCGGCGGAGCGCCCCTTCAACGCCGAGCAGAGGTCGTCGTGGGGGTCCGCCGCCGCCGCGGGGGTCGGCCGGAAAGAGACGCCGGCGACGATCGCAAGGGCCACGAGGCACGAGAGCAGGGGGCGCACGAGTCGATCAGACCACAGGCCCGCCCAGGGGTTCCCCGAGAGCGCCCGGTGGCCCGGCGCTATAGAGTGCGACTCGATGAAAGACGGCCTCGTCATCGGGTTCCTGTCGGTGCTCCCTCGCAAGCGGGTCAGCGCCTCGATGGGCTGGCTCGGTCGCCGGCGGCTCCCCCGCTGGATCCTCCGCACGTTCCTGCGCTGGTACATCGGCCACTACGGCGTGAACCTGGACGAGGCGGCCGGCACCCTCGATGACTACGACACCATCGTGTCGTTCTTCATCCGCCGGCTGAAGGACGGCGCGCGGCCGGTGTGCGCCGACGAGGGCGCGGTGGTCGCCCCCTGCGACGGCCGGGTCTACGCGATCGGCCACATCGAGGGCGGACGCCTCCCCCAGTCGCCCGACCTCGACTACGCCGTTGGCGACCTCCTCGGCGGCGACGATCGGTACGAGGGGGGCGAGTTCGCGGTCATCTACCTCTCCCCGAAGGACTACCACCGCGTGCACACCCCGGTGGCGGGGGGGGTCGTCGGCTACCGCTACCGTCCGGGTCGGCTCTGGCCGGTGTTCGACGCGGCGACCCGCCGCATCCGCGACCTGTTCGCCCGCAACGAGCGGCTGGTGGCCCGCGTCCGCAGCGAGGACTTCGGTGACGTCGCCGTCGTGATGGTCGGCGCGTTCGGGGTCGGCCGCATGGCGGTGGAGTTCGCCGACCTGCTCACCAACCGCGGCGCCCCCGCCGCCGACGTCGATCTGCCGACCCCCTTCGCCGTCGCTCGGGCGGGCGAGCTGGGCCGCTTCGAGCTGGGCAGCACCGTCGTGCTCGTGTTCGAGCCGGGCGCCGTCGCCTGGGAGGCGAAGCCCGGCGACGTGGTGCGGCTGGGCCAGCGGATCGGCGCCCGCCCGTGACCCCCCGGAGGAGGGGGGACGTCGACCAGCGCGGCCGCCATGCGCTGAGCCTGCGCCGGCGCCTCCTCTTCGCGGCCCTCGCGACGCTCGCCCTGTTCGCCGCCCTGGAGGGCGCGCTGCGGGTCGCCGGGGTGGAGCCGGCCCCGTCCCGGACGACCACCTGGTTCGCCGACCACATCCTGCGGCTCCCGTTCGTCAACCTGCACGACGAGGAGGGGCGCAGCTGGGTGTCCGCGGGGCAGCCGCACCACTTCCGGCCGTTCGCCCCCGACGCGGCGACCGACACCTTCCGCGTCGCGGTCTTCGGCGGCAGCGCGGCCCAGGGATACGGGGTCCTCCCCCCCGGCGCGTTCCCCCACCGGACGGAGCAGCTGCTCCAGGCCGCCTCCCCGGACCGGGAGGTGCGGGTCGTCAACTTCGGCGCCATCGCGTGGTCGTCCCAGCAGATCGCCTGGGCCGTGCCGTACGCCCTGGAGATCGGCCGGTGGGACCTGCTGGTGGTCTACTCGGGGCACAACGAGCTGCTCGAGCTCGCGTCCTGGAAGGACTACATGACCGCGGGGCAGCATCGTCGCTACACCCGCGCGCTGCTCCTCGCCCAGCGGCTGTCCGGGCTGCGGCTGTACGCGCTGCTTCAGCGGGGGCTGTCGAGCGACGCCCCCCCGGAGCAGGTCGAAGAGGCGTCCACCGTGCCGCCCGAGGAGCGGGCGCGCCTCGGTCGGCTGGAGCGACGGTACGCGGCGCGGACCTGGAGCCACAACATCGGCCGGGTGGTCGACGCGGCGCGCGACGAGGGCGTGCCGGTGATCGTGATGAACCCGGCCCCCAACGACCTGCACGACCCGCAGTACTACCCCTGGCCGGGGGAGGACGGCGAGCGCTTCGAGCAGCTGCTGCAGGACACCACCCAGGGGGGTGACGCCGGGGCCGAGGCCGCCCGGGCGGCGCTCGCGATGCACCCGAAGGACCCCCGGGCGCTGTACGCGATGGCGCAATGGGCGACCGATGACGGGCCCCCCGAGGCGAAGCTCGACTACTACGTGCAGGCCCGCCGTCACGCGGAGTACCCCAACCGGGTGATGCCCGAGGTGAGCGACGCGATCCGCGCGTTCGGCCGACGGTCGGGGGTGATCGCCACGGTCGACGTCGAGGCGAGGTTCCGCGCCGAGAGCCCCACCGGCACGCTGGAGTACGGCCCGGTCTACGACCACTGCCACCTGTCGTCGCCCGCGAACTGGCGGGTGGCGGCCTGGCTGGCCGAGGCGATCGTGGCCGAGGGGCTGCTCCCGGCCCCCGACGGCTGGACGTTCGAGGACGTCGCGGCGGAGGGGATCGAACGATACGAGGCGCTGCGGGCGCCCGATCCGCGCATCCACGAGTGGGCGTTCATCGACTGGAAGGACGGCCTGCCCGAGTACGTCGCCGACGCGGCGGGCCAGCTCCGGGCCGAGCTGGAGCGCCTGGAGGCGGCCATCGAGGCGCCCGACGCCTCCGCCGAAGCCTGGCTGTGGGCCGGCAACGGGCGGTTCCTGGGCTACGACGTGGGGGGCGCCCTGGACGCCTGGGAGAGGGCCGCGGAGCTGGATCCGACGCTGTGCGTCGCGGTCGCCAACCGGGCCCGCGGCTTGCGCTGGGTCGGCGACCGGGAGGCGGCCCTGGAGGTGGCGCGGCAGGCGTTCCGGTGCGATCCCGGCGACGCCGGCGTGGCGGCCGAGGTGGCGCTCCTGGAGCGGCTGACGAAGTAGCCCTGCGGGCCCCGGGTCACTCGTTCGCGGCTTCGGACGCCTCGAGGGCCGCGCGCCGCTCCCGGTCGAGCCGGTCGAGCAGGTGCTGCAGGTCGTAGGCCGCGGTGTTTCCCGTCTGCACGAGCTCGGTCCAGGTGGAGCGTCGCTCCCCCCGGTGGTCGTACAGCCGGACCTCACGACGATCGATCTGCAGCCCGTCGGTGATCGCGGCCGACCGGGCGCGACCGACCGCGCGGCTGACGCCGTGCTGGGTCCCGCACGGCAGCTCCTCGTCGCTGCCGTCGACGATGATCGACAGCACCTGGATGTCGAGGTGGTCGGCGGTCTGCTCGTAGTAGTCGAGCCAGCCGCGGGCGTCCGCGAGCATCGGGTCGTCGCAGCGGCCGACGTGCAGCAGCACCGGGCGGCCGAGCAACCGCTGGGGGGCCGGCGCCCGCATCCACCGCACCGCGTCCGCCTCGTCGATCGCGCTCATCAGCGTCGCCAGCTCGCTGCCCGCGAGCTCCTCGGCCGACGGCATCGGCGGGGTGCCGGCGACCTCGCAGTCGACCGGGCTGGCGGGCACCGGCAGCTCCTGGTTCAGCGCCGTCGAGATCCACGACAGGAACGTCGGGTAGTGGCCGTCCCACAGCACCCCGGTGTTGAGTTCGCAGGCCTTGTCCCGCAGGCGGAGCCGGGCCTGTGCGGTCCGGACCACGATCAGCCGCTCCTCCAGCTCCGGCGGCCCCAGCAGCTGGTCGATCCCGGGCTCCGCGACCAGCCGGTCGAGCACCGTCCGGTCCTCGCCGTCGGTCCCCAACACCCAGTACCAGGCGACCGGCTCGCCCGGGCTGCAGCACTCCATCCGGGTCGGTGAGACCCCCGCCAGGAGCAGCCCCAGCGTCGCCGGCTGCACGTTGTCGAGGTGGGCCTGGGCGTCGAGCTGCAGGTTGCTGGTCATCAGCCGCGTCTCGTCGGGCAGCGTCGCGAGGTCGGCCTGGATCGCCTGCTGGATCGCCACCGCTCCGGCGACGTTGTCCGCCATCACCGGGTTCTGGCAGAGCGCCCGGGTCAGCTCCATCGGCAGGCTCGCGAGGTGCCAGCTCCCCCACGCGAGCAGGGGGCCGAGGGCGAGGGCGCTCCACGGCCACCGCCTCAGCCGGAGCGCGAGATCGGCCAGGAGCGCCAACCCGGTGGCGACCCCGACCGCGAGCAGCGGCGCCGCCAGCTCGACGTGGTACGGGCGGATGTACTCGATGATCAGCGCCGTGATCGGGACCGAGATCGCGGCCAGCAGCGTCACCGCCCCCCAGCTCCGGCGTAGCGCGCGATCGCCCCCCGCCGGCCCGCGGATCGCCATTCCGAGCAGGATCAGCCCCCCCACCGCGAGCGCGTAGTTGGCGGGTACGTTGAGCGCCCCCACGGTGCTGTACGTCAGGTCCTCCAGCGGCAGGTCGGACCCCACCATCGCCTCCCAGTTGCCCGGGTTGCCGAGGCTCTGCTGCAGCGGCGGCAGCCGCAGGGTCGCCAGGGCGAGCGTCGGAACCCCCGCGATCACCAGGCCGAGCCAGCCGTTGTGCTTGAGGAGCAGGGGGATGAGGGCCAGCGCGCCGGCGGCGAGGAGCAGCGCGTAGGGGTGGTTCATCATCGCCATCGGCACGGCGATGGAGCCGATGAGCAGGGCAATCCGGGACCGTCGGGTCGACGCCAGGCCCAGGCCCAGGACCGCCAGCGCCACGAAGGTCATCGCCAGGTAGCCGTGGGTGCCCCCCCCGATCGCCTTGGTGATGCCGGGGTGCCGGATGAGGAGCATCGCCGCCGCGAGCGCGCCGACCCGGGCCGCGGCCAGGCTGGTGCCGGCCAGCGCCGGCGTCAGCACCCGCGCGGCGAGGTAGGTCAGCGGGGCCGCCATCACCCGGGCGGACACGGTCCACCGCACCAGGTCCATCAGGTCGTCGCTGAACCGCATCGCGAGGGCGTACTCGGCGCACAGGCCGTAGCCGTAGATCGGCTGACTCGGCGCCCACAGCTTGCCCGCGGTGAGCTGCTGCCAGCCGCACACGATCGGCATGAACGCGTCGCCCGCGACCATCGTGTGGGGGATGCAGTGCTCGATGTTTCGCAGCGCGAGCACCGCGACGCCCAGCGCGACGGCGACGTCGAACAGAACCGACAGGGCGAGCCGCCGACCATCGTGGGTCGGCGACTCGCCCGGCTCGGGTTCGATCCTGGAGGCCTCGTCGTTCAAGGCCCGTCAGGATAGCGGCTGAGGGCGGTGTCAACGGGGCCGTCGGCCGAGAGAACGCCGGACAGCAACTATCGGGCCAGGTCGCCGGGCATACCCCCCCCCTCTTGCGGGAAGCGGCGGATCCGCGTCCCGTCAGCTCGGGCGGGGGAACTTCTGAGAGCCATCCCCGCGACCCCGTTCGGCCTCCGTGGGGGGCGGGCGACCATCGGTGCTTCGCACACGGGAGGTGACATGGAAGTGGTAGAGGCCTTTGCGCCGAAGATGCTCAAGTCCAACAGCGACGGAACCATGCGGGTCTACATCGGCAAGCCGATCCCGGCGGCGCTCGCGGCGAAGATGTTCAAGCTCTATCTCTGGGTCTCCGAGACCGACAGCAACGTGAAGCTGACGGTCTACTGGGCGCACAGCGCCGACGGCGTCAACTGGAAGCGGGAGGAGTCGAGTCCCCTGATCGACACGTCGACCGGGAGCGTGGACGCAGCGGTCGGGATGTACGACGGGGACAACGGCTCCACCACGTTCGGGGCCTGGGTCCGGTTCGTGATCAACATCGAGGAGCGGGTCTCGCCGTCCACGCAGGTGACGGCCACCGCCTCGCTTCACAGCGTCTTCAAGCCGTTCTGAGCGACGGTCCGAGGTCGTTTGGGGAGGCCGCCGCTGTGACGGCGGCTGGCGAGAGCATGGCGTCTGCCAGGGCGTCAGGGCGACTGATTGTTGCCTGGGGCTCGAGCGCGCGTGCCAGGATGGCGGCTGCGGATCGAGGGGTCAGCCGCGTGCGGCTGGACCCAGGAGGTGGGAGCCAGTGAGATCCTCTGACACGGACCAGTGCCCTGGGCCGATGGTGGCAGCTGCGGCTGGTCGGTCGCGTCACTGCTGCAGGGTTCGAGCCGTGTATCGGGCCCTCCCCTGGCTGGATCCGACGAAGCGTCTCCCGTGCCGGCACGGCGCGCCGCCAGGACAGCCTGACGACCTCACCGTGGTCGATGACCAGATCGAGGCGCTTCTCCGGCTGGACCAGGGCATTGTCGAGTTGCCCTGGCTGGTTGAGTCCGGTCTGGCCGTCGCCGACCTGGCGCTTGGGGCCCGCGGCGCCAGCGTGGAGTTGCTGCGTCGCTCGCGCCGATTGTCCCGATCATCCGCGTTGGGGTGCATCGACGCGTGGGAAGGGGGCCTGCCCTACGACCCCACTCGGACGACTCTCTCCAGCTACCTCGCGCGCCGCACGGTTCAGGTTGCGCACCGGCCCCCGGAGGTTCGCCTCGCCGCCCAAGGTCCGGCGGGGGACGGGGCGGAGGGTCAGGCTCCTGCTCCCCCGCCTCCGCCGACCCCCTCGGTGCCCTCGATCGCCCGTATCCTTCCGTGGACCAGCGCCCCGGAGCCGCTGATCCCCGACCCTCTCGAACAGGAGGTCGGCGAGCCGGAGGAGCAAGGCGCCGGCGAAATCGACGTCGGATCGGGCGCCATCTACGAGACGACGGAGCCGGGCTGTCTGGCAGCGTATGCCGACCTGACCGGGAGCAGCGTCCTCGCCCACGGCAATCCCGAGCCGCTGCTCGATCGGCCCGTGCTCTCGGTGCTGTGCCAGTGGCTGGCGGAGGGGTGGTCGAACCTGTTGCCGGGGGACGGCCCCGAGGAGGCGGGCTTCTCCGGCTGGGAGTGGGTGACCCGGTATCCGTTCGCGGGGCCGTCGAGTCGAGAGTGGGAGACGCGAGTCGGGTGGCCGTCGGATGAAGGCTCGGAGTGGCTTGTGGGCCCGGTGGTCCAGCCGGCAAGCGGTATCCAGATGGACCTCTTGCCTGTCGCGCCCTGGCTCCGGCTCAACGACCGCGTGTTCGTGATGCTCGGGCCCGACCCGTTGCCGGACGGCGCCACCCCCGACGGCTTCGCCCCGCTGGACGCTGTCGCGATCGGCCTGGCGTGGAGGGTGCTCGAGCAGTCTGTGGGTTCGCTCCACGATTGGGCGAGCTACACCCGAGACCACGTCCCGTCGGCGGGGCTGCAGGACTATGTCGGCTTCAAGATCAGGCAAGGCCCCTTCTGGAACCAGGTGCCGATCCTCCCGTTCGTCGAGGCCTGGACCAGCGGCGCATGGGCCGGCCCGTCCAACGCGCTGCACATCTGGAAGGACGGCAGCGGGGCAAACAACTGGGGCGCGAGCAGTACGACGCAGTCGATCCGGGTCGCCACGGCGGCGGCCGCCGCCTGGGGGCAGCTCGCCAAGCTGCGGGACGCGGCGCTGTCCCACTGGGCCTACTACCAGCATGGACCGACGTCACCCGACGGTTCCGTGGCCTTCCAGCCGATCCCGCTGGTCACCCTCCGCCAGGCAGGCGAGCACCTCGCCCGCCTCGCCGGGTTCCTCGCCCACGAGCTGCTTCACATCGTCTGGCGGCTCGGCGCAGGCGCCGGCTCGTGGCACGACAACGTCGGCGGGGCAGGGGTGTGCGCCGGCCCACGTCTCGAGCCGGCGGCGTTGAAGTCGTACAAGTTCCCGAGCACGAGCCACCCCTACGACCTGCCGCCCCCGTGGGGGACCTCGGACACAGCGACCAGCAAGCACTTCGTGACCTACCTGTACCAGTGGTTCGCTGAGGGGCTCCTGAAGCACGACCTCGCCGGTCGGCTGGACAACCGACACAACTCCTGGTGCACCAATTGCTCGACCTACCGCGACCGCAACTGCTAGGAGGGCTCCTCCTGCTGGTGATGCCCACCGCCTGCGACCTGGGAGGCGACGACGACGACGACGCGGTCGTGGACGACGACGACAGCGCGCAAGCAGGGGGCGACGACGACTCGGCTGCGGGGGACGACGATTCGGCCTCGGATGACGACGACGCCTCGGACGACGACGACCTCGCGGACGACGATGACTCGGCGGCGGATGACGACGACAGCAGCGTTACAGTTGACCTGGAGCCGATCGCCACGGGAGCGCTCTCGCTCGGCTACGCGTACAGTTGTCTCCTCGGCGCCGATGGATACGCGACGTGCTGGGGACAGGACGGACAGGGTCAATCCTCCCCCCCCCCCGTCGAGTTCCTCGCGATCGATGTCGGGGCCGGCAAGCCATGTGGCCTTGGTCTGGACCAGGCGCCGGTTTGCTGGGGGCCAGCGGAGGCAGAGGAGCCGCCTTCTGCGACCATCGTACAGTTGAGTTCTGGGAGAGGCGCAGCCTGCGGCCTGACCTCCGATGGGATGGTGCTCTGCTGGTCCTGCGGCCCGAATACGATTCCCTGCAGCGACACTGGCGGCCCCTTCACCTTCCTCGACTCGGGCGCCTCCTACTCCTGCGGGTTGCAGCCCGACGGAGACCTCGCCTGCTGGGGGACCGGGGTCCCATTGGAGGAGCCGTTGATCGTTCCCGGGCCCTTCGATGACGTCTCGGTCGGCTGGTACGACCTCTGCGCCCGCCATGCGATGACCGGGGAGTGGAGCTGTTGGAGCCCGCAGTTCGGCAAGCTCGAGCCGCCGACTCCAGCCTACGGACACCTCGACTTCCCGGCGGACGGCTACGAGCAGGTCTCCCTGTACGCCTACCATGCCTGCGGCATCCTCGAGGGCGAGCTCGACTGCTGGGGGTGCGACGGCGAGGGCTGGGAGGACGGCTGGGAGGACACGGGCGCCTGCGACCACCCCGAGATGGACGACGCCGTCTCGGTGGGCACCGGCCTCACGCACTCCTGCGCCCAGGCAGCCGACGGCTCGGTCTCCTGCTGGGGCTGCGCCTGGGACGACTTCGGCCAGTGCGACGTGCCGGAGGAGCTGACCGGCGCGAGGTGACTCGCACTGGACGGCTCTGTGGGGCTCCCCCCGCGGAGCCGTCCAGTGCGGTGGCTCAGTTCGCTTCGTCGAACTCGGCGTCGATGACGTTGTCGTCACCGCCGCCAGCCGCCGCGGCCTGCTCGAAGCCGGCCTCTCCGGCGCCCGGGGAGTCACCGGCGGCGCTGTACATCGCCTGGGCGAGCTCGTGGTTCAGCGCCTCGACCTTGGCGAACGCCTCGTCGATCTGCGCCGGGTCCTCGGACTCGACGGCCTTGCGGCCCTCCTCGATCGCGTCGTTCAGCTTGCCGCGCAGCTCCTCGGGGATGGTCTCGTCGTTCTCCTTGAGGAGCTTCTCCGTCTGGTAGACGAAGCTGTCGAGCTGGTTGCGCTTCTCGACCTGCTCGCGCTTCTTCTTGTCCTCCTCCTGGTGGGAGGCGGCGTCCTGCACGAGCTTGTCGATCTCGTCCTTGGACAGGCCGGAGCTGGCCTCGATCTTGATGCTCTGCTCCTTGCCGGTGGCCTTGTCCTTGGCGGAGACGTGCACGATGCCGTCGGCGTCGATCTCGAACTTCACCTCGACCTGCGGGATCCCGCGGGGCGCCGAGGGGATGCCGACCAGCTGGAAGCGACCCATCGTGCGGTTGTCCCGCGCGAAGTCCCGCTCGCCCTGGAGCACGTGGATGTCGACGGCAGTCTGGTTGTCCGACGCGGTGGAGAAGACCTCGGTCTTCTCGCACGGCACGGTCGTGTTCCGCTCGATCAGCTTGGTCATCACGCCGCCGAGGGTCTCGATGCCGAGGGACAGCGGGGTGACGTCCAGGAGCAGCACGTCCTTGACCTGGCCGGTGAACACGCCGCCCTGGACGGCGGCGCCCATGGCGACCACCTCGTCGGGGTTGACCGACTTGTTGGCGCCCTTGCCGAAGTAGCCCTCGACCGTCTTCTGGACCAGCGGGATGCGCGTGGAGCCGCCGACGAGCACGACCTCGTCGATCTCCTCGGGCTTGAGGCCGGCGTCCTTGAGCGCCTGCTTCACGGGGCCCATGGCGCGGGCGATGGTCGGCTCGATCATCTGCTCGAACCTGGACCGGCTCAGCGACAGCTGCATGTGCTTGGGGCCCGACGCGTCGGCGGTCAGGAACGGCAGGTTGATCTCGGTCTGCTGGGCGGAGCTCAGCTCGATCTTCGCCTTCTCGGCCGCCTCCTTGAGGCGCTGCAGGACCATCTTGTCCTCGCCGACGTCGATCCCGGTGTCCTTCTTGAACTCCGCGATCAGCCAGGTGATGAGCACCTGGTCGATGTCGTCACCGCCGAGGTGGGTGTCGCCGTTGGTGGACTTCACCTCGACGACGTTGTCGCCGATCTCGAGGATCGAGATGTCGAAGGTGCCGCCGCCGAGGTCGTACACCGCGATGGTCTGGTCTTCCTTCTTGTCCAGGCCATAGGCCAGGGCGGCCGCGGTGGGCTCGTTGATGATGCGCTTGACCTCGAGGCCGGCGATCTGGCCGGCGTCCTTGGTGGCCTGCCGCTGCGCGTCGTTGAAGTACGCGGGCACGGTGATGACCGCCTGGTCCACGGACTCTCCGAGGTACTCCTCGGCGGCGCGCTTCAGCTTGAGCAGCACCTTCGCGGCCACCTCGGGCGGGGACATGTTCTTGCCGTCGATCTCGATGGCGGCGGCCCCGTTCTTCCCCTTGAGGACCTTGTAGGGCATGCGCCCGCCCTCCTTCTTCACCTCATCGAAGGCCATGCCCATGAAGCGCTTGACGGAGTAGACGGTCTTGTAGGGGTTCGTGATCGCCTGGCGCCGGGCCGCCTGTCCGACGAGGAGCTCGCCGTCCTTGCTCCACGCGACCACCGAGGGGGTCGTGCGGGCGCCTTCTTCGTTCGTGATCACCTTGGGCTCGCCGCCCTCGATGACGGAGACCACTGAGTTCGTCGTACCCAGGTCGATACCGATGATCTTGGCCATGTTCTTTCCTCCTGCTCGGACGGGTGCAAGCTCCGTCGACGAGCGGGTTCATTGCTCCAGGTGGTAGTCACGTTGGGGGTCTGGTGCTGTTCTCCGACCCGGCAGCAACGTAATTCGGCCGGATCGGCTGTCAAGCGGACCGTTTTGATCAGGACTCAGGCAGGAGGGTGATCGAGGGCGCCGGACATTGACCGGGAAGTCTGGAATGAGGGAAAGCTGGAGGGGGTGGGGTGGCGGGGCGCGCCCGTATAAGCGGCGCGGGGAAGACCCAACCCGGGTGCCCCCCGACCCCACAGACCC
>CAYQEG010000036.1:44832-45643 GCA_964416435.1 uncultured Rickettsiales bacterium
CGGGTATGTGTGGAATGTGGTAACCGGGGAGGGGGTGGGGGCGCTTCGCGACCAGTTCTCCGCGAAGCGGTCAAGACCATCCCGTGTTCCCCCCTTCCCCAATTCCCGGCCATTGCCCTACTGAGTGGACGAACGGCTTGCCGCCGCGATGGAGATATCGGCCTCAACCTCTCGATCGCGCTTGACACCCGATCCGCGGTGACTAGATCGCCGTCCGCTCGCGGACATTCATCGCAGCGGGCACCAAGGAAACTCAACCACCATCGCTTTTCGTCCCGCGCACTCGCGGGTCACCGAGGAGAGACAATGAAGTTCACCCCGTTGAACGACCGGATCCTGGTCAAGCGGACCGACGCAGAGGACCGCAGCGCAGGCGGCATCATCATCCCCGACTCCGCCAAGGAGAAGCCCCAGAAGGCCCTCGTGGTCGCCGTGGGCGCCGGGAAGCGACTCAAGGACGGCACGCGCGCTGCCTCTGCCCTGAAGGAAGGCGACGCCATCCTCTTCGGCAAGTACAGCGGCGACGAGATCAAGCTGGACGGTGAGGCCCACCTCATCCTCCGTGAGGACGAAGTCCTCGCCATCATCGAAGACTGAGCAGGAGCTGAGCACATGGCTGCAAAAGAGATTCACTTCCGCGACGACGCCCGGGCCGAGATCCTCAAGGGCGTCGACACCCTCGCCAACGCCGTAAAGGTCACGATGGGGCCGCGCGGCCGCAACGTGGTCCTGGAGAAGAGCTGGGGCTCCCCGATCATCACCAAGGACGGCGTCACCGTCGCCAAGGAGATCGAGCTCGAGGACAAGTTCG
>CAYQEG010000037.1:0-8061 GCA_964416435.1 uncultured Rickettsiales bacterium
GGGCGGGCCCCGCCCCCCCCCCCCCGCCCCCCCCCCCCCCCCCCCGCCCCGGGGCGGCGGCCCGCCCCCCCACCGCCCGGGCGACCGCCAGCGCCTCCTCTTCACGCAGGAAGCCGTCGCGTACGAGGGTCTCGCGCAGCGTGCCCCCGCCGCGCCGGGCGTGCAGCGCCACCCCCTGGAGGAGCTCCTCCAGGGGCAGCACCTCCATCTGGAGCGCCACGCGCGCGAACGCAGAATCCTCGTCTCGGAGCACGGGCACAGCCTAGCGAGTCCGGCCTCGAGCTGCCTCCCGTGCAGCGATGTGGCGACCGTCGTTCCGATCCGTTACCATCCGCGCTCCGGGGGGTTCACCGGAGACTCAACACATGCCGCGACCGCGCCTCGAATCTGCCGCTTGGTGGGACGAGATGTTGACCCTCAAGGACACCGTGTCCCTCAAGGACCTCGCAACGAGGTACGGGGTCTCGATCAACGGACTGAGCCGCGCCCTCAAGCGCGCCGGTCACGACAAGCCGATCGTCCGCAGGTCCAAAGCCGTACCGGAGCCCGGGGCTGCCAAGGCGAAGGGCAAGGGGAAGAAGAAGGCCAAGGGCAAGGCGCGGAAGGCACGCAAGGGGCCCGATCCCCGCTCCGCCGAGGCGAAGGAGTGGTGGGACGACTTCCTCGCCCGCAAGGACAAGGAGCCGCTGGCCAGCCTCGCCAGGCGGTACGGCGTCGCCGAGATCACGCTGCAGCGGGCGATGAAGCGGACCGGCACCGAGCGCAAGTCCCAGCGCGGCGCCCGCGGCGCGAAGTCCGCCCGGTCGGCCGCTCGCAAGCTGTCGCCGTTCAAGGACCAGCTGGGTCGTATCACGGATGCCGAGGTGGCGGCGCTGGCCGGTATCTCCAAGTACCAGGTCACCCAGTACCGCAAGCGCAAGGGGATCCCGTCCTCCCGCGCCGCGGTCCCGGTTCAGGCGCCGGTCGCCGCGCCGGCGAAGGTCCGCAAGGCGTCCGCTGCACCGCGGCGCTCCGCCGCGTCGGTCGCCCAGGAGGCCTACCTCGTCAACGTCGATGCTGCGGGCGCTACGTCCCGGTACGTCGTGATCGGGCGGGACCTGGCGGAGGCTGCGGGTCGCGCCCAGGAGGCGGTGCAGGCCCGGTACGCAAAGGCGGCCGACTACACGATCGTCGGACTCGAGTTCATCGGACCGGCGCTGTAGCGATCAACCGATCGGCAGCAGGATGTTGGCCGCCGCCAGCACACCCTGGTTGAGCGCGAACCCGACGTGGCCACCGCCGACGAACGCGTACAGCAGGACCAGCGGAATGACCGCGGTGCGCGCGACGAGCGACTCCCTGTTGCGCCACAGGAGCAGGGCCGCGAGGGTGACCAGCGCGACCTTGGACAGCAGGAAGACCGAGGGGCCGTGGTCGATGGCTTCTGCCATGACCGGGTTGGCCTCCTGGGCGAGGCCGCTCATTACCCAGATCATCGTGGCGAAGGCGTCGAGGAGGTTGAGGACGAGGAGCGCACGCAGCCCGGTCTCGAAGGACCGAAGTGATGTCAGTGCTCGTTGCACCTTCATGGGTGCCTCCTTTCGTTCGCCCGCCTTTCGCTACTCTCCTGGATAGAATGTAAGCACGACGTTGTCTCCGATCAAGTTTCGGACTGTGAAGGAGTCCACTCCTCCCCGTCCAGAATGAGGCGACCGCCATCGATCTCAGCGCTCGTCACGCGGTACCCCTGGAGGCCCGCGGAGAGCAGGAGCTTGCCGGGCTGGGTGTACCAGAGGCCGATCCGCTCACGCCGCTCACGGGGCTGCCGCTCGGGCGGACGTGAGCCCTCGGGCACCTCCAGGAGCGACGAGCGGAGGCGGTGATAGCTGCCGTCGCTGTCCAGCGTGAGGCTGCGCTCCACGATCTCGGTCAGCGGGCCTGATGGTCGACGCTCGGTCCGTTCCCAGCGACCCTGGAGGGCATGGTCGCGCTCCCAGGGTGGGAACGTGGCGGACTGGAGCATGCGCCGGACGGTGGTGTCGGGAACGAGGGAGTCTCCGTCGCCCCAGGCCTGCGCCACCGCGAGCACGTGATCGCCCTGGGTGGTGACCCACAGGCGGACGCGGATGCGCTCTCCGGTCGGAGCCTGGGCGAGCGAGCTGAAGCGGAGGACGGAGCGCCCGCCGACGTCGAGGTGCTCGGCGGGTTGGGAGATCTTCGACCCCGTCCGGTCCCGGAGCATGCCGATCATCGCCGCCGTCAGCACCTCGTCCTCGACCGGAGCGAGGCTCTCGTACACCTCGACGAAGGCGGCCGGGGGCAGGCCCGGTCGAGCCGCCTCGGGAGGATGGGCGCTCACCGCGCCCGGCACCTCGCCGACGACCCAAGTCGAGGGGATCTTGAGCTGAAGACCCGAGTCGAAGCCCAGGAGGCGCTCGCCGTCCGACGGCTTTCGGACGAACCGAAGCACCCCCGTGGAGTCCGGCAGCGGCACCCACCAGGCGCCGTCGGTCGGGGGAGGGAGGTGCACGTCGGTGCCAGCGATGCGCAGGGCGCCGCCGGCGCGCTCCAGCGCCCCGGCCTGCCCCCCGAGGTCGAAGCCGCCCGCCTCGTCCACGATCAACTCGATCGGGCCGAACGGCGTGGCGGCGAGCCAGTGTCCTTCGATGTCGCTCATCTGCTTCCTGTCTTTGCGTGAGTCACTGCGGCGTGAGTCGCCACGCGACGGTGGCGAGGCCGCCCGCCTCGATGGCGGGCCGTCCGTCCGAGGGCGACTCGGCAGTGCTCAGCCAGGTCGCCCGCGTCAGCATCATCTGGATCTCGCCCGAGCCGGCCGAGGCCAGGGCCGTGGCGTCTACGGTGTAGGTGCCGTCGTCGACCGCGACGCAGCGCACGCCCGACCAGGCGCTGTCGTCCCCCGGGGTGGCGAACCGGACCGCGAGCAGCTCGACCACGTCGGCGTCGCCGGGCAGCCAGCCCACGTGGAGGTTGGCCAGGCCGGCGCCGCTGGTGATCCCGGGGGTCGGGAGAATGTCCGTCGGCCGCTCCGCGAGGACCAGCACGTCGTCGGTCTCCGACCCGGGCCAGGTAGCGCTCCCGGCGACGTCCAGACCCCAGGAGGCCGAGTCCGGGGGCCCCTCGGCCTGGAGCCGGTAGCTCCCCTCGTCGAACTCCAGCGACAGGTTCGAGCCGCCGTCCTCCGACGCGAGGGTCAGGGCGCCGGCGTCCTCGGAGGTCGGCAGCGGGACGGGGTCGTCCGAAGCGATCGGCTCGCACCCCTCCTCCAGTCCCTCGGGGAGCACGTCCGGGTGCAGCCAGCCGCCGGGCAGCGGCAGCCCGTCGTCCGTCTTCCAGGCGAGCATGTCGAGTCCGTCCGAGGCCGCGGCGGCGGACGCGGTCAGCCGGTCGGCGCCCTCGGTCGGCGCGGTCCAGTCGTATCGGTCGACCACCCAGACGATCGCGGCGCGTCCGGTCGGCGCGGCGTCGTCGTCGTCCGAGACGTCGTCGTCATCGTCGTCCGCCTGGTCGTCGTCGTCGGCCACGTCGTCGTCGTCGATCGCGGCGCTGTCGTCATCGTCGTCGGGGACTTCGACGTAGGCGTCGCCCGGGTCGAGGTCGCCGAGACCGCAGCCGGACAGCAGGAGCAGGAACGGGAGCATCCGCCGCACGCGCGGAGGTTACCAGCGTCGATCGCGACGGGATCGGGCGGTCATCGATCGGAGAAGTGCCGGGCGACGGCGTCGATCGCGTCCTGCTGCTGCCGGTCGTCGAACTTGCTCATCGCCGCGAGCGCCTCCCAGCCGTCGGCCCGACGGCGGTAGAAGACGCGGAGGCCGCCGTCGCGAGCTGTACGGTGACGCAGCTCGTACAGCTCGCCGCCCGAGCGGAGGCGCTTCTTGTCCCGCCGTCCCCCGGCGAGGTTGAACAGGCGGACCAGGTTGCGGGCCCGGGCGAGCGCGCGGGGCCGCATGCCGAGCTGATCGAGTGAGAAGGCCTCGAACTCGGCGTGCAGGGTCATCGCTCCGGGCTCGGGGGAGGTCTTCGTGGGCTGCGCCGCGACCCGACCCAACCGGGCGATGGCCGAGTCGAGGGCGTCGAGGTCCTCCGATGGGTCGGCGAGGCGGGCGCGCAGCCGGTCAGCCTCGCCGAGGGCCGGGCCGTCGCCGCGGATGCGGAGATCGGCCGTTCGGGCGGCCAGCAGGGACGTGAGGGCCGCGCGCCGCGGTCCGGTGAGGTCGACGCCGAGGGTGTGTCGCACGCCGGCCAGCCAGTGGGCCACGGCTTCGCGGTGGGCTTCCTCGGTGTCGCGCAGGTAGGCGCCCAGGCGAGGGAGGAGCTCGGCGAGCTCGGGGGGCGGCGTGACACCCAGCTCGGCCGCCTCGGCGAGCTGCTCTTGCAGCCCCCGCAGCTCGGCCGCGAGCGGAGGCTGTCGCAGGGACGGGGCGGCGGCGCGCAGCGATAGCAGCCGCCCGCTGAGCCGTCCGGCGAAGTCGTCGCGATCCGACGGGAGCTTCTTGTCCACCAGCTTGCGCCAGGCGGGCGGGCCCTTGCGGGCGCTCGGGCGGGAGACCGCAGCGGACTCGAGTCCGTCGGCCGACTCACGATCCTCCACCGCCTGGAGCAGGGCCAGCTGCAGGTCGGCCCAACCCTCCGCCAGCGAGGCCCCGCGGAAGACGATGCCGGCGAGGGGGTCGGCGGAGCCGGGGGACGGGGGCTCTCCGTCGACCAGCGCCTGCAGGCGATCGCCGTTGGCGCGGGCGGACGGATCGCGCAGCGTCTCGACGACCGCGACCGCCCAGCCCGAGGCGGTGCCGAGCGCCAGCGCTCGCTCGGCGAGGCGGTCCCCGAGGTGTCGACCGGTGGAGCGGTCGCCGAGCGCTTCGGCGGTCCGCACGCCGAGAAGCCGGGCCGACACGGAGTCCCAGCGATCGATCTCCGCCCGGACGGAGGTGAGGAGAGCGGCGTCGAGGTCGCCTCGGGTGAAGCGCAGGTCGTTCCACGTGAGGCGGACGGCCAGCTCTTCGGGCGCCAGCCGGAGCGCACGCTCGGCGAGCGCGGCGGCGTCGCGATGCTCTCCGCGGCGGAGGCGACGCAGGAGCACCATCCCGATGATCCGGCCGAGCCCCGCCCCCAGCGACGTCGGGTGGGGCGGATCGGGGAGGTCGAGGAGGCGCTGCTCCTCCTCCTCGGGCTCCTCGGAGAGCCACAGGTTCAGGAGCGCCGCCCGGTAGGCGAGCTGAGCGCGCACCCGCGCCAGGTCGCACCGCCGGAGCAGCCGGTGGAGGGTGAGGGAGCGCTCGCGGGTCGCGGTGCGCAGGTCTCGGAGGGCCCGGACCTGCTCACCGAGGAGCCAGCGGGCGTCGACCGGCTGCTGCGGGGTGACGCCGACCAGCTCCAGGAACTCCGCCTCGGCGGCGCAGCCCGACGCGATCGCCCCGCCCAGGTCGGAGTCGAAACCTGCGAGGGCTTCGCGCAGGGGGCCGCTGTCCGCGGGGATGCGCTCGTCCGGTCCGAGGTGGGCCGCGACCTGCCACCAGGCCCGGTAGTCGGCCAGCCAGGCGGCGGACGTCTGGACGATGACCCGCTCGAACCCTAGCTCCTCCCGATCGCCCACGAACTGGGCGGCGGCGTCGATCTCGAACCACATCGCCTCCCAGTCGAGATCGACGAGCCGCGCGCGCCGATGCGCGAAGGCGTCGATGGAGGGGTCCCGGAGGGCGGCCACGGGATCGGGGAGCGCGGGACGCCAGGTGCGGCGGTGCCGGTCCAGGTGGGCCCGGAGGAGCAGGAGCGCGAGGGAGCCGGTGACCTCGGGCTCCATGTCCTGCCGGGCGCAGAATCGGTAGAGGGCGAGGGTGGGGTCTTCGGGGTCGGTCGGATCGGGGCGGCCGGGTTCGGACAGGAGGCGCGCGACGAGGGCCGAGCGGGCTCCGGGGGTCGGGAAGCGGTGGAGCGGCAGCGAGGCCAGCGGCTCCATCAACGCGGGGTGGTACGCCCCGTCCGGATCGACGTAGGCAGGGGCGGGATCGGGAAGCGCGGGCTCGAGGTCGAAGCCGTGCCGGACGGCGAGGGCGCGGAACGGGCTCGGCGGCAGCGCTTCGGGCGTCCAGGGCTCGAGCACGGGGCAGGCTAACATCGCGGGCCGTGGCGCTGCCCCTGCTCGACCGCGCGGTGATCGTTGCCTACGTGCTCGCGGCGTTGGCGGCGGGCCTGTGGGCGTCCAGGAGGGCCGGTCGCAGCGCCGACTCCTACTTCCTCGCGGACCGCAGCCTGCCGGGCTGGCTGGTCGGGCTGTCGATCGTCGCCACGACGTTCGCGGCAGACACGCCCCTGGCGGTCTCCGGGATGGTGGCGACCAAGGGGATCGCGGCGAACTGGTTCTGGTGGTCGATGGGGATCGCCCACGTCGGCATGTTCCTGTTCTGGTCGCGGCTGTGGCGTCGGGCGGAGGTGATCACCGACGCGGAGCTCGCGGAGGTCCGGTACGGCGGGAGCGCGGGCCGGGCCCTCCGCTCCGCCAAGGCGGTGTTCTTCGCGCTGCTCTACAACGCGATCGTGCTCGGTTGGGTGATCCGGGCGATGGAGAAGATCGCCCGTCCGTTCAGCCCCTGGGACCCGACGGTCACGGTGATCGGGCTCGTCGCGCTGGCGACCCTCTACTCGACGCTCGGCGGCCTTCGGGGCGTGGTGATGACCGACCTGCTGCAGTTGGTGCTCGCGCTCATCGGCGCGTTCGCCCTCGCCTGGTTCGCGCTGGCCGAGGTGGGCGGAGTGGCCGGGCTGCGGGATGCGCTCCCGGCGGTGCTGGGGGAGGGGCGGGCTGCAGAGGTGATGGCGCTCGCCCCCCCGGTGCCGGAGGGGCTGCCGTTCCTGTCGCTCCAGGCGTTCGGGGTCTACCTGCTGCTGCGCTGGTGGGCGCACCCGCTAGGGGACGGCGGGGGCTACATCGCCCAGCGTCTGTCGGCGGCGAGGTCCCCGCGGGACGCGCGGGTGGCGGCGGGGGTGTTCGTCGGGCTGCACTACGTGTTCCGGCCCTGGCCGTGGATCGTGGTCGGCCTGGTGGGGCTGGTGGTGTTCCAGGCGGGCGACCCGGCGGCCCTGGAGGTGGTCGCGGATCGGGAGCTCGCCTACCCGGTGCTCGCCGGGCGGGTGCTGCCGACGGGGCTGCTCGGGCTGCTGCTGGCGTCGCTGCTCGCGGCGTTCATGTCGACGGTGGACACCCACCTCAACTGGGGGGTGAGCTACGTCGCCCACGACCTGTACCGGGGGCGTCTCCGCCCCGACGCCTCCGAGCGCGAGGTGGTGTTGGTCGGTCGGGCCGCGTCCGTGGTGTTTGCGGTGGCGGCGCTGCTGGTGACGACGCAGATCGACTCGGTCGAGCGAGCGTGGAAGTTCGTGGCGGCCCTGGGCTCGGGGCTCGGTCTGCCGGTGCTTCTGCGCTGGGTGTGGTGGCGGACGAACGCCCAGGCGGAGCTGCTCGGGGCCTGCGGATCGCTGCTCGTGACCCTGGTGGTCACGCTCGCCGCGCCGGCGGAGTTCCCCTGGGAGTACGCCCTCGGCCTGGCCGTCGCGGGCGGCGCCACCTGGGCGCTGTACGGCATCTACGCGTTCCCGCCGGCCGATCCAGAGGTGCTGCGCGCGTTCTACGAGCGGGTCCGTCCGCCCGGCTTCTGGGGCCCGTACCGCGCCGAGGGGGCCGGAGACGGGGTCGGCCGAATGCTCCTCGCCTGGGCCGCCGGCGCGACGGGCCTGGTCGGCGCCATCTTCGCTCCGGGGCACCTGCTGCTGGGCGCCTGGGGCCCGCTGGCGCTGGACGTGGTGGTCGCGGTGGTGGGTTGGTGGTTGGCGTTGCGGTGGAGGGAAGGGGCGGACTGAGGGGGGCAGGGGTTCGCGGCCCCGCTCGGCACTGACTCGCGGTTCGGGCCGCCAGCTAGCGGCGAGACGACCCGTCTCGGCACTGATTGGCGGTGTGGGCCGCCAACCGGGCGGGAGACGACCCGTCTCGGCACTGATTGGCGGTGTGGGCCGCCAGCTAGCGGTGAGACGACCCGTCTCGGCACTGATTGGCGGTGTGGGCCGCCA
>CAYQEG010000037.1:8161-45222 GCA_964416435.1 uncultured Rickettsiales bacterium
GCCAGCTAGCGGTGAGACGACCCGTCTCGGCACTGATTGGCGGTGTGGGCCGCCAGCTAGCGGTGAGACGACCCGTCTCGGCACTGATTGGCGGTGTGGACCGCCAACCGGGCGGGAGACGACCCGTCTCGGCACTGATTGGCGGTGTGGACCGCCCCCCCAACCCCGCTTGCCAGCCACCCCCTCCCGGCCAAGATCCCCAGCCGGCGGCGCTTCTCGCTCGATCGCGCCGGCCCGGCCACTTATCCACAGGCCACCGCAAGCCTGTGGGAAAAGTTATCCACAGATGGGGACAACTCGGCAAAAACGATGGCGGGCACATCATCTTGTTGCTGCCCCGAACCAACACCACAATATCTTGTGTTTTTGGCGTTGACCGGGCGGAGGCGCACTCGTTAGTCTCCTGAGTGCGGCGAGCGGTCCGGTAAATCGTGTCAGGGTGTGTCGCTTCGCACCCACACACGGTGGCCTGTTACTCGGGTCGGCGCCAGGGAGGATGAGGCCCTCGGCCTCAGTGGAGCACTACATCAGGGCAGAACCCGCGGGAGCGGGGCGGACGCAGCAGAGCACGCTGCAGGGAGAGTCATGGCGGTACACAGGCTGTTCACCAAGGAAGGCACGGACGTCTACTCGGAGTTGAACTACGTCGGACGGACCAGCGAGATCCGGAACCCCGACGGTTCCGTCGTCTTCAAGGCAGACGACGTGATGGTCCCCGAGGGTTGGTCGCAGGTCGCGACCGACATCATGGCGCAGAAGTACTTCCGGAAGGCCGGCGTCCCGGCCTTGACCCGACGGGTCGCGGAGAAGGGCGTGCCCCAGTGGCTCCAGCGCCGCACTCCGGATGTGAAGGCCCTGGCGCAGCTCCCCGAGAACCAGCGTTACGGGCGTGAGACCGACAGCCGCCAGGTCTTCGAGCGCCTCGCCGGCTGCTGGACCTACTGGGGCTGGCGCACCGGCCACTTCGCCGACGAGGGCGAGGCCCGCTCGTTCTACGACGAGCTTCGCTGGATGCTCGCCCGCCAGTTCTGCGCGCCCAACTCGCCCCAGTGGTTCAACACCGGCCTGAACTGGGCCTACGGCATCGACGGCCCCGCCCAGGGACACCACTACGTCGACGAGAAGACCGCCAAGGTCCGCCGCTCCACGGGCTCCTACGAGCGCCCGCAGCCCCACGCCTGCTTCATCCAGTCCGTCACCGACGACCTGGTCAATGAAGGCGGCATCATGGACCTGTGGACCCGCGAGGCCCGCCTGTTCAAGTACGGCTCCGGCACCGGAAGCAACTTCTCCAACATCCGCGGCGAAGGCGAGCCGCTCTCGGGCGGTGGCCGCAGCTCCGGCCTCATGTCGTTCCTGAAGATCGGTGACCGCGCCGCGGGCGCGATCAAGTCGGGCGGCACCACCCGCCGCGCCGCCAAGATGGTCATCGTCGACGTCGACCACCCGGACATCGAGAAGTACGTCTCCTGGAAGGTCTCGGAGGAGCAGAAGGTCGCCGCCCTGGTCGCCGGCTCCCGCAACTGCCGTCGCCACCTCAACCGCATCCTCGAGGCGACGAAGACCGACGGCCCCGGCCGCTTCGATCCCCTCCGCAACGGCCCGCTGAAGGCCGCCATCAAGGGCGCTCGGCGGTCCTACGTCCCCGACAACTACATCTTCCGGGTCATCCAGTACGCCAAGCAGGGTTACGAGGAGATCGACTTCCCGGAGTTCAACACCGACTGGGACAGCGACGCCTACGGCACGGTGTCGGGCCAGAACAGCAACAACTCCGTCCGGGTCAACAACCGGTTCATGTCCGCCGTGCAGCGGGCCGAGGACTGGACCCTGACGCGCCGGACCGACGGAGTGGCCGTCAAGCGGCTGCCCGCGCGCCGGCTCTGGGACCAGATCTGCTACGCGGCCTGGGCCTGCGCCGATCCGGGCCTGCAGTTCCACAGCACCATCAACGACTGGCACACCTGCCCGTCCGATGGCCCCATCCGCGGCAGCAACCCCTGCAGCGAGTACATGTTCCTGGACGACACGGCCTGCAACCTGGCCTCGTTCAACCTGATGCGCTTCTACGATCCGGGCACCCAGACGTTCGATGTCTCCGCGTTCCGGCACGGCATCCGGCTGTGGACCCGCGTGCTCGAGATCTCCGTCGCGATGGCGCAGTTCCCGTCCGTGGCGATCGCCCGACGGAGCTACGACTTCCGCACCCTCGGCCTCGGCTACGCCAACCTCGGCGCCATGCTGATGCAGATGGGCATCCCCTACGACAGCTCCGAGGGGCGCTCCATCTGTGGCTGCCTGTCCGCCATCCTGACCGGCGAGTCCTACGCCGAGTCGGCCCGCATGTCGGCGCAGCTCGGCCCGTTCCCGAACTTCAAGGGGAACCGCGACGACATGCTCCGGGTGATCCGGAACCACCGGCGCGCCGCGTACCACGCCCCGGCGGACGAGTACGAGGGGCTGTCGATCCTGCCCGTCGGCATCCGTGAGGACGTCGCCCTGCCCGAGCTGCTCGCCCCCGCGCGGGCCTGTTGGGACGAGGCGCTGGAGCTCGGCACTCGCCACGGCTTCCGCAACGCCCAGGTCACCGTCATCGCGCCGACCGGCACCATCGGTCTGCTGATGGACTGCGACACGACCGGCGTGGAGCCCGATTTCGCCCTCGTGAAGTTCAAGAAGCTCGCCGGTGGCGGCTACTTCAAGATCATCAACGAGTCGGTGCCGCCGGCCCTCGACCGGCTCGGCTACAGCCCGCTGCAGGTCGACGAGATCGTCAAGTACTGCTGCGGTCACGGGACCCTGGAGGGCGCGCCCGGCGTCAACCTCGACTCCCTGCGCGCCAACGGCTTCGACGACGCGGCGCTCGCCAAGATCGAAGCCGTCGTCAAGACCGCGTTCGACATCAAGTTCGCGTTCAACCGCTTCACCCTCGGTGAGGAGTTCTGCGTCACCGCCCTCGGCCTGAGCGCCGAGCAGGTCCAGTCGCCCGACTTCGACATGCTCGCGGCCATGGGGTTCAGCCCGGCGGAGGTCACGGCGGCCAACAAGTACGCCTGCGGCTCCATGACCATCGAAGGCGCGCCCCACCTGATGGACCGGCACCTGCCCGTGTTCGACTGCGCGAACAAGTGCGGACGCGACGGCAAGCGCTACATCGCCGTCGAGGCCCACATCCGCATGATGGCGGCCTGCCAGCCGTTCATCTCCGGCGCGATCAGCAAGACCATCAACATGCCCAACGACGCCACCATCGAGGAGGTCGACCAGGCCTACACCCTGTCGTGGCGCCTCGGGCTGAAGGCCAACGCGCTGTACCGCGACGGCAGCAAGCTGAGCCAGCCGCTGGCCGCGCTGTACGCCGAGGAGCTGTTCGACGGCGACGAGGTCGAGGCCGCCGTCGCCGACCTCGTGGACCTGCCGGCGGCCGCCAAGGCCCACGCAGTGGCGGAGAAGGTGGTCGTGCGGTACCTCGCCGAGCGCCGCCGGCTCCCCGATCGCCGCCGCGGCTACACCCAGAAGGCCGCCGTTGGAGGGCACAAGCTGTTCCTGCGGACCGGCGAGTACGAGGACGGCACCCTGGGCGAGCTGTTCATCGACATGCACAAGGAGGGCGCCGCCTTCCGGTCGCTGATGAACTGCTTCGCCATCGCGGTGTCGGTCGGCCTGCAGCACGGCGTCCCCCTGGAGAAGTTCGTCGACCTGTTCGTCTTCTCCCGGTTCGAGCCGAGCGGCCCCGTCTTCGGCAACGACCGCATCAAGATGGCGACCTCGGTCATCGACTACATCTTCCGGGAGCTGGCCGTCAGCTACCTGGGGCGGGACGAGCTCGCCCAGGTCAGCCCGGAGGACCTGCGCCACACCACGGTGGGCCGCAGCGAGCCCGAGTGGACGTCGGAGGAGCTGGTGGGCGAGTCGCTGGTCGACGAGCTCGAGTTCGACCCGCGCCAGGGCAGCTTCGGGTTCGTCCGGGGCCAGGCCACGACCCACCCGGGTCTGCGCCCGGTGCACGCGCAGCAGTTCGGCATGAGCGCGGGAGCCGGTGGCCACCCCATCGCGATGGACGCGGGCCCCGTGCCGGTGTCGACCGAGTCGGTCGGTGACGTCGTCGCCCCCACGGGCACCGCGTCGCTCAAGAAGCGCAACTCGGCGATCCTCGACGCCGTGGCCCAGGGCTTCACCGGCGATCCCTGCGACAACTGCCAGTCTCTGCGGATGGTCCGCAACGGTTCGTGCCTCAAGTGCATGGACTGCGGTAGCACCACGGGCTGTTCGTAGTTAGACAAGAACAAAGAGCTTCACTGGGGAATCGCTTGCACCCCCCTCGGTAAAGCTCTTCGAAGGGCGGGCTCCTGGCTCGCCCTTCGTCGTTCGGTGCCCTAGGAGCCTGGAGCGCATAGCCGCCTGTCGCCCCGAGGACCGGATGCGCCCGATCCCGGCGTTGCTCCTCGTCGCGCATTCCCGATGCATCTCCTCGTCGCGCCTTGGCCTCGGACGCCCCGGTCTCACGGGGCTCGGGCTCCAATGCGCTCCAGGCTCCTAGGGCGCGAGTGGGTCGAGGCCTGCGGCCGTCAGCAGCCGCGTCACCACCATCAGGGGCAGTCCGATGACGCCGGTGTAGTCGCTCCCCTCGATCTGCTCGAACAGGCTCACGCCCAGCCCCTCGATGCGGTAGCTGCCCGCGCACCCGGTGACGTCCTCGGCATCGACGTACCGCTCGATGGCGGCCCGCGTCAGGGGGCGAACCGTCACGGAGTGCACGTCGAGCGCGGTGCGGACCTCGCCGCTGCCGGTGTCGTGCAGCGCGATGCCGCCGACGAGCTGGTGGGTCCGGCCGGCCAGGAGCGTGAGCTGCTCGATGGCCCGCTCACGGGTGCCCGGCTTGCCGAGGATCCGACCGTCCAACGCCACCACCTGGTCGGCGCCGATCACCAGCGCGTCGGGCGACCCGTCCGCCACCGCGGCCGCCTTGGCCTTCGCCAACTCCACGACCAGGTCCGGTGCGGCGAGCCCGCGGTCCTTGAACGGCGCCTCGTCGACCCCAGGGTCACGCTGCTCGAAGGGGAGCTGGAGCTGCTTCAGCAGGCGCCCCCGCCAGGTGGAGGTGGAGGCCAGGATCAGCCGCCGACTCACGGCCCGGCGCCCCGCCAGTCGTGCCGGCGCCACCGCTCCAGCACGAGGAAGCCCAGCGGCAGCCGAAGCCGCCCGAGCTGGGCGTAGGCCTTGCCGACCAGCAGGTCCGGGTTCCCCGAGTTGGCCATCACCACGTAGATCTGCTGGTGCCTCACCTGGTCCCCGGTCGGGTTCCGGCGGGAGTCGGCGCAGTCCAGCACCGTGGCCGTCGGGTGCCGATCTCGGCCCGGCAGGTCGGCGGGCGCCGCAACGAAGTAGCCGAAGCGCCGGGGCGTCTGGCCAGTCGTGCGCCACGGCGTGTGCTCGCCGTCCTGGTGGGTGCCGGCGTGGTACCCCTCGACGTCGGCCGTGCCCAGGGCTTCGAAGAACCCGAAGGTGGCCTTGGTGCCACCGAGCAGTCGGGCGACCGGGTGCAGGCGAAGCGCCCGGAACTCCCAGCCGGTCAGGTCGCCGGGGACCGGCCCGAGGCCTCGGTGGACGATGGTGCCCAGGACCCCCGGGGGGGCGCCGGCCAGCCGCTCCAGCGTCCAACCGCCCCACGACCGGACCTCCACGTCCCGCTCCCGGTAGAGCGCGGCGCCGGCCGACCGATAGCGCGACAGGACGGCGGTGCTGACCCCGCCAGCGGCCACGACCAGCGCCGCCAGCGGCAGGGACCGCGCCCCGCCGACGAACGCGACGACCCCGAGCGCCGCGATGCCCCCGTGGGCCCAGCCGTACCAGGGCACGAGGGCCAGCGAGCGCCGTGGCCCGCCCCACACCGCCAGGCCCATCGCCGCGAGCACCCCGGCGAAGGCTACGGCGAGGACCTGAAAGGGGGCGGTGGCCCCCGGCGCAGCGAGCAGCACGATCGCGCCAGCGCCGTCCAGCGCGCCGCCGATCCCGGCGCGCCAGCGCAGCGCGACGAGCTCGGGGGTGAGCAGGGGATGGGGGACGGGCTCGGCGGAAGACATCAGCGGAAGCGTCGGCCCAGGTCCTTGGCGAGGTTCTTCTGGTGGCTCTCGATGGTGCCCCCACCGATCTCCAGCAGCTTGGCGTCACGAAGCAGCCGCTCGACCTTGTACTCGGTGCAGTAGCCGTAGCCGCCGAGCACCTGCATCGCGTTGTCCGCGACGATCTTGCCGACCGGCGCCGCGAACAGCTTCGCGGCGTCGGTGCCGATCCGGTTGCGGTGGTCGGGCCCGACGGATCGGGCGACGTTGTAGATCAGCGCCCGGGCCGCCTCGGTCTGCGCGTACGAGTCGGCGATGTAGCGCTGGATCTGGCCGAACTCGGAGATCGGCTTGCCGAACGCGGAGCGCTCCTGGGCGTAGCGGAGCATCACCTCCATGCACCGGTCGGCGATCCCCAGGGACATGCCGGCCAGGGTGATCCGCTCGATCTCGAGGTTCCGCATCATGTGGGTGATGCCCTGGCCCTCACCGCCGAGCAGGTAGGAGGCGGGCACGCGGCAGTCTTCGAACAGCAGCTCGGACATCGTCGACGCCCGCATCCCCATCTTCGGGATCTTCTCGCTCGTGGTGAAGCCGGGGCAGTCCCGGTCGACCAGGAAGGACGTGATGCGGCCGTCCACCTTCGCGTAGACGAGGAAGACGAAGCCGTCGGGGCCGTTGGTGATGAACGTCTTGCAGCCGTTGAGGACGTAGCTGTCGCCGTCGCGCACCGCGGTGGTGCCCATGCCGAGCACGTCGGTCCCGACCGCCGGCTCGGTCATCCCCATGCCGGCGATCCACTCTCCGCTGAGCACCTTGGGGAGCACCCGCGCGCGCTGCTGGTCGTCGGCGCACCAGTAGAAGTTGTTCACGAACAGCATCGAGTGAGCGAGGTAGGCCAGGGTGAAGCCCGGGTCGCTGCGGCTCATCTCTTCGTGGACCAGGACCGCGGCGGTGGCGTCCATGCCGGCGCCGCCGTGCTCCTCGGGGACCGTGATGCCGAGCAGGCCGAGCTCGCCGAGCGCCGAGAACAGCTCCCGGTTGAGCTTGCCGATCTCGTCGTAGTGCTCCGCCTGCGGCTCGATCTGCTCTTCGGTGAAGCCGCGGACCATCTCGCGGAGCATCGCGTGCTCCTCGGTCGGGTTGAACAGGTCGAAGCCGGCTGTCGTCATTGGGTGCCTCCGCGGGGGGAGGGAGTCTACTGGCGGCCCGCGGCCTCTGCCACCGTGCCTTCGGCCTCCAGGTACTCGAGGATCCCGTCGGCCATCTCGCGGTACCCGGCGGCGTTGCAATGACCGTTGGGGCCGAGCCGCTCGGCCCACGCCGCGTCGTCGTGGCGGGCCCGGAACTGCGCCCACAGATCGACGTAGCCGACCGGACGGCTCGCCGCGTAGTCGGCCAGGATGTCCCGCAGCGCCGTGTGGTCCTCGCTCGGGTTGGGGTAGTTGACCACCACGACGGCGGCGCCCACCCCCTCCGCCTCCTCGAGCACCAGGTCCAGGTCGCGGTACAGCAGCTCGAACGGCTTGCGGCCGGATCGCACGAGCGCGGTCCAGGCCGCTTCGCTCCCCAGGGGGCCCCACTGGTCCCGCAGGCTCTTCAGGCGGGCCGCCGCCTCGGCCGGCTCCATGCAGGGGGCGAGCGCCCGGGCGTAGCCCCCCCCGTCGGCGCGAGCCCCGAACCACTGGTCCGCGACCGGCAGGAGTGCATCGCAGTCCTCGTGGGCGGAGAGCGCCTCCGCGACCACCTGGAGCAGCGGGGCGTCCAGCGGCTGGGCGCGCTCCAGCGCCTGCTTCGCGGTGCCGAGCCCGTGGTCCCGGTCGCCGGTGCTCAGCGCCCGCGCGACGGCGAAGCGCCACGGGTCGGGCGCGGACATCGGCGGCGGCGGGAGCAGCCCGGCGTCGTCGGGGACCACCCCCATCAGGGCGTCCGCCTCGTCGTGGCGGCCGTGCTCGAGCAGCCACACCGCCAGGTCGACCCGGATCCTCAGGTCCAGCGGCCGGCTCTCGATCCAGCGCCGCTGCGGTTGCGCCGCCCCTTCGGCGTCGAACAGCGCGAACCGCTGCACGTCCGCCTGCTCGTAGTCGGGCAGCGCCGCGGCGACCGGGGGGTACTCCAGCACCTCGTACAGGTCCGGGTTGCGAGCCTGGTCCGGGAACCGGGCGGCCAGGTCGAAGCTGTCGACGAGCCCCGGCGCGCGGTTGTGGGCGGAGATCAGCAGGTCGCGGGCGGTGCGCCAGTCACCTGCGAGCAGGTGCGCCTCGGCGGACGCCAGGTCGGACAGCGCCCCCCGGGGTTCGTACCCGACGGCCGCGCCCGCGTGGTACCGGACCGCCCGCCACCGGCGCTCCTGTCGGGCCAGCCGCATCGCCCCGTAGCGGGCGAGCAGCTCGGCCTGGCTCCCCGCGACGGGCGCCGACGGGCCCTCGGCCGTGGTGCTCCACCCCAACGCCGACGCCAGGTCCGCGAGCAGCACGGAGCCCCCGGCGAGGTCCCTCCGGCCCGCGGCGTACAGGACCGCCCACGCCGCGTCGGCCGTCTCGTCGCCGGTCGTCAGCGGGGGCGCCGCGACCTCGCGGCGCAGGTAGCGCTGCCCGGCGTCGGTCGCGAGCAGCGGCGCGTCGAGGATCGGCTGGCCGTCGTCGTCCAGGCGCAGGGGAGGGATCTCGATCACCGTTGCGACCTGCTGGGCCTCGTCGTAGTCGCTGCCCCCCCGCGCGTTGGCCGCGAGGATGCGGACGAGCTTGACGACCCGGCTGCGGTCCCCGAACCGGCGCGCGGACCGCCCGCCCGCCCCGATCCGGTGCTCCACCTCCGCCACGCGGTAGAAGTTCGACGCGTTGTTCTGGCCGACGAGCACGACGATGAGCGATGGCCGAATCCGCGGCGCCTCGTCCAGGACCGTGAGCGCGACGTGGGCCGAGTTGGCCCCCGTGCGGCCCAGGTTGAAGAGCTGCACGTCTCGACCGTCCGCCAGCCCGCCGAGCTCCCGGCCCAGGTGGTCGACGAAGCCCTGTCCCTCGGGCGCCTCGGCCCCCGCGACCCACGAGTCGCCGACCGCGAGCACCCGGACCGCGTCCGGGTCGACGTCCTCGCCCAGGTCAACCGGCGCGCCGCGGAAGAACAACGCCCCGACCTGGAGCACGACCTCGAGCAGAACCACCGTGGCCACCGCCGTCCACGCGACGAAGGCGAACCGACGCTTCCAGGTCGGCTTCGAGCGGGGCTCGGCGTCCGCCACGCGGTCCTCAGTCCGAGAGGTCGACCAGGTACGCGGCGCCGGAGTCGGTGTTGGGGCCGTCGCGCCCGGGGGCGCCGATCAGCACCTCGTCGACCAGGTTGCCGTCCCGGTCGGGGAGCCCGACGACGGAGATGCCGGCCAGGTGGTCGGGCACCGGGGAGCTGAGCACGACGTCCGCGTCGTCCCGGTCCCGGTTGGCCGCCAGGCCCTCCCAGGAGCCGAGGAACACCCGCACCGACGCCAGCTCGCCGAGGTCGTCCGCCTCCTGGGGGCGCGTGTCTCCGCACACGAGGTCGCCCAGGCCGTCGCCGTCCAGGTCGGCGGAGCCAGGGTGGCCGCAGAAGCCCAGGTTGCCGGCCCCGTCGATGGAGTAGGGGAGCAGGTCGTAGGTCATCGCCGAGGCGAAGTCCTCGTGGCCCGGGGACACGATCCAGACGGTGCCGGCCTGGATGTCGCTTGGCGGCGGGTCGGGGTTGCTCAGCTCCGGGCCCCACTCGAAGATCGCGAAGTCGTCCAGGCCGTCGCCGTCGTGGTCACCCAGGGCCGTCAGCGCGCCGCCGAACCCGCCGGGGCTGGACGGGTCGCCGTCGATGATCACGTCCGCCGTGGCCGACGTGAACTCGCCGCTGAGCCGGTCGTCGTCCATGTAGTAGACCATCACGCGGCCCTGCCCCTGGGCGGCCGCCCCGATGGCGCTGACCACGATGTCCGGGTTGCCGTTGCCGTCGATGTCCAGCGGGCCGGCGCACGCGTGCCCCATGACCTGCCCGGAGCCGGCTCCGGTGATGCGGAACGACGGGATGAGGTCGTTGACCTCCAGGCCGCTGAGCCAGGTGCCCGGGTGTCCGTACACGACGTACAGCCGCCCCGAGCCGTTCTCGGAGCCCGGCGCGGTCAGCGCGAGCTCGGCGAAGCCGTCGCCGTCGAGGTCCCCGACGGGGCAGGGCCCCGTCGCCAACTGCTCGCCTTCGTGGTTCTTGATCCGGACCGCCCCCGACGCCTCGTCGTCCAGGTCGATCTCCCCGCTGAACCCCTCGCTCGTCCCGAACAGCACGTACACGCCGCTGCCGCCCGACTGGGTCGGCTGGGTCGCGCTCGCGTGGGGGAACACCAGGTCGTCGATGCCGTCGCCGTTGAGGTCGCCCGCGCGCCAGGGGCCGTGCATGTCGAAGCCGCTGGGGCCGAGGAAGTCCGCGTCCGCGTCGTCCAGGCTGGTCGGCCCCACGTTGGAGCCCAGGAACAGGTAGGCGTGGCCGACGCCGTCGCAGAAGATGTCGCAGACCTCGTCGTTCACCGTGAGCACGAAGTCGGCGAGCCCGTCGCCGTCGACGTCGCCGGGGTAGCCGACCGTGTTGGCGTCGCCGGTGTACTGCAGGCCGCGGATGCCCGAGATGGTCGCCTCGTTCTCCAGCAGGCCGCTGGCCGGCGGCGAGATGTCCGAGACGATGGTGGTCGACGCGGTGCCCGGGTCGCTGCTGTCGGTGCCGTCGTCGATCACCGCCGCGCAGACCCACTCTTCGCCGGCGGCCGTCGCGTCGGGCGTGACCACCGCGGCGTCGACCCCGGCGTCCCCGCCGTCGACGGTCCAGCTCCAGCTGACGCTCAGGTCGTCGCCGTCGGGATCGAGATCGTCCAGGTTCGTCACGTCGCAACGCAGCTGCGCGTCGACCCGTCCCGGGTCGGGCGAGATGCTCACCAGCGGCGCGGCCGGAGGGGTGTTCGCGATGACCAGCTCGGCGGTGAACGCCTCGCCCACGTCCAGGCCGTCCCGGGGCACCACGCTGAGCGTCCAGGTCTCGCCCGCGGCGGTGTTCAGGCTCGTCAGGGTCTCCCCGACCAGCTCCTGACCGTCGGGGCCGGTCCAGCTGGCGGACACCGTGACCGTGTCGCCGTCGGCGTCCGACGAGGTCGCTTCGTAGCTGATGTCGTCGCCCGTGTTGGGGGCGACGGGCGAGAACACCACGTCCGAGATCGACGGCGGCGAATTGACCGTCAGCGTCTTGCTCGCCTCGCACGCGACCGTGCCCAGGGGCGTCAGGGCCTGGCCGCTGAGCGTATGGCTCCCGGGGCTCAGCGTGCCCTCGTAGCGATCGCCCGCGGGGCAGCCGTCGGCGCAGCCGGCGTCCGCGATCAGGATCCCCGACTCCAGGAGCTTGCCGTCGACGTCACTGAAGAAGTGCACCGCCGGCAGCTCGGCGTCGGTGTAGACCCCCGCGACGTTGACCCGCAGGGTGACGCCCTCGGCGCTGGCGAGCCGGTCGATGTCGGGGCCTGGGAGCATCCAGGTGCACTCGACGTTGGGGACGTCCTCGGGACAACCGGTCAACAGCAGCAGCGGCAGCAGGGCGAGGGGCAGGAAGCGCTTCATCAGGGTCTCTCCTGGAATCGGCGAATAGTACCCGTTCGGCGACCTCAGTCGCCCAGGTACCAGACGGTCAGGTGCTCACCGCCGAACAGGTCCCGGCGGGCAATCGCTCTCGCCGAGGTGCTGAGGTCCGCCATCGCCTCGATGGCGGGGCGGTAGTCCTCGTCGAAGCCCGCGAACTCTTCGTACACCTGGATCACCTCTTCCCGAGACGGCCAGCCGATGCCGTCTCGATGGGCCACGATCAGGGCCTTGGGGGGCGAACCTTCGAGCAATGTCTCAGGGTGTCGACTGGCCCCCGCGACGACGTGGCTGCGACGCGAGATGCGCCCCAGGCTGACCAGGAAGCTCTCGGTCACCATCGTCTCGTACGCGAACACGAGCACCCGGTCGTCCGGCTCCAGGCCCTCTGCTTCGAGCTCCTCGAACGCCTCGTCGAGTCGCAGGCCGGAGTCGACGGGCGCCCACCCGATCGGATAGCGGTGGCCGATCCAGGGCTCGGGGATCGGCGACTGGCCGGTGATCAGCCACGCCCCCACGCCAGGGTTGAGCTCGATCAGCTCCGGTCGTGACGTGGTCACCGACGGCAACGTCATCAAGGCGACGAGGGAGACCGCGGCGACGGTGCCAGCCCGCTCGTTCCGCAGCCGCAGGTCGGCCAGCATGCCGCCCATGAGCGCAGCGACCGCGGGGAGCAGCGGCATCGTGTAGTAGACCTGCCGCTTGGGCGTCAGGGTGAAGAGCAGCAGGCCGAACGCGACGAAGATCAGGACGTCCCGAACGTCCCTCCGCTCCCGCGCCGCCCGGACCGCCCAGCCCAGGGCGCCCAACCCGACGAGGCCGCCCACCAGGCCGAACTGGGAGTCCGGCCACAGCACCAGGTAGTGCAGCCAGAACAGCAGGAACGGCGGGCGCTCCTCGACCAGGGTGCCCTGGGCCTCGATCTCGCCGGACAGGAACTGTGGGATCAGCTCGTGCCAGAAGCGCTGGAGGAAGTCGGCGTACCACCAACCGCAGACCACCAGCGTGGCGAACGCGGCGAGCCCCAGGTTGCGACCGACGCCCTTGCCGCGGGTCCGGACCAGCGAGATGACGACCAGCGGGACCGCGAACGGCACCGCGCCGAGCCGGTCCGACATCAGCCCCACGCCGGCCACGAGACCGAACAGGAGGGTCATGCGCCGATCGCGGAAGTCGTCGGAGTGGAGCCACACCGCGAGCAGCGCCGCCGTCGCCGCCGTCGCGCCGAGGTTGGTCTCGAACCGGTGCAGGCAATCGACGATGGCCGGCGACGCGATGACGACGCAGACTCCGGCCGCCGCGCCGACCCGTCCGCTGATCCGCAGCCCGATCGCCCAGGTCGCGACGAGCAGGCCCGGCAGCCACAGCAGCCACTGGGCGACGATCATCAGGTCGTAGCCGCCGCCCACGATCAGCGCCGCGATGCCCGGCGCGCGGGTCAGGGGAGGGTAGTAGGTGTCGAGCAGGCCGAAGCGCAGCTCATCCCAGCCGGCCCCGGAGCGGATCTTGTAGGCCAGCTCGGTCGCCACCTCGACGATGAAGAACTCGTCGCGGCCGCCCGTCGGCGTCTCCTGGCCCAGGATCCACAGGAGAGCGAGCGCGAGGTGCAGCGACACCACGCCTCCCATCACCGCCGCTGCTCGACGGTCCGGTCCCCGCCAACGACCCCTCACGTGATCACGCTACCGCAGGAAGTTCATGCCACCCGGGTGCAGGTAGCTGGTGTAGGCGGCGTAGCCGTAGGACGTGATGGCGAAGCCGACGTCCCCGACGCTCTCGACGGTGTGGGCCCCGGCCTCCACCGCGAGCCTCGCGACCTCGAACTCCGTCGACTCGATGCCGACCCAGGAGTCGATCTCGACGCCGTCCAGGAACACCCGCGTGCCCGCCGGGGCGACCATGTTGAGCCAGTTGCTCGAGTAGGTCTCCGGCACGAGGAAATCGTACTCGTCGCGCCACTGGCCGACGGGGATCCCGGAGCCGAGGGCGGGGTCGCCGGAGTTGGAGTTCAGCGCGTTCTCCCCGAGCATCGTCTGGGTCACCAGCAGCGGGCCGGAGCCGTCGACCAGGAAGTCCCCCTCGCCCAGGAACTCGGCCATCTCGCCGGCGTCGAGGGTGACCGGGGGAGAGACGTCGGGCGTGAAGGTGACGAGGTTGTCGTCCGCGGCGCTGACCACCCGGTACATCGTCGGGGCGAGCAGGTCACCCGCTGCTCCCGGGCGGTGCACTGCGGTCATCACCGCTTGGCGGCCCCACGTCTCCAGGGGGAACATCATCTCCTCGAGGTGGTCGCACGCGTAGCGGTCGAACGGAACGAAGGTGCAGACGTGGCCCGCGAAACCGGCCAGGGGGCGGTCGGCCGAGATCAGGGTGCCGGTGAGGTCCCCCAGCGTCCGGTCCAGGCACGACTGGGTGCCGTCGTCGTTGGTGCCCTGGTCGCCGTCCCGCTCCGCGCAGGTGTTGGTCGTCAGGGAGGCCGCCGGGACCTCGGCGAGCAGCTGCAGCACGTCTCCGCGGTCCAGGGAGACGACCGTCTCGTCCCCCACGTCCATCGCCGGGAGGTCTCCCCCGGAGGTGCGCGCGGTGGTGGTGATCGTCACCAGCGTCGAGTCCTCCGTGGCCGCGATGGCGACCAGCCCGGGCAGCCACTGGGACGCCCCCGGGAACTCGCCGATGGCCCACGTCGGCCAGGTGCTGACACGGTAGTTGCCCGTCAGCACGTGCTCGGGGAGCAGCAGGCTCGCGTCGTTGGTGTACGAGAAGATGCCGTCCACCTCGAAGTGCAGCGGGTTGTACTGGTAGGCCGCGACCGGCACCGACGTCGTCACCTCGTAGGCGCCGCCGGAGACCCGGCGGGAGAAGGCGCCGTCCTGGAGCGCGGGCAGCAGGTCGAGCTGGACCGCGACCGTCTCCCCGGGGGGCACCACCTCGCTCGCCACCGTGCCGGCGCCGAGCCGCACCGTCACCTCGGCCGGGTCGTCCGAGGCGTTGGCGATCACCACCGCGAAGTCCGAGTTGAATTCGGGGGCCAGGATGTTGGCCGTCGGCACGGCGAGGAAGCGACAGCCGAGGTAGCTGTTGGTGGTCTCCGCGAGGTCGCACGCCGACCAGCAGTTGCCGGCCACGCACGTCTCGCCGGTGCCGCACTCATCGAGCAGATCCGCGGTCGTGCCGTCCTCGCCGCACAGCCACGCCTCGTCGTCACCGACGCAGAATCGCGACTCCGGCACGCACGCCGCGCATCCGCCCACGGGATCGCATTGCGGCGTGGGGGGGCCACACTCCTCCTGGGTGAACCAGCGGCCCTCGACGCAGACCTGGTGGTCGAGGCCGTCGCACCGGGTCTCCCCGGGGATCTCGCACAGGGTCGCCGGGTCGATCGGCGCGGGCGTGGGGGTGGGCGCCGCGAAGCCGCCGCCGTCGTCGGTGGGGCAGCCCGTCAGGGGCGCGACGAGCGCGACGAGCAGGACCGGGAGCAGCAGGCGCATCGCGCCGAGGATCTCATACATCCAACGCTTCGACCTGCTCCGCGCTGCTCATGATGAACTCGAACCGGCGCTGCGGGTCCTTGCCCATCAGGTCGCTCATCACCCGGTCGGTGGCGAGCTTCTCACCGTCGGGGATGATCACCTTCAGGAGCGTCCGCCGCGCCGGGTCCATCGTGGTCCGGTACAGCGTCTTGGGCATCATCTCGCCCAGGCCCTTGAACCGCGTGATCTCGGGCCGGGCGTTCTTGCGCAGGCCGCCGATGATCTCCTCCTTGTGGGAGTCGTCGAACGCCCACCAGGTCTCCTTGCCGACCTGCACGCGGTACAGCGGCGGCCGCGCCAGGTAGATGAACCCCTGGTCGATCAGCTCGCCGAGGTGGCGGTACAGGAACGTGAGCAGGAGCGTGGTGATGTGGTGGCCGTCCGAGTCGGCGTCCATCAGCAACACGATCCGCTGGTAGCGCAGCCGGCTCACGTCGAAGTCGGCGCCCATGCCGCAGCCCAGCGCCTTGACGATGTCGCCCAGCTCCTTGTTGCCCAGCACCTTGGCGAGCGTCGCCGTCTCCGTGTTCAACACCTTGCCCCGCAGCGGCAGCACAGCCTGGGTGCGGCGATCCCGGCCCTGCTTGGCGGAGCCGCCGGCGGAGTCGCCCTCGACGATGAACAGCTCGGACTCCTCGGGGTCCGTCGAGGCGCAGTCGGCGAGCTTGCCGGGCAGGTTGAGCCGGTGACTCACCGACGCCTTGCGCCGCACCTGCTTGGCGGCAGCGCGGGAGGCGGCCCGGGCGCGGGCCGACTGGACCACCCGCAGCGCGACCGCGTCGCCCACGGTGGTGTTCCGGTGGAACCACTGCTCGAGGTCGCCGCGGACCAGCTGGTCGACGATCGCCCGCACCTCGGGGTTGTTGAGCTTGTCCTTCGTCTGGCCCTGGAACTGGGGGTCGGGCACGAAGGTCGACACCACCGCGACCAGCCCCTCGCGGATGTCCTCGGCGCCGATGGAGACGCCGCGGGGCTGCAGCTCGTGCGCGTCCATGTACGCCCGGACCGACTTCACCACGGCGTCGCGGAACCCGATCTCGTGGGTGCCGCCTTCGGCGGTGGGGATGGTGTTGACGAACGACGTCACCATCTCCTTGGGCGTCTCGGTCCAGCACAGCGCCGCCTCGATCTTGAAGCCGGCCTCTTCCTTGCGGATGACGAAGTAGTCGTCGCAGACCCGGATCGCGCCGGTCTCCTCGATGCGGGACTTGATGAGGTCGGCGACCCCGCCTTCGTGGAAGAAGGTGTCGTTGCGGGAGGGATCCGCCTCGTCCTTGAAGACGATCTTGAGGCCGGCGTTCAGGTAGGCCTTCGTGTCCAGGCGCCGGGCGACCAGGTCCGGGTCGAACTTCGTCTTGGGGAAGATCTCCGGGTCGGGGGAGAAGAACACCTTGGTGCCGCTGCCCCGGGCCGGGCCGACGTCCTGCACCGGGGCGAGCGGGCGGCCGCGCTCGTACTGCTGCTCCCACCGTCGGCCGCCGCGCTTGACCGTCGCGACCAGGGAGCTGGCGAGCGCGTTGACCACCGAGGCGCCGACGCCGTGCAGGCCGCCGCTGGTCTCGTAGATCTTCCCTTCGAACTTCCCGCCCGCGTGCAGGTGCGTGAGGATCACCTCCAGCGCGGACTTGCCCAGCTTCGGGTGCATGTCGACGGGGATGCCCCGTCCGTTGTCCGCCACCGTCGCCGAGCAGGCGTCGGCGTGGATCGTGACCGTGATGCCGGTCGCGAACCCGTTGATCGCCTCGTCGACCGAGTTGTCGACCAGCTCCCACAGCAGGTGATGCAGGCCCGCCTTGCCGACGCCGCCGATGTACATGCCGGGGCGCAGCCGGACCGGCTCCAGGCCCTCCAGCGCGACGATGTCCTTGGCGCTGTAGTTGTCAGCCGGCGCCATCGTCGGTGCTCTCCGGTTCGCTGTCGTCTCCCAGCTCGGCGTCGATCTCCTCGTCGCTCAGCTCCGCCTCCGGCTCCTCGCCCGCGAACGGGTCGATGACCACCGGCGGGCGGCCGAGCGCGACCAGGCTGCCCAGCTTGATCACCTCGGCGCCCTTGCCGCCGCGGTTGGTCAGCCGGAACTTGCGCTCCCACACCCGGACGTCCCGTCCTCGGTTGGTCTGCACGACGAGGGCGTGCGACGGGCGCGTGAGCAGGCCGAAGTCGAGGACGTGGTCGCCCTTCGCGATGCGGATGGCGTTGACCCCCTTGCCGGTGCCCCGCAGGAGCTTGAGCTGCTCCGCCATGAAGAGGATGACGCGCCCCTTGGCGGTGGCGAGGCCCAGCTTGGTGTCCGGCGCCGTGAGCGGCAGGACCCCGACGACGCCGTCGCCCTTGCTGAGGCTCACGGACATGAACTTGCGTCCGCTGCGGGTCGACGGCTCGGCGTGGTTGGCGAGCTGCAGCATGAGGCCCTTGCCGTGACGACTCACGGCGACGGCGATCGGGCCGATGTCCTCCGAGGGGGCGTCCGGCTCGGTGGGGGCGTCGTCGGCCGGCGCGCCGGCCGGGTCCTCGCCCCCCTCGGCGTCGGCGTCGTCCCGCAGGGTGTCCTCTTCGTCGGGCTCGACGTCGTCCTCGATGACGGGTCGATAGGCCGGCAGGTTCCGCGGGTCCATCGAGACCACCGAGACGATCCGCTCCCCGTCGGCCAGCCGGAAGTGCTTCTGGATCGGGTCGCCGTAGCCGGAGGTCTGGGTCAGGTCGTCGGCGAGGGTGACGTAGCACTTGCCGTGGGTGCTGAAGAGCGCGATGGAGCTGCGGGTGCTGCAGCGGATGACCGTGCCGATCTCGTCGCCCTCGCGGACGCGGATGGTGCCGACGTCCGTGAAGCCCTTCTGGCGCTTGATCCAGCCTTCCCGGGTGACGATCACCCAGGTGTTCTTCTCCACGATGTAGCGGTTGGCGTCGAACTCCAGCTCGGTCGCGCCCGTGCCGACGAGGGTGCGGCGGTCGTCGCCGTGCTCCTCCGCCACCTCCAGGAGCTCGGACCGCACGACGCCCCACAGCGCCTCTTCGGACGCCAGGATCGCTCGGATGCGCTCGGCCTCCTCCTCGAGCTGGGCCAGCTCCTCGAGGACCGCGTCGATCTCGAGCTTGGCGAGCCGGTAGAGCTTCAGCTCCAGGATCGCGTCGGTCTGCACCGCGTCGAGGGCGAAGCGGGCCATCAGCCGTCGCGCCGCGTCGGCCTTGCCGTCACTCGCCCGGATGAGCTGGATCGCCTCGTCCAGGGCGTCGAAGAGGATCGCGAAGCCGCGGAGGATGTGGATCCGCCGCTCGAGCTTGCGGAGCTGGTACTCGAACCGCCGCCGGGTCACCTTCAGGCGGAAGTCCGCGAACTGGCGGAGCACCTCCACGAGGCCGACCTGCGCCGGCGTGCCGACCTGCTCGTTCTCCGTCGGGAGCAGCACCGTCATGTTGACGTGGAAGTTGATTCGCAGGTTGGTGTGCTTGAAGAGGAACGCCATCACGTCGACGTCGTTGGCGCCCCGCTTGAGCTCGCAGACGATGCGGATGTCGTCGGTGCTCTCGTCCCGAACGTCGGTCAGCTGGGGCAGCTTCCCGGTCGCGATCAGCTCCCCGATGGCCTGGACCAGGTTCGCCTTGTTCTGACCGTAGGGGACCGAGTCGATGATGATCCAGCGGCGGCGGCTGTGCTTCTCGACCTTCCAGGTGGCGCGCAGGCGAATCGGTCCGCGGCCCGTGCGGTAGATGTGCTCCAGCTCGTCGCGGCTGTTGAGGATCTCGCCGCCGTTGGGGAAGTCCGGCCCCTCGACGTGCTCCATCAGCCAGGCCAGGTCGGCCTCGGGGTCGTCGATCAGCGCGACCACCGCTCGGCAGACCTCCCGCAGGTTGTGCGGCGGGATGGACGTCGCCATGCCGACCGCGATGCCCTGGACCCCGTTGACGAGCAGGTTCGGGATCCGCGACGGCAGCACGACCGGCTCCTGGGTCGTGCCGTCGTAGTTGGGCCGGAAGGGGACCGTCTCGCTGCCGATCTCCCGAGCGAGCTCGCTCGCCAGCGCCTGCAGCCGGGCCTCCGTGTAGCGCATCGCCGCCGCGGAGTCGCCGTCCAGCGAGCCGAAGTTGCCGTGCCCCTCGACCAGCGGGTACCGCAGCGAGAAGGGCTGGGCGAGCCGCACCATGGCGTCGTAGATCGACTGGTCACCGTGGGGGTGATAGGTGCCCATCACGTCGCCCACCACCTTCGCCGACTTGCGAAAACGAGCCGTGTGGAGGAGCCGCAGGTTCGAGTACATGACGTAGACGATCCGACGCTGCACCGGCTTCAGACCGTCCCGTACGTCGGGAAGTGCCCGCGAGGTGATGACGGACAGCGCGTAGTTCAAGTACCGTTCACGAGCCGCCTTCAGGAGCGAGACGGATCGCTCCCCATCGGGCGGGTCGCCGCCGTCGGGTGGGGGCTCGGTCGGTGGCTCCGGTGGGGGCGCGACGGGCTCCGGCGGGGGCGCTGGAGTGTTCCCGCTGACCTCCCCGTCGGACCGGGAAGTGAACAACGATTGCTGCATCTTCGGATGTGGCACCGGCCGGGCCAGGGCGCGGTCCAGGATTCATACCACGGAAGGACCATCGATGGGCCACGAATGGACGACGCGAGCGCTGATCTTCGTCGTCGCGTGCGCGCTGTCGATCCCCGGATCGGGCTGGTCGGCGGACGGCTGGCCCGATCCCGTGCCGATCGTCCGCGGCATCCCCGCGCCGCCGGACGCCGACGTCATCGCTCTGTGCCCCGACATCGGCGAATACCCGCGGGTGTTCACGGCGCGCGACGGCGAAGGACTGGCCGGCCGGCTGGCGTCCGGCAGTCAGTACCGGGTGGTGCTCGTCGACCCGTGGTCGTCCACGGCCGCGCGGGTGGCCGGCTTCGACGGCGTGGCGCGGGAGGTGTACCCGGGGATGATCGACCAGCTGGCCGCCCAGGGGGGCGAGGTGACCTGGATCGGCCACGGCCTGTGCGGCCTCCTCCCCATCGCGGCGTCGGCGCGGGCGAGCGTGCGCACCGTGGCGGCCCGCTGGGTGGCCCTCGGCACGCGGTTCGACTACCGCGACCCGTCACCGCTCCTGCGCGGCTGGCTCGACGCCTGGAGGGCAGGGGAGCGGCCGCTGCCCCAGCAGCTGGCGGCGCTGCTCTTCTCGGGCCTGCGCCCGGCGCTCGGCAACCGCCCCAGCTCGGCCCCCGCTCACCTGGGCGACGACGGCGGAGACCCGGCCGGGGTGGTCGAGGCGTTCTGGCGTGAGCGGCTGAGCCGCGAGCCGGCGTCGGCGGTGCTCGAGGACATCGGCCGCTGGTTCGAGACCGGCCGCATGACCGACTCGGAGGGCTGGACCGACTACAGCCGAGGCTACGAGTCGGTGACCGGGCCGGCGCTGCTCGTCGCCGGGGCGAGCGACGCCATGGCGCCCCCGGAGGACGTGCTGCCCGCGATGGACCGCCTGGGCAGCGACGTCGGCGCCCGGTTTCACCTGCTCAGCCGGAGCGACGGCGACAAGGAGGAGTACGGCCACCTCGGCATGCTCCTGTCCCGGCACTCCGCTCGCGACGTGGACGGGATGATCAGCGCCTGGATCCAGGGGAGGTACAAGCTGCCGTGAGGTCCCTCCTGGCCGTCACCTGCTTCTGCCTGGTCCTGGGCGCCTGCGTGGCGACCCCGGTGCGCCACCCCGAGCGCCTGGACCACTACGCCACGTCGGTGACGACGTCCGACGGCTGGGAGCTGGCGCTGTTCCGGGTGCCCCCGGCGACCGCCGCCGCCGGCTCCGCGGTGTACGGCACGCCGGTGGTGCTCTGGCACGGGACGGGGGTCAACCGTCACAGCTTCATGGCCGAAGGGAGCGACCTCGCCCGCTACCTGTCCGAGCGGGGGTTCGACGTCTGGATCCCCGAGTACCGGGGCGACCGCAGCAGCCGGGCGCCCGACGGCGCGACCTGGCGGTCGGGTGACTGGAGCGTGGACGACATCGCGGCTCACGACGTACCGGCGGTGCTCGCCAAGGTGCGGGTGGAGACCCGCCGGGACCAGGTCTGGTGGATCGGCCACAGCCTGGGGGGCGTGCTCGGCTACATCACCCTGCAAGGGGACAGCCGGGACGCCATCGCGGGCATCGTCACGCTGGGTAGCCCCGGCGGCTGGCCGTTCAGCAACCGGGTCGCCCGCAACAGCCACAAGCTGCCCCGGGCGCGCTCCGGCCAGGTGCCCATCCGCGCGCTCGCCCGCATGCTCAGGCCGTCGATCGACTTCTCGCCGGACGGGGCGCTGCTCCACACGATCATCAACGCCGACAACGTCGACCACCGACTGATGCTGACCTTCGCTGCCGACGGCACCGAGAACGTGGGGCGACCGATGCTCGAGCAGTACGGCCGCTGGATCAGCTCGGGCCAGATCGTCAGCGCCGACGGCAGCACCAACTACACCGCCGGCCTCGTCGGGGTGACCGCGCCGGCGCTGGTGCTCGCCGGTCGCATCGATCACGTCTCGCCGCCCTGGGCGGTGCGGGCCGGGTACGACGCCCTCGGTTCGTCGGACAAGACCTACCGGGTGTTCGGGGTCGGGTGGGGGACCCGCCACGACTACGGCCACGGGGACCTCGTGCTCGGGGACTGGGCCGAGGACGAGGTGTTCGCCGTCATCGCGGACTGGCTCGAAGCGCGAGCGCGCTGACCTCAAGCCGGGCCCCGCCCGGCCGATGAGGTGAGCGATGGCCCCCGCGTCGCGCCCCCCCTCGTCCGGAGATCTCGACGGGCCTCCGTCCGCCCCGGTGGTGGACTCCATCCCCCGCCGGTTCGCGTTGCTCTTGTGCCTCGTGTTCGCCGCCGAGGTGGTGGCGATGCTGGTCGTGGACCACTTCTGGCCCGCCCTGACCGGCATGGGGGCTGCGCTCGCCGACGCTGCCGTGCTGGTGGCGCTGCTGCCGGCGCCGGCGTACCTGCTCCTCGTCCGCCCGCTCGTACAACGTCTACGGACCGAGCAGCGAGCCGTCGAGGCCGAGCATCACGCGCTCGGCCAGGAGATCGCCCGGCGCGAGTTGGACGGCCGCCTGTATCGCGCCCTCGACATGGCGGAGACCGAGGGAGAGGCGATCGCGGTGCTGAGGCGCGCGATCTGCGAGGCCGCGGGCGGAGGCCCCGCCGAACTCCTGCTGGCCGACTCCTCCAACGCGCACCTCCGGCAGGCGGCCGCCTGCGAGTCCGAGGAGGGGACCCTGCATGCCTGCGACGTGGGCAGCCCCCGACGATGCCCCGCGGCGCGCCACGGGCGGCGCCTGCAGTTCGACGACAGCCGGCTGATGGAGGCCTGTCCCCGGATGTCGGACGGGGATCGGGGGGCGCACGCGGCGGTGTGCCTGCCCGTGAGCGCGGCGGGCCGGAACGTCGGCGTGCTGCGGGCGACCGGGCCGGTAGCGTCCCCGCCGAGCGGGGCGGTCCCGTCCCTGGAGGTGATCGCGGCCCAGGCGGGGGCCCGGCTGGGCATGCTCCGGGCGATGAAGGCGTCGGCGCTGGCCGCGACGACCGACCCGCTGACCGGCCTGTGCAACCGGCGCAGCCTGGAGGACAAGGTCGGTGGATGGCTCGAGGACGGTCGCTCCTACGCCGTCGTCATGGCCGATCTCGACCACTTCAAGGAGCTCAACGACACCCACTCCCACGCCGCCGGCGACCGGGCGCTCAAGACGTTCGCCCGCACCCTCGCTCGCTGTTGCCGGCCCGACGACGTCGTGGCCCGCATGGGAGGTGAGGAGTTCGTCGTCGCCCTGCCCCTGGCGGACTCCTCCCAGGCCGCGGCCGCGATGGAGCGGGTGCGGACCGCGCTGGTCGACGACATCGCGCGGGCGGGCGTGCCGACGTTCACCGCGAGCTTCGGGATCGCCGACAGCCTCTACGCCGATGACCTGGAGTCGCTCCTGAAGGTCGCCGACGAGGCGATGTACGCGGCCAAGCGGGCCGGCCGCGACCGGGTGGTGATCGCTGGAGCCGGGGTCGAGGACGACCTCGTCGTGCGGTCGCTCTCGCGCGTGCGCTGAGCCCGCGCGCCCCCGCGTGCGCTGCTCGCTCCAGTTTCCGGGAACCTCGGTCCCACGGCGGTGTCCGACCCAGCGTCGACGAACCACCCTGGCCGGAGTTCTCCATGCGTCTCTCTTCTCTGCTCGCCCTCGCCGCCATCGCGACGCTCCCCCTCATCACCCCAGGCACGGGCGTCGGCCCGACCGAAGCGGTCGCGGCGGGCGCCAACGGCGTCCGGATGGAGATCATCGTCGACGGCCGGGTGGCCCGCGAGTACGACGGCCGACGCAAGACCTACATCCAGGCCTACAAGGGCAAGGAGTACGCGATCCGGCTGTCCAACGACACGCCGGGACGCGTCGCCGTCGCGCTCTCCGTCGACGGGCTCAACACCATCGACGCGAAGCACACGACCGCCCGCGAGGCGACCAAGTGGGTGCTCGGCCCGTGGGAACAGGTGACGATCACCGGCTGGCAGGTCGGCCCCGACCACGCCCGCCAGTTCGTCTTCACGAGCGAAGAGAGCTCCTACGGGGCGTGGCTCGGCGAGACCCGCAACCTGGGCAACATCTCCGCCGTCTTCTACGGCGAGCAGACCCCTTGCTGCGACGACCCGGCGCCCTACACCAGCGGTGACACCTGGGACTGGGACGGCGCCCTGGGTGACTCCGGCGGCACGCCGCGCCGCCAGTCCCCTCGCTCCAGCGAGCCCCGCGGCCGCGACCGGGGCGAAGAGTCCGCCCCCCTCGCCGAGGCCGAAGCGCCCGCCGAGCGGTCGGGTGGCTCGGCCAGCTCCCGCAGCTCCGCCGGGGCCGACGCCGACGACTCTGGCTACTGGTCCGAGGATCGCTCCCGCCGCGAGAAGAAGTCCGAGCGGGCCGCCACCGGCACCGGTCGCCGGACGCGCCACAGCGTCGAGTGGGTCGCGTTCGACCTCGACCCCAACCCCATCGCGACGACGAGCCTGCGGTACGGCTTCCGCGACGAGCTGGTCGAGCTGGGCATCCTGCCCCGGCCCCGGCGAGACACGTCGCTGAGCCGCCGCGAGTCGGGCTCGGGCTTCGCCCCGGACCCGGGCGGCAGCTGCTGCCGCTAGCGGGAGAGCACGCCCTCCAGGGCGTCGCTGACCTCTTCGGCTGAGCTCCGGCTCACGTTCGCCCAGCTGCCGCGCAGGCGGTGGCTCCGGGCGAAGTACCGGTAGACGACGTCGTCGTCCCGGGACCTGCGGTCGTCGATCGTGCGCGCCACCTCGAGCTGGCCCATCGACTGCCCCGCCTCGTCGGTGAAGACGACGCTGATGACCGGCTCCAGCGTCGGCTCCGCCGGCTGGTCCTCGTCCTTGAGGTAGGCGGCCACCTTCAGCCCGAGGACCGCCTTCATGAGGCCGTCGATCACCGCGTCCCGCTCCTCGGAGTCGGTCGGGAGCCAGTACGAGTTGTCCTTGTCGTGGCGCCCCTCGTGCTTGACGGCGACCTGCTGGCCGGCGCCGGCGGTCACGGTCGCGGCGGCCGTGGCGGTCGGCTCGAAGCCCAGCGGATCACGGTCGCGGAGCGAGCTGCTGGCGCTGCGCAGGGGGCCCAGGTCCTTGCTCGACACCAGGTAGACGCTGGAGCCGCCCACCGGGCGCACGTAGGTGTCGCTGCTGCCGTAGGCCTTGTCGCCCACCTCCAGCTCGATGGCCCTGTCGCCCGAGCCCTGCAGGACGAGGCGCCCCTTCGGCTCGGCGAGCCCCATCGCGGCGAGGTCCTCGTCGGTCAGCTGATCGAACTTCCGCAGCGCCTTGAAGGGCGAGTACTGGCCGACCAGGTTGATCGCCTGCTGGCTGCCCGGGAACGCCAGGAAGTCCGGCGGCCCGTAGGTCCGCTCCACCTCCGGCTTGTCCTCGACGACCGTCTCGGCCTCCGCGTCGGCGGCGGCGGGGGCGCTGTCGTCGTCGTCCCCCTCCTTCTCGACGACGATCCGCTTCTTGCGGCCGGCGGTCACCCAGACGTCGGCGTCGTCACCGCTGCCCGACACCTCCAGCGTGGCGGCGTTCCGTTCGCCGTCCCACTCCACCTTCACGACCCCGTCGGGGCCGGGGTCGAACAACACCACGTCGCCCTTGCTCGCGGGCTCCTCGTCCTTCCAGGTGCCCCACGCCAGCGCGACGCTGATCGCGAGGAGCGCCCCGTAGATCCAGACTTCGACGGTCTTCATGCGTCATCTCCCCGCCGGATGCGCCGCGCGCCCCAGCCGCCGAACCCGATGAGCAGCGGGAAGCCCAGGGTCGTGAGCCAGAACCACAGGGCCTCGCCCTCGGCCGAGTGCTGGATGGGCGTGTCCTCGATGTCGGCCACCTCGCCGATCAGCACGATGTCGTCCTCCAGCCAGCGCACCGCGTCGTGGAACCACTGCTGGTTGCCCTTGCTCCGCGCCATGATCAGGTCGCCCGCGAGGTCCGCGTCGGCGCCCACGATGGCCCGGCCGCCCTTGGCGCCGTCGTCACCCCCGGGGAGCTGGACGGCGGCGACGAGGGAGTAGACGTCCTTCTTCTCGGCGTCCTTGTCGAACTCGAGGTCGCCGTCGACCTCCCCCCAGGTGCCCGCGACCGAGCGGACCGTGAACTGCACGTCCGGGCCGCCGTCGGACGCGGCGGCCAGCCCCTCGCGCTTGGAGAGGGACCCCGTGGCGTCCAGGAACACCGCCACCTGGGAGCTGATGCGCGCCAGGATCGTGGTGCTGTCGTGGCTGGAGAAGCGCGTCGTCATCAGGAACTGGCGGTCGCTGAGGCCGCCTCGCACCGGGAAGAACTTGCGGTCGTGGGTCAGCACCCGGGAGTCGACCTGGACGCCGAGCGCCTCGAGCAGCAGGTCGAGCTCGGGCGGCTGGTCGGTCACCGGGTCGACCAGGACGAACAGGGCCCCGCCGCCCTGCACGTAGGAGACCAGGGAGGCGAGCTCCGGCTCCAGCATCGGGTACTGGGGGCCGACGAGGAACACCACGGTGGCGTCGTCCGGCACCTGGTTGCCGAGTCCGTCGCGAGGTCCGAGCTTCTTCACCTTGAAGTTCATCTGCTCGAGCAGCTGCTTGGTGACCTTCAGCCCGGGGAGATCGTCGGCCCGGGGGCTGGTCGAGCGCTCGCCGTGGCCGGTGACGAAGTAGGCCATCTTCTGGTCCCGCGTGACCTTGCCGAGCTTCTTCTGCAGGTCCCCGTCGAGCTTCTTGATCTTGCCGCGCGCCTTGCCGCTCTCCAGCGCGAGCTGGATCGACTCGTGGCTCTCACCCCGGCTGACGACCACGGTGCCGTTCTTGCGGGCGCGCATGTCCTTGGCGAGCTGGGGGCGCATGTCCCGGTCGACGAGCTGCACCGAGAGCTGGTCCGACGCCCCTGCGAGGGTGTCGAAGTACGGCTCGACGGTGCGCGCGACGTCGTTGGCGGGGGGGAAGAACAGCGTCACCGTCACCGGCTCGCTGAGGTTGCGGACCATCTCCAGGGTGGCCTCGCTGGGCACCAGGGTGCGGTGGGTGCGTAGGTCCCACCGGGCGTCGGTGTCGTTGGCCCAGAAGTTCAGCAGCCCGACGAACGCGAGCGCCAGGGCGAGGGCGACACCGGCCTTGCCGGACTCGGCCAGGCGGCGATCCTCGAGCCGCTCGGCGCCCGCCATCGACATCAGCGACGCCTCCATCAGCAGCATCGGCAGCGTGCCGAGCACCAGGAGGAGGAGGGCGGCGAGGAACAGGACCGTCGCGGCGTCCCCCTCCGCGAGCGTGACCGGCGAGCCCTCGGCCACCCCGGCGTACAGCAGCGCGCCGAGCAGGCCGACGGCGTACGCGGGGAGCAGGCGGCCCAGCACGGCGCGGGTCTCGCCCGAGGCGTCCGCCCAGCGCTTGAGGCGCTCGCCGGCGCCGAAGCCGAGGCCGACCGCGGCGAGGACCGCGCAGAAGGTCCGGAACCCGTTGCCGGGCCCGAACAGGCGCTCCCCGACCAGCAGCAGGAGCAGGCCGACGAGGAAGGAGATCGGTGCGATTACGCCGCGCATCAGCGCCACCTCCGCGCGCCCAGCACCACGCGGGTGCCGAGCAGGAACGAGAAGGTCAGGGACAGGTAGTAGACGACGTCCCGACTGTGGATGGTGCCGGTGGCCAGGTCCTCGAAGTGCTTCTGGTACATCGACAGGTAGCCGAAGATGTCGCTGAAGGGCGGGTCCGTCTTGCGGGCCACCCACCACATCACGACCAGGAAGCCGACGATCAACGCCCCGATGACGCCCCCGACGAGCTGGTACTTGTTCAGCGAACTGGCGAAGGTGCCGATCGCGGTGACCGCGGAGGCGAGGAGCACGAGCCCCAGGTAGCCGGCCATCACGTGGCCCGGGTTGACCGTGCCGTTGACCGCGATCATCAGCGGCATGTAGCCGGTGAGCGCCACGAAGAGCAGCACGAACGCGAACGCGCCGAGCCACTTGCCGAGCACGATGTGCCACTCGGAGATGGGGGCGGTGTACAGGTTGACGATGGTGCCCTGGCGGGTCTCGTTGCTCAGGGTGCCCATGCTGAGCAGGATCCCGGCGGCGCAGGTGAACCCGAACGTGATGTAGAAGAAGAAGCTCAACACCGCCGAGCTCAACGCTTGCCGGTCCCCCATCGCCAGCGACTGGAACATGATCCCCTCGGCCGCGAGCAGCGCGGCGATGATCGGGAACGCCAGGTGGCGGTCGAAGAAGGACGTGAACTCACGCCGGGCGATCAGGATGACCGACCTCACGCTGCACCTCCGTTGCCGGTCAGCGCCAGGAAGGCGCTCTCCAGCGGGTTGTGGCTGGGCTCCAGCCGGCGCACGCCGAGGCCCGCCCGGACCAGCGCGCTGACCAGCGCTTCGGGCTCGTCCCGGTGCAGCTCGATCGTGAACTGGGCCCCGCCCTCGGTCGGCGCGGTCGCCTGCAGCTGCGCCACCGCGGGGTGTCCGTCGAGCACCCCGGTGGCCGCGTCGACGTCGCCCTGGACGACGAGGTGGAACGCGTAGCTCGGGGTGAACTGAGCGAGGAGCTCCGCCTCGCTGCCGGTCGCCACGAGCTCGCCGTCGTTGAGCACGAGCAGCTGGTCGCAGGTCTCCTCGACCTCCGTGAGGATGTGCGAGGAGATGAGGATCGTGTGCTTGCCGCCGAGCCCGCGGATCATGTTGCGCATCTCGACGATCTGCGCCGGGTCCAGGCCCGAGATCGGCTCGTCGAGGATCAGCAGATCGGGGTCGTGGATGATCGCCTGGGCGATGCCGACGCGCTTGCGGAAGCCGAGGCTCAGGTTGCCGATCGGGCGGCCCTCCTGGCCGTGCAGGGCGCAGGCGTCGACCACCTCCGGGATGCGACGCCGCACGTCCGCCTTGCTCATGGAGCGGAGCCGGCCGAGGTACTCGAGATAGTCGACGACGCGCATCTCGTCGTACAGGGGGGGCAGCTCCGGCAGGAACCCGATGCGCGAGCGCAGCGCCTCGGGCTGGGCGACCAGGTCGATCCCAGCCACGCTGACGTTGCCGGACGTGGGCAGCAGGAAGCCGGCGAGCACCTTGAGGGCGGTGGTCTTGCCGGCGCCGTTGAGGCCGAGGAACCCGGCGATGCGACCCTGCTCGATGGTGAACGACAGGTCGTAGATGGCCCGCGTGTGCCCGTAGTACTTGGTCAGTCCGCTGACTTCGATCATGAGTGGGGCATTCCTCCTGGCTGGAGCGACGGCGGAGTGTACTCATCCGACGGCCGAGATCAACAGGGCCCGCGGGGCCCCCCCCCACGATTCTCCGGAACGCGGGAGGGCGGCCCCGGGTGGGGCCGCCCTCACATGCGCGCGTGGGCGTCTACTCGCTGCAGGTGATCGTGATGTCGTACACCTCGCAGCAGCCCGGGTTGCCGGCGGCCGACTCGAAGAGCAGCTCGTCGGTCACGCTGAGCGTCACCGGCTCGTCCGGCAGGGACCACTCGATGCCACCCTCGGCGGTCATGAACAGCTCGGCCAGCTCGGTCGGCTCGCCGAGGTCGACCGGAGCCGACGACTCGACCAGGTCGTAGCAAGCGTCCAGCTCCGCGTCGACGCCGGTCAGCTCGGTCGTGCAGGTCTCGAGCTCGGCGCTGATCGCGGCGCCCGTCTCGATGTAGACGGCGCAGACCTCGTCCTCGCAGTCTCCCGTCGCCAGCGCGATGGCCAGGGCGTCGGTCTCGGCGACCGCCGCCGCGGCGCCCGTCGCGATGGCGGAGGCGTCGGCCGCGAAGCCGGCGTACGTCATGGCGCTGGTCGCCGCGAACGAGGCGAACCCGGCGGACGCCTCGGCCTCGGCGGACGCGGCCACCGCGGCGGCGGCGTAGACCCGCGCGTCGGCGGCGGCCAGGGCGAACGCGTCCGCCTCGGCGATGGCGATGGCGAGGGCGTCGGCGGCCGCCTCGGCGTGCACCGCGACGTCGGCGTCGGCGTCGGCGAACGCGATGGCGAACGCGTCGGCGGAGGCCTCGGCCCACCAGCCGAAGGCGAGGGCGTCGGCGTAGGCGTCGGCGTAGGCATAGGCGTCGGCCCAGGCCTCGGCGCGAGCGTCGGCGGCGGCGCGGGCGTCGGCCGCCGCGACCGCGAGGGCGTCGGCGTGGGCGTCGGCGTGGGCCTGGGCGTTGGCGATGGGGTCGGGTTCGGCGGGGGCGGCCGGGGGGGCGCCGGTGGCGACCGCGGCGTGGGCGCCGGCGGCGGCTTCGGCGGTGGCGGCGGCGCTGGCCGCGCTGCTGGCGCTCGCGGAGGCCTCCGAGGCGACCGAGGCCGAGGCGGAGGCGCTGCTGCTGGCCGAGGCGGAGGCGACGGCGCAGCCGACCGCGGCGGACGCGGAGCTCGCCGACGACGCGCTGATCGAGGCCTCGGAAGCGGCGGAGCTGGCCGAGAAGGCCGAGGCTTCCGCGGACGCCTCGGCGGCGGAGGCGGAGCTGGCGAACGCGTCCGCCTCGGCGGCCGCGGCGACGGCGATGTCGAGCGAGACCGCGACGGTCACTCCCGCCGCGTCGAGCTCGGCCTCGGTCGCCTCGACGACCTCGCGCATCGCGTCGATCGACTCGGTCACCCGCTCGATCTCCTCGCTGCGGGAGCGGTGGTCGCTGTCCCAGTCCTCGTCCCAGTCGGACGCACTGTCGACGACCGGTCGCAGGACCAGGTGGTCCTCGATCTCGCCGCGCTCGAACGCACCGGATCCGTCCCAGCCCGCGTCGCCGAACGCGGCCTCGATGATCGGCTCGTCGGTCAGCGCCATCCGGAGCCACGCCTGGCGGCGGCTGGGCGTCGGCCAGAAGTCGCGCAGCGTGACCGTGGTGGTGCCGCCCGGCACGACGGTGATCGGCTGGTTGACCACGCGCCACTCGTCCAGCGCGCCGGTGTTGGTCCAGGTCCCGTCACCGTCCGCGTCGAGCAGCACGTTGAGGTACCAGCCGACGCTCGAGGCGTCGGCGCTGGCGGAGATCAGCACGTCGGCCTCGGTCCCGAGGGGTCCGGTGGGGCGGAGCACGATCACGCCGTCATCCCGCCGGTCGTCGTCGGTCATGTTGTGGGTGAGGTCGGGGTCCGCGGGATCCAGGACGCCGCGCTCGATCGAAGCGGCGGCTCCGAGCCAGGCGGTGTTCGGGTCCAGCGCGTGTCCGCCGGGGAGCCCGGCCCGGGAGTGGGTCGTGGTGTAGGCGCTCGGGAACAGCCCGAGGCGGGCGACGTCCTCGCCCGGGGAGTACCGGGTGGGGTAGCCGTCGGGCGCGTCCCCGTAGTCACCCGCGGGGGCGAGGACCTGGTGGTCGTCGTTGCCGGTGTTGTCGTCTTCGGGGTCCGCCGGGCAGCCGGTGTTGCCCATCAGGCCGAGGAACAGGGGGAGGAGCGCCGCGCGGCGCAGGATACGGAGGGGTTCGCAGTCGAAGCATTCCATGGTGAGTCTCCCGGGGGCGTCAGGCGCCCCGTTGCTTGCTCTCCAGGTCCGGTGGACCTGCTGACGCGGGTCGCCCTCTGGGCCTCCCGTTTCGTCGTTCACCAGGACCGAAGGGGAGGGGGGTCGGAGTTTTTGCAGTCGGCTCGTCGATTTGTCCGACATCCCCCGGACGGTGTGTCGACGGGAGCGGCCGGCGCCGCTACCATCCGCGCGCCTTGTCAGACAAGCCCCTCATCCTGGTCACCAACGACGACGGCTACAACGCCGACGGCGTTGCCGCGCTCACCGAAGCCATGCTCCCGCTGGGCGACGTCTGGGTCGTCGCGCCGCAGCTGCAGCAGTCGGCGATGTCCCACGCGCTCACGCTGCACAAGCCCCTGCGGGTGCGGGACCTGGGGGGCCAGCGCTTCACCGTCTCGGGCACTCCCACCGACTGCGTGTTCTTCGCGGTGTGGCACCTGCTACCGCGGCGCCCGGACGTCGTGGTCTCCGGCATCAACCACGGCCCCAACATCGGCGACGACGTCTCCTACTCGGGCACGGTCTCGGCCGCGCTGGAGGCGGCGATCATGGGCCTGCCGGGCATCGCGTTCAGCCACCTGGCGTGGAACGAGGCGCCGGACTTCCGGGACATCGCGCGATACGCCACGGAGATCACCGGAGCCGTGCTGGAGCGCGGGCTGCCCCGCCGGGTCTACCTCAACGTGAACGCGCCGAAGGTGCCGCATGGCGGGATCCAGGGCGTGCGGGTGACGAGCCTGGGCATGCGCCACTACGACGACTGCATCGTCGAGAGCAAGGATCCGCGCGGCAAGCCCTACTTCTGGGTGGGCGGCAGCGGCTACAACTTCGAGGACATCGCGGGGAGCGACTGCAACGCGGTGGACGACGGCTACGTCTCCGTCACCCCCCTCCTCGCCGACCCGACCGACCACGAAGCGCTGGACCTGCTCAGGGGCTGGGGCCTGGAGCGCGGGTGACGCGGTTCGACGTCGCCCGCCGCAAGATGGCGGAGCAGCAGCTCACCGACATCGCAGACGCGCGTGTCCGCGCCGCCCTGCACTCGGTGCCCCGGGAGCTGTTCGTGCCTTCGGCCCTGCAGCATCGAGCCTACGACGATGGCCCGCTGCCGATCGCCGAGCGCCAGACGATCAGCCAGCCCTGGATCGTCGCCCGGATGACCGAGCTGCTGGAGCCGAAGGCGACCGACCGCGTGCTCGAGATCGGCACCGGGTCCGGCTACCAGGCGGCGGTGCTGAGCGGGCTCGTCTCGCGCGTCGTCTCGGTGGAGCGCCACGGATCGCTGGCCAGGGACGCGCGCAAGCGGCTCGAGAAGCTCGGCTACCACAACGTCACCGTCCTGCACGGTGACGGCACGATGGGCCGCAGCGAGCTCGCCCCGTTCGACGGGATCCTGGTCACCGCGGCGGCCCCGCACGTACCGAAGCCGCTGATCAAGCAGTTGGCCCCCGGAGGCCGACTCGTGGTCCCGGTCGGGGATCGAGACATCCAGCAGATCATCCGGATTCGGACCGACGCCGAGACCGGAGAGCCGCTGGAGCCCGAGGCGTTCGAGGGGTGCCGGTTCGTGCCGCTCCTCGGCCGCTTCGGCTGGAAGGAGGGCACGTGAGCAAGTACCCGTTGCTGTGGGTGATCCTGTTGACCCTGACGCCGACGCTCGAGCTCCGGCTGTCGATCCCCTACGCGATCCTCGAAGCGGACTGGTCCTGGTCCAAGGCGGCCGGGATCGGGATCCTCGCGAACATCCTGCTGGCGCCGGTGGTGTGGGTCTTCGTCGACCGCGTGATGTTCATCTTCCTCAAGGTCGGCTGGATCGACCGGCTGTACAACCGCATTGCCGAGAAGCGCGTCGAGAAGGTGAAGCCCCTGATCGACAAGTACGGCGTGCTCGGCCTCGCGCTGTTCATCGGCGTTCCGCTGCCCGGCAGCGGCGTCTACAGCGGCTGCCTCGTCGCCTACCTCCTCAAGTTCCGGTTTCGCGACGCCATGTGGGCCTCCGCCATAGGCTGCCTCATCGCAGGGGCCGTCGTCACACTCGTGGTCGTCTCCGGTAGCGAGACTTTCCACTTCTTCGTCAAGGACTTAGACCATTGACTCGTAACGGTTACCTCAACAGCCTGATGCGCGACATCCCGGACTTCCCGAAGCCGGGCATCATCTTCAAGGACATCACCCCGATCTTCCAGGACAGCAAGGGGCTGCGGATGGTCATCAACACGTTCGTGGAGCACTTCCACGGCCACAAGCTGGACCGGATCATCGGGGTGGAGAGCCGCGGGTTCCTGCTCGGCGCGCCGGTCGCCGCGGACCTGAGCGTCGGCCTCGGCGTGGTGCGCAAGGCGGGCAAGCTGCCGTGGAAGACCATCTCCCGGAGCTACGAGCTGGAGTACGGCTCGGCCACCCTGGAGGCGCACATCGACATGGTGGAGCCGGGCATGCGCGTCGCGGTGCTCGACGACCTGCTGGCGACCGGCGGCACCGCGCAGGCGACCGTCGAGCTCTGCCAGGAGCTCGGCGCCGAAGTGGTCGAAGCGGGCTTCCTCGTGGACCTTTCGTTCCTGCCGGGGCGGTCAAAGCTCGAAGCAGCCGGCATCGACGTCTGGGCGCCCATCATCCTCTGATAAGGTCGCGCCCCCCTCACGCGCGTAGGAGCCTTTGATGACCGAAGTCGTGATCGCCTCTGCCGCCCGGACCCCCATCGGGTCCTTCCAGGGCGCACTTTCCACCCTCACCGCGCCGAAGCTCGGCTCGATCGCCATCACGGCCGCCCTGGAGCGGGCCGGGATTTCCGGCGACGTCGTCGACGAGTGCATCATGGGCTGCGTCTTGCCGGCGGGAGTCGGCCAGGCGCCGGCGCGCCAGGCCGCCCTCGGCGCCGGGCTGCCGCAGCATGTCGGCTGCTTGACCATCAACAAGGTCTGCGGCTCGGGGCTCAAGGCGGTGATGCTCGCCGCCCAGGCGATCCGCGCGGGTGACGCCGACGTGGTGGTCGCTGGTGGCATGGAGTCGATGAGTAACGCGCCGTACCTCCTCCCCAAGGCTCGCACCGGCTACCGGATGGGCCACGGAGAGCTGGTCGACTCGATGGTGCACGACGGCCTGTGGGACCCCTACAACGACTACCACATGGGCAGCGCCGGAGAGCTCTGCGCCGCGGAGTGCGACGTGCCGCGAGAGCGCCAGGACGCCTTCGCCATCGAGAGCTACCGCCGGGCGAACGAAGCGCAAGCGAGCGGCAAGTTCAACGCCGAGATCGTCGCGATCGAGATCCCGCAGCGCCGGGGCGATCCGAAGGTCGTCGACGCGGACGAGGAGCCGGGCAAGGGCCGACCGGACAAGATCCCGGTCCTGCGCAGCGTCTTCAAGAAGGACGGCACCATCACCGCCGCCAACGCCAGCTCGCTCAACGACGGCGCCGCGGCGCTGGTCGTGATGTCGGCGGCCAGGGCGGCCGAGCTGGGCGTGACCCCGCTCGCTCGCGTCGTCGGCTCGAGCACCCACGCCCAGGCGCCGGAGTGGTTCACCACCGCCCCCGCCTTCGCGATCGAGAAGGCCCTGGAGCGCACCGAGCTCCAGGTCTCGGACATCGACCTGTGGGAGGTCAACGAGGCCTTCTCCGTCGTCTCCCTCGCCGTCGAGGACAAGGTCGGCTACGACCCCGCCGCGGTGAACATCTGGGGCGGCGCCGTCGCGCTGGGCCACCCGATCGGCGCCTCGGGCGCGCGGATCCTGGTCACCCTGCTCCACCAGCTGAAGGACACGAACAAGGACAAGGGCTGCGCCTCGCTCTGCATCGGCGGCGGAGAGGCCGTCGCGGTCGTCGTCGAGAACCTCAAGTAGGAGTTGAAGATGTCGATCGATAGCGTCAAGACGATTGGTGTCCTCGGCGCCGGCCAGATGGGCGGCGGGATCGCCCAGGTGGCGGCCCAGGCCGGCTACTCGGTGCTCCTCGCGGACATCTCCGAGGAGCGCGCCGAAGCCGGCAAGGCGAAGATCACGAAGTTCCTCGGCCGCTCGGTCAGCAAGGGGCGGATGACCCAGGACGACGCGGACGCCGCCCTCGGGCGGATCACCCCCACCGGGGAGCTGGCCGCGTTCGGCGAGGTGGACATCGCCATCGAGGCGGCGACGGAGAACCTCGATCTCAAGCTGAAGCTGTTCGAGTCGCTCGACGCGGTCGTGCCCGAGGGCCGGATCCTGGCGTCGAACACCTCGTCCATCTCGATCACGAAGCTCGCGTCGGTGACGAGCCGCCCGGGCCGCTTCATCGGCATGCACTTCATGAACCCCGTGCCGATCATGAAGCTGGTCGAGGTCATCTCGGGGCTTCGCACGTCGGACGAGACGCTGCGGACCACCGTCGCGTTGGCCGAGTCGATGGGCAAGACCTGCGTCGAGGCGAAGGACTTCCCCGGCTTCGCGGTCAACCGGATCCTGATGCCGATGATCAACGAGGCGTTCTACGCGCTGTACGAAGGCATCGCGTCGGCCGAGGGGATCGACGCCGCCATGAAGCTGGGCACCAACCAGCCGATGGGGCCGCTGACGCTGGCGGACTTCATCGGCCTGGACACGTGCCTGGCGATCATGGAGGTGCTCCACGACGGCCTGGGCGACACGAAGTACCGACCCTGTCCGCTGCTCCGCAAGTACGTGGAGGCCGGCACCGTCGGCCGCAAGTGCGGCATCGGCGTGTACGACTACACCGAGGGCCGCTAGATGAGCACCGTCGTCGAGGTCGACTGGCGCAACGCGCACACCGCCGTCGTCACCATCAACCGCCCCGACGCGCTCAACGCGCTCAACGCGGAGGTGATCCGGGGCCTGTTCCACGCGTTCAACAAGCTCAGCCAGGAGCGGATCCGCCACGTGATCCTGACCGGCGCAGGCGGCAAGGCGTTCGTCGCCGGCGCCGACATCGCCGAGATGGCCTCGATGACGCGGGACGAAGCGAAGAACTTCGCCCGGCGCGGACAGCGCGTGCTCAACATGCTCAGCCACTACCCCGGCGTCACCATCGCGGCGGTCGACGGGTTCGCCCTCGGCGGCGGCATGGAGCTCGCCATCGCCTGCGACCTGATCATCGCCGGCCCCCGGGCTCGCTTCGGCCAGCCCGAGGTGAACCTCGGCGTGATCCCCGGCTTCGGCGGGACCCAGCGGCTGTCCCGCCTGGTCGGCACCCAGCGGGCCCGGGAGCTCATCTTCACGGGGCGCATGATCAAGGCGGAGGAGGCGGTCCGCCTCGGGCTCGCGCTCGAAGTGGCCGAGACGACCGCCCTCGACCGGGCCAAGGAGCTGGCCGACACCATCGCCGCCAAGGGACCCCAGGCGGTGCTCTGGGCGAAGGAGGCGATCCGGATCTCCGAGGAGCTGGACCTCGCGGTCGGTCTCCAGGAGGAGGCGGAGTTCTTCGGGCTCTGCTTCACCACGGAGGACCAGGGCGAGGGCATGGCGGCGTTCCTGGAGAAGCGCCCCGCCGACTTCAAGGGGAAGTAGATGCCGTACCGCGTCGTCGTCGCCAAGCCGGGGCTCGACGGCCACGACCGGGGGGCCAAGGTGGTCGCCCGGGCGCTGCGCGACGCGGGGTTCGAGGTGATCTACACCGGCCTGCACCAGTCACCTGCGGCGGTCGCCAACACCGCGCTGCAGGAGGACGTGGACGCCGTCGGTCTCTCGATCCTGTCCGGCGCTCACAACGTGCTGTTCCCGGCCGTGCGCAAGGCGCTGGACGAGCTCGGCTTGTCCGACGTCGTGCTGTTCGGCGGGGGCATCATCCCCGAGGGGGACGTACCGGAGCTGTTGGCCGGGGGGGCCGCGGCCGTGTTCGGGCCGGGGACGGCGACCCCGGACATCGCGCGGTGGTTGACCGACACGCTCGACGCGCGGGGTCCGCGCGCC
>CAYQEG010000038.1:0-45048 GCA_964416435.1 uncultured Rickettsiales bacterium
GGGCAGCCCGAGCACCGACACGGTCACCCTGACGGCGGACTGCACGGGCTCCTAGGAGCCCGGAGCGCATTGGAGCCCGAGCCCCGTGAGACCGGGGCGTCCGAGGCCAAGGCGCGACGAGGAGATGCATCGGGAATGCGCGACGAGGAGCAACGCCGGGATCGGGCGCATCCGGTCCTCGGGGCGACAGGCGGCTATGCGCTCCAGGCTCCTAGTGATCCAGCACAGGGATTCTGGTGAGTCCTCGCGCGCCCTGCCCGCCGCTGCCTGCGTTGGTCGTCGGTCGCGGGGGAAACACCCCGCTCCGCTCCTCCCGCCTTGTCATCAACGCGCAGGCCATCACGATCAACTCACCGAATTCCCTGTGCAGAACCACTAGGCGGCCCCCGGCCCCGACCGAGCCGGATGTTCGCCACGAACAGCACCCGCGTCCCGGCCCGGTCCGACGCGCGGGTCGTGATATCGCGCAGGGGCCGGGGCATCGCGTCGGCGTCGACCCAGATCAGCGGCCCGTCCGGGAGGTCGGGATCGGCGGCGGGCGCGGGGGCCTCGTCGGCGGCGAGCAGGCCGTCGAGTCAGATGTCGGACGGCATCGCCGTCAGCCTCCGACGGGCAGCGTCGGGAGCAGGAACAGGGCCTCGGCCCGCTCGGCGGGATTCTGGCTGTCGGCCACTTCGGCGAAGAAGAAGAAGCCGGTCAGGGAGATCGTCGTGAACGGGATCTCCAGGGTCACGACCTGGTCGGTGTTCGTCACCGAGCCGGTGAGCAGGCCGTCGGGCTGCAGGGTCAGCCCGTCGGGCACCCCGGCGTCGGGCAGCAGCGGCGCGAGCAGCGCCGGCAGGTCCGTCTCCGCCCAGTCGTAGGGGACCAGGCCGCCGTCGGCCTCCAGCTGGGTCTCGTAGGGCAGCGGGATGCCGGGGATGATCGTCAGCAGCGGCAGCGTCACGACCTTGAAGCCGAAGAGGTCGAGCACGTTCTCGCCGATGATCTCCAGGGGCCGCAGCTCGACGCCGAAGAAGAACTCCTGCTCTCCCCAGCCCGGCGGCTCCTGGGCGTCCACGACCCGCAGCACGAAGGAGAAGTCACCCGCGACCTGGGTCGGCGACCCGAAGATCGCGCCCGCGGCGTCGACCGACACCCCCGGCGGGAGCTCGCCGTCGACCAGGAACCAGCCGTACGGGGGCACCCCACCGACCGCCTCCAGCACCACCTCGAACGGCAGGCCCTCGTCCACCACGCCGAGATCCGGCGGGGTCAGGATCGTGATCGGCTCGGGGTGCACGGTGATCGAGAAGTCCCGGCGGTCCTCCGCGCCGGCGACGTCCTCGACCACCACCTCGAAGACGTAGTCGCCCGGCGCCTCGGGCACGCCCAGGACCACGCCGTACGGCTCCACCGTCAACCCCGGCGGCACCTCGCCGACGCCGACGTACCAGTTGTACGGCGACGTGCCGCCGCTCGCGAACAGCTCCTGCTCGTAGTCCGCCCCGACCACGCCCGGGTCGAGCACCTCGGAGTCGATCCAGAGGTCGGGCGCGACGCACTCACCGTCGCGGCAGCTGTCCCCCTCGTCGCAGTCCTCGACCAGCCAGGCGGTGCCGTCGTCGGAGCAGACGAGCACCGACGCGTCGCGACAGACGCGGTCGGCGGGGGCGCAGATCAGCGGCGGCACGGGCTCCTCGCCCGGGAGCACGCCGCCGCCGGAGCAGGCGGCGAGCAGCACGGTGAGGCACAGGGCGATGGGTCGCATGGGGCTCCTCCGGGCGCAGCATCGGGCACGGCGCCCGGGCCGGCAAGCTGGACATCGCGCCGAATGTCCGGGGCGCCCGGCCCGTCCAAGCCGGTAGCGGGCGAAGCATGCCCGAACCCGCTAGCCTGCCCGCGCCCCACGGGAAAGCTGCTCCTGCATGAACGCTGTCTTCTTCGCCATCGTCGCCGCCGCCTTCGCGTTCGCCGCGATCTCCGGCACCCCGGCGGAGGTCGGCCAGGCCGCGCTCGACGGCGCCAAGGGCTCGGTCAACCTGGCGATCGGGCTGATCGGCTACATCGCGCTGTTCCTCGGCCTGATGAAGGTCGTCGAGGAGGCCGGCGGCCTCAAGTTCATGGCCCGCCTGATCCGGCCCGTCCTCATCCGGCTGTTCCCCGACGTGCCCCCCGACCACCCCGCCATGGGCGCGATGGTGATGAACATCGCCGCCAACGCGCTCGGGCTGGGCAACGCCGCGACGCCGTTCGGGCTCAAGGCGATGAAGGAGCTGAACACGCTCAACCAGGAGAAGGGCACCGCGACCAACGCGATGGTCCTCTTCCTGGCGATCAACACCTCGGGGCTGGCGCTGCTCCCGACCGGCATGATCGGCATCCGCGCCCACTACGGCTCGGCCGACCCCGCCGCGATCTTCCCGACCACCCTGTTCGCGACGGCGTGCTCGACGTTCGTCGGCGTCATGGTCGCCAAGTGGCTGAGCCGGCTGCCGGTGTTCGCGCCGGCTGCGGCGCAGGCCGAGGCGGACGCCAGGCTCGCGGCGGAGACCGACCCCGGATCGCTCAAGGACCTGCTGCCGCTGGGCGCCTTCATCGCCGGGCTGCTCGGCATCGTCGCGCTCGTCTACAAGTACGAGGAGAAGGCGAGCGCCTGGATCATCCCGTCGCTGGTCTTCGGCATGCTGCTCGTCGGCGTCATCCGCAAGGTGAAGGTCTACGAGGTGTTCGTGCAGGGCGCCAAGGAGGGGTTCGACCTCGCGGTGATGATCATCCCGTACCTCGTCGCCATCCTGTCGTCCGTGGCGATGTTCCGGGCGAGCGGCGGCATGGAGTGGCTGGTCGCCAAGTTCGCTCCGGTGACCGACTTCATCGGCATGCCGGGGGAGGTGTTGCCGTTGGCGCTCATCCGCCCGCTGTCGGGCTCGGGCGCCCTGGGGGTGACCTCCGAGCTGGTGGAGACCCACGGCGCCGACTCCCTGATCGGCAACCTCGCGACGACGATGAACGGCTCGACCGACACGACGTTCTACGTCCTGGCGGTCTACTTCGGCTCGGTCGGGGTCTCGCGCATCCGGCACGCCGTCCCGGCGGGCCTCGCGGCGGACATCACCGGCGCGCTGGCGGCCGTCTTCGCGGTGCACCTGATCCTCGGTTGATTCGCCCGGTCCCGGCGCCCCAACCGTCGGTAGAGTCGATCCCGTGGCCCCGCTCGCCCCCCGCCCCTGGCTCCTGGTCGGCCTCGCCGCGGGGCTGCTCGCCGCGGGCTGTAACTGCGGCGACTGGGTGCCCCTGTACGACCACGACGACCTCGAGGGCGATCCCTGGGAGTTCCCCCATCCGTGCGGCGAGCTGGCCGACGGGGTCGACCCGGACGTGGCGGCCGGCGAGGTCGGCGCCGTCGAGATCTGCGACGGGATCGACAACGACTGCGACGGGCTGGTCGACGAGGAGGACCCCGACCTGGTGGTCGACCCGCCCCGGTACCGGGACGCCGACGGGGACACCTACGGGGACCCGCTGACGCCGCTGCAGCACTGCACCGACGGCGTGCTCGACAACACCGACTGCGACGACACGGACCCGTTCGTCTTCCCCGGCGCCCCCTACGAGCAGTACGCCGACGGGCTGGACGCCAACTGCGACGGCGCGGACGACCCGTCACCCTGCGACGTGCCGCCGCCGGGGCTGGACGGGATCGAGCTGGAGGAGAGCTGCGAGTGGGTCTCCGAGTCGGGCTGGTTCAACCCCGACGTCGAGTGGGCGGGGGCCGAAGGCGAGGACCCGGCGACGCTGGCCGCCACCTCGGTCTCGACGCCGATGGTCGGGCCCTTGTTCGACAGCGACGGGGACGGCGACGTCGACGGCGACGATCTGCCCTGGGTCGTCATGGTGCGCCGCGCCGGCGTGGAGACCGCCATCGCGCTGTGGCCGGGGGACGGCTCGGCCCCGCCGACCATGCTGCCGCCCCTGGAGTCGACGTTCACCGGCCTCCCCCCGGGGGTGATGTCCGAGGTCGCCCTCGGCGACATCGACGGAGACGGCCTCCCCGACATCGTGTCGGTGTTCCAGCTGCCCAGCGGGGAGTGCGCCCTCGGCGCGATGACGCCCGAAGGCGAGACGAAGTGGCTGTCGGCGGCGATGGCCCCCGGCTGCATCAGCCACGCCCCCGCGCTCGGGGACCTGACCGGGGACGGCACGGTCGAGGTGATCTTCGGCGACATGGCGGTCGACGGCGCCACCGGGGACGTGCTCTGGACCGGCGGCGTCGGCCAGGGCTTCGACAGCGGCTACGTCAACTCCGGCTACCACTCGTTCCCGGTCGACCTGGACGGCGACGGCGTCCAGGAGGTGGTCGCCGGCAACACGATCTACGAGGCTGACGGGCAGATCCGGTGCACCACCCTGGCCGAGGACGGCTACCCCGCGGTCGCCGACCTGGACGGCGACGGCCTGGGCGAGGTGGTGACCACCGGGCACGAGACCGTGATCCTGTTCGAGCACGACTGCACCCCGATCGACACCTGGGAGCAGGCCGGCGTCGGGTTCGGGGGGCCCGCCGTGCTGGCCGACCTCGACGGCGACGGCGCGCCCGAGATCGGCGTCGCGGGTCGGGACTTCTATACCGCCTACGAGGTCGACGGCAGCGTGATCTGGCAGGTCGAGACGACCGACGCGTCGTCGGCGTCCACGGGTTCGTCGGCGTTCGACTTCGACGGCGACGGCGCCGCCGAGATCGTCTACGGCGACGAGGAGGACCTGTTCGTGCTCGACGGCCCCACCGGCGACGTCCTCGTGCAGGGCCGCTGGCGGGAGTCGGGGACCCGCAACGAGTACGCCACCATCGCCGACTGCGACGGCGACGGCGCCGCCGAGGTCCTGCTGAGCAACGACCACATGGGCCAGCCGGCCCTGTTCGTCGTAGGCGACCTGTTCGGCCGGTGGGCCGACGTCCGGAGCGTCTGGAACCAGCACGCGTTCCGCCCCGGCGCCATCGACGACAGCCTGGTCGTTCAACCCGATCCGGGGGGCCCCGTCGCCGCCGACTTCCGGGCCGCAGGCCCGCTCGAGGTCGTCACCGACACCGAGGCGCTGCCGATCCCGGCGGCGGACCTCGCCGTCGACGGGTGGGGGGTGTGCTGGGACGAGTGGGGCTTCTCGATGACCTTCTGGGTGCAGGCCTGGAACGAAGGAGCGGCCGACGTCGAGTACCCGGTCGCCCTGACGGTGCAGACGGAGGACGCCGCCGGCAACGTCTGGCCGATGACCACCTGGTCGATCCCGCCGCTCGCGGCGGGGGAGATCTCGGACGTGCTCGAGATCAGCGACTGGACCGACTCCACCGACATCGTGCAGCTGCGCTTCGTGGTCGACGGGGACGACGAGATCCCCGAGTGCGACGAGGAGGACAACGAGGCGCTGCTGGAGGTCTGGTCGCCCGAGTAGCGGTCAGCTGCGGGTCACGCTGTCCTCGAGGGAGCGCACGAGCCCGGCGTGCTGCCGCTCGACCCGGAACCCCAGGCTCTGGAAGTAGGCGGGCCGGAAGTAGCCGGTGGTGACCGCGCGGATGCCCGCCGCCCCCAGGCGGTAGAACAGCTCCTGCATCAGCGCGTTGCCGATGCCCAGGCGCTGGCACCGGGGAGCGACGACGATCTTCTCCAGGTGGGCGGTGCGGTCCTCGTCGTTCACCTCGTAGGCGAGCCCCCCGAGCAGGTGGCCCAGGTCGTTGACGGCGACGAGGAAGCGGTGCTCCTCCCGGAACCGGATCAGGAACCGACTCTCGATGAACTGGCGGTGCAGCCGCCCCACCTCGCGGGGGTTGAGGGCGTGGCGGACCTGGAACGGGCGCCCCTTGCGGTCCTCGAAGGTGACCATCATCTCGATGCGGCCGCCGCCCCGGCTCGACTCCGCCGCCACGTAGCCGGCCAGGTCGCCGGGCCGCAGGTGGGGGAACGACAGCCGGGCCAGGAAGTAGTCCTCGTCCGGGCCCGAGCGCAGGTGTCCGCACCGGCCGGCCACCGCGGCGCCGACCTCGCCCGGCTCCAGCAGCCCGGCGCGCACCTCGCGGCCGATCCCGTCCAGGGTCTCCAGCAACGCCTCGGAAGAGCCGGCGAGCACCGTCTCCCGGAACAGCCTGACCCGCGCTTCGGGGCACCGGGCCGCCAGCTGCTCCAGCCCGTAGGTGTCGACCAGGTCGCGCAGCGTCGCCGCCCGCGCCTCCCGGGTCGCCTCGGGGTTGATCCGGTGCCAGCTGCGGAAGCGCACGATCGCGAAGTGCAGCGCCCGAGGCACGAAGCCGTCCCGGAGCACCCGCGACGCGAAGTCCCGGAGCACCTCCCGGGCGTCCTCGGGCAGCTCCCCCGAGTCGGACACGAGCCCGGCCAGGATCTCCTTGCCCTCGGAGTCCCCGACCACCTCGAGCAGGGCGCACAGGACGGTCTCCCAGCCGGCCCGCCCCCGCAGCTGCGGCCACGCGGTCTCCACCGGGTCGATGAAGTGCTCCCACATGCCGTGGAGCATCGCCGCGGTCGTCGTCGCCGGCTCCAGCGGCGACAGCGACATCAGGCGGGCGCCCGCCTGGTAGTCGTGCGGAGAGACGATCACCGACGCGGGGGACGGGCGCGCCACGATGGTGCGACGCCAGGTCCGATCCCAGAAGTCGACGTAGGCGGCCAGGGCCGTCCACGCCAGGTAGGGCCAGGTCGCCTCCAGGCGCGCCAGCCCGTGCCGCGTCTGGGCGAGCTCGTCCATCGCCTCGTCGAGCGTCGTGCCGGGCACGAACTCCTCGGTCCAGAGCCCGTGCTCGGGCCAGTACCCGCCGAACCCCTCGGCGACGGGCCCGCGGTCCCGGGTCTCGCAGCAGACCACCAGCCAGTCGGTCTCCTCGCGCACCTGCTCGGGGGGCACGGTCAGGTTGACGTTGACGGCCAGCTCGAACCGGCCGCGGGCGCGGACCTGCACGGTCATGCGGACGACCGACTTGCCGTCGTGGGTCGCCAGGTGGCTGACGGAGATGCCGCCGGGCGGCACGTCGTTGAGGCCGACGAGCAGCCCGCCGAACAGGAAGAGGCTCTCGCGCACCAGCGCGGTCTGCTCGACGGCGGCCCTCAGGCGGCGCTTCACCTCGGGGTCGATGGCGGCGTCCGGCCGGGCGCCGCGCAGCTCGTCCTCGAAGACCAGGACGTCGGGCCAGCCGTACTCGAGGCCGGTGTCGGGATCGACCGCGACCCGGCTGGTGCCTCCCAGCCAGCGGTGGAACCCGCGCTCCAGGTTGGCGCGCGCCTCCACGGCCCGGGCCGCCACCCCCGGCGCGCCCGGGATCAACGCCATGCGGGCGAGGAAGCCGCGCAGGCTGCGGTAGTCACCCGGGTGCGCGGCGCCGTAGGCCGCGAGGAACCGCAGCAGGGCGACGCCCGACGGGTCGTTGTCGCCCCCGGACGCGCAGCGCTGCTCCGCCGCGACCACGAACGCGCCGATCCGCTCGGGCGCCATCACCCGCTTGGCGAGCACGGCGACGGTCTGCTCGTCCAGCACCGCCCCGGGCGTGTTGAGGAACGACTCGAGCGTCTGCACGAACAGCTCGGGGCGCTCCGCCAGCGCGAGCACCTGGAACGTGCGCTGCAGCACCGTCAGGGAGTCGGACTGCAGCCCGCGCCGGAGCACCCGGAGCGCCGACCCGGCCAGGAGCTGGTCGTCCAGGTCCAGCGAGTCCTCGAACACCTGCACCGCGAGCTCGCCCAGGGACGGGTCCGACGTGGACAGCAGCCGGGCGGCGAGGTCGAGGTCGTCGAGGGACTGGACGTACGCGTGCCCGTCGACCGTCGCCTGGATCAGCTCCCGGCCCCGCGCGACGTCGTCGTCCGTGACGACGCTCTCGGTCGCGCGCCGCAGCCAGGAGACCTGGGCTCCGGGGCGGCCCCGCAGGTTGCGCTGCCGACCCGAGCGGGGCGCGAACGCGGTGAGCTCCTCGTTGCCGAGCCACAGGGACGGGGCGCGCAGCAGGTCACTCAGGTTGAGGAACCGGCCCGGGGTGCGATAGACGCACGCGCCGACCTGGACCTCGTGGGGTGCGAGCTGGCGGATCGTCAGCGAGGCGTCGGTCCCCGAGATCGTCACCCGGTCTTCGTGCACGCCGAGGTCGTCGGCGGTCAGCCCCTTGGTCTGGAAGAACCAGTTGGGGAACACGATCTCGGCGCCGCCGACCTGGACGCTGGAGCGGTGGTACAGGCCGCCGATGATCTCGGCGAAGTTCTGCTCGATCACCCGCCGCTTGTAGGTCCCCTTGGCGGTGCGCTCGCCCTCGCCGGCGCTGAAGTCGCGGTCGATCACGGCGAAGTCGACGATCCGCTCGAAGGGCGCGACGAACCCGTTGGCGAGCACGACGAGGGAGCGGAAGTACTTCTTGAGGTCGGCCGGATCGAGCTGGCCGAAGTCGACCTCCTCGAACTCCGGGTTCGGGAAGATCAGGGCGGTGTTGTAGGGGCGGTGGTCGCCCACCAGGAAGACGGAGGCGACCGAGTCGAAGCTCCGGAACAGGTTCTCGACCCGCTGGGGTGCGATCGTCTCGCCCTTGACGTTCTTGTAGATCTCCTTCTTGCGGTCGACGAGCTTGATGAAGCCGCGGTCGTCCATCCGCATGAGGTCGCCGGTGTGGAACCAGCCGTCCTCGTCGAACGACGGCTTGCCGTCGGGGGGATCCAGGTGGCCGATCGTCACGTAGGGGCCGCGGATCAGCAGCTCGCCGTCGTCCGCCAGGGAGAGCTCGATGCCCGGCAGCGCCCGGCCCAGCGAGTCCTCCTCGTAGCGCCCCGGCGGGGTCATCGTGATGCCGCCGGTCGCCTCGGTCATGCCGAAGCCGCTCATCACCTCGACGCCCTGGGCCTGGAAGAACCGGAAGATGTCGGGGCTGAGGTAGCCCGCCGCGCTCAGGCCCCAGCGCAGGTGACCGACCACCCGCCGCGTCGCCGCGCTCACCTCGTCGGCGGGCGCGCCCTCGATGTCGACCTCCTGGCGGACCAGGTCGTACAGCTGGATCCACTTCAGCGGGATGCTGATCATGACCGTCGCCCGCTCGCGCCGGATCTGGTCGGCGAGCACGACGGGCGAGGTGGACTCCGCGAAGCAGTAGGTCGCCCCCCAGAAGACGCAGCCGCACAGCTCCAGGAACCTCCCGAACGTGTGGCACAGCGGCAGGTAGCAGATGAAGACGTCGTCCTCGCCGATCTCGGGGAGGGCGAGCGCGCGCGCGAATCGCTTGAAGACGATGTTGCGCTGGCTGAAGCAGATCCCCTTGGGGTCGCCGGTGGTGCCGGACGTGTACATCACCGTCGCCAGGTCGCCGACCCGGACGGCGGCGCGGCGCTCGGCGAGGCGCTCCCGGGAGACCTGCCGGGCCCCCGACAGCAGCCGCGCGAACGGCACCGCCCCCTCGATGGCGGCGCCGCTGTCGAACACCACGATCTTCTCGAGGAGCGGCAGGGAGTCCCGGACGCTCAGCACCTTCTTGAGCTGGCCGGCCCCGGAGACCACCACGAGCTCGGCCTCGGCGTGGTTCAGGATGTAGCCGACGTGATCGGCCGCCGCGTTGGCCGGCACCAGCACGTTGACGATCCCGGCGCTGAGGCAGGCGAGGTCCAGCAGCGCCATCTCGAGGCGGTTCTCGGACAGGATCGCGACCCGGGTCTCCCCGTGCCGATCCAGGTGGGCCATCAGCGCCCGAGCGATGCGATCGACGCGCGATCGCACCGTCTCCCAGGGCACGCCGCGGGACCCCTCGCCCCGGCGGCCGGGGAGCCGGAACAGCGCCTTGTGACCGTACGCCTCGCTCCGCTGCTCGAACAGGCGCCAGAACGTGAAGTCGGAGCCGTCGAGCAGCCGCTCGATCCGCTTCGCCCAGGGGTCCACGAGCTCGTCCTGCACGATCCGGGTCAGGAGCTGCGGCCGGCGGACGACGTCGAGCAGGCGCCAGGCTTCGGGCCGGGCCGGGTCGTCGGCTCCGCCGCGGCTCATGCGCTCGATGGTGCGGTCGGCCAGACCGGCCGTCGCCCCCAGCGTCCCGTCGGGCAGGTCCGCCTGCCAGCGGGCCTCCTCGAGGGCCGCGAGCAGCTGGGCGTCCCGCTCGCGCGACGCGGGCGCGAGCGCATCTCCCTGCTGCGTCGCGGCGAGCGACTCGAGCTTGTCGGTCAGCGTGGGAACGCCGTCGAGATCTGCGTCCGAGGGGTCCATGGTGCTCCCTGTCGGTCGGGCGGCGGGGCGTCGCTAGCGGAGCTCCCGCCCCTCCCGTCGCGCCTGCTTGCGCTGCATCATCGCTTCGGCGAACACCAGCGGGATGCCCACCAGGAAAGGCCAGCCGAGCACGACGAACATGCCCCACTCGGGGATGGAGCCCGTGGTGAGGAGCACCGAGCCGAGGCCGATGGAGAAGAGCCACGTGAAGAAGCCGGCCGTCGCGCAGCCCGGCCCGACCATCGCCCGGGCGGGCGGCTGCTTCTGCGCTGCGGGGGGGCCCTTCTTCACGGGTACAGCGGCTCCTCGGAGGATCGATCGCTTCGGGGCAGGAGCAGGGTGACGCCGAACAGGCCCATCCACCATGCCACCCACAGGGTATTCGAGAAGACGTACTGCTGCCGGGGCTCACCCCCGAAAGGAGACGCGTACACCGCCCAGATCAGCATCAACATCAGGAAGTCGAACGCGAGCCGGACCGGGGGGCGGGCCCGGTCGGGAGGGGCCCGGTTGCCCAGCCCCAGGAGCATCAGGAGCACCAGCAGCGCGCCGTAGTAGCGGCTGGCGACGATCCCGGCGAAGAAGATCGCGCAGCCGAACAGCATCGCGTCGTGCTCGTCGGACTTGAGCATGCAGCCCAGGGCGAGCAGCACGAACAGCAGCCGCATCGCGCCGTAGGCCGTGTGGTTCTCCTTGATGTGCCGGGTGCGCAGCTTCGGGGCGCCCTTCAGGCCGCTGTCCCAGTCCAGGACGAAGACCTGCTTGAGCCCGAACCGGCGGGCGCCGGACTCGTGCTCTTCGTTGTGCTCGGAGATGTTCGTGGCCCAGTCGACCCACGCCTCCGTGCCGTAGCGCATCCACGAGAGGGAGACGAGGAGCAGCCCCACGATGGCGGCCACGGCGGTGAACCGGAGCACGTGGGCGGGCACCCGGCGCTCCCGGATGATGCGGGGGAGGTTGGCCACGATCGGGCCCGCCAGGAGCACGCCGGGGAACACCCGCATGCACGCCGCGTAGGCGATCAGCCCGCCCGACAGCCCCGGTCTTCGCAGCTTCCACGCGGACAGGGCCATCCACGAGGCGGCGAACCAGTCGAGGATCCAGATCTGCCCGAAGACCCGGTTCACGTTGCCGTACCAGAGCAGGAACGTGCAGAGCACGAGCAGCGAGCGGAGCGTGCCGTACGCCCGGATCGACAGGAACAGCGCGGCGAGCAGCCACAGCATGTCCAGGGAGACCAGCAGCGTCTGGGTGACCGGCCGGTCGATGGGCAGGACCCCGCACAGGAAGCCGCTGACGAGCACGTAGGACGGCGGCGGGTTGTAGCCCCGGTCGGCCAGGATCTTGCGCCACCGTTTCAGCCCCGCCTGGCGCCCGAACCAGCGGATGTCTCGCTTGAACGACTCCCAGCGGGCGTCGGAGAAGCTGTCCAGCCGCTCCATCTGGCGCACGTCCTCCGTCTTGACGAAGTCGTACGTGTGCAGGTCCCGGACGCGCAGCACCTCGCGGTAGCGGTTGGGCCCGTCGCCGCCGTCCCAGTCGGCGATGACGGCCTGCTTGTACAGGTCGGTGTAGTGCAGCTCGTCGAAGTACTTGCCGCCCAGGTAGTAGTGGAAGGTGCCCCACTCGGCGACCTGGCGGTCCTGCCCGAAGCGCTGGACCCGGCCGTTGGCCTGGAGGAGCAGGGCGGTCACCGCGATGAGGGCGAGCACGCCGACGGACCACGCCATCACCCCCTGGCTGGGGCGCGCCTTTCGGAACGCCAGGATCGACACCCCCGCGACGGCGACGAGCATCGCCTCGGTCGCGAACCGGCCCGACGTCATCGGCCCGAGGTGCAGGCCGACCCGCATCACGAGCCAGCCCCCGAAGAGGATGAACGCGGCGACGCCGGCGTAGCGGGCGAGCAGCTTGGGGTGCACCGGATCCATGGCCCAGGCTTCCTACCACCTTGGCCGGGCGTCCGGTACCCTCCGGGGCCCGCGATGAAGCTCGACGCCGCCAACCTCTCGGCCGGTCAGGTGCTCCAGGCCGACCTCTGCGTCATCGGCGCCGGCGCCGCCGGCATCAGCGTGGCCCGCTCCTTCGCAGGCTCCTCCACCGACGTGCTCCTCCTCGAGGGCGGCGGGCTGCAGACAACCGAGCGCAGCCAGGCCCTGTACGAGGGCGAGATGGCCACGATCTACCGCGAGGGCACCCGGCGCGCCGACTACGACCGGACCTACGTCGGCCGGTCCCGGCTTCGCTTCTTCGGCGGCACGACCAACCACTGGAACGGCTGGTGCCGGCCCCTGGAGCCGATCGACTTCGAGGCGCGCGACTGGGTGCCCAACTCCGGCTGGCCGATCTCCCGGGCCGACCTGGACCCCTGGTACGAGCGGGCGCGAGCGGTCGTCGAGATCCCGGCCTTCGAGGACGACCACGGCTACGGCCGCAAGCCGGGCAAGCGCCAGGTCTGCCTGCAAGACAGCGAGTCGATCACCACGCGGCTGTTCCACTGGAGCCCGCCGACCCGCTTCGGGATCAAGTACCGCGCCGACGTCATGGAGGCCCCCAACGTGCGGGTGCTCCTGGAGGCGAACGTGCTCCGGCTCGACGCGACGCTCGACGCCGACCACGTCACCGGCGCCCAGGTGCAGATCGAGGACGGGCCCGCGGTCCGGGTCGAGGCGAAGGCGTTCGTCGTCGCCTGCGGCGGCATCGAGAACGCTCGACTGCTGCTCCTGAGCGACGGCAGCGACCCCGCGGGGCTCGGCAACCGCCGAGACCAGGTCGGCCGGTACTTCATGGAGCACCCCCACGTGCCCCAGGTCGGCCAGGTGCTCGTGGTCGACAACCTCGGCACCCGGGGGCTGACCGACCTGTACTTCCGGGCCCGCAAGGACAAGCGCGCCGGCGGCCGCACGATGGGGGTGTTCTGCACGTCCGAGGCGCTGCAGCGCGAAGAGCGGCTCCTGAACTGGTGCGTGCAGCTGCGCGACCGCAAGGACAGCAAGCTGAACCGGTTCGGCAAGGCGATGGTCCCGGCGCAGGTCGCGGTCCGCGATCTCGGCCGCGACTCCGACGACGCCGAGCCCTACGCGGGGCGCCTGTTCGTGCGCGGCGAGCAGACGCCCAACCCGGACAGCCGGGTCACGCTGCTGGACGAAGTCGACCGCCTGGGGCTGCGCAAGACGCGGCTCGACTGGCAGCTGGGCGAGGCGGACCGGGCGAGCATCCGCCGATCGATGGAGGTCTTCGCGGCGGAGTTCGGGCGCAGCGGCATCGGCCGGGTCCGGATCCGGATGGACGACGAGGCCGAGTGGCCGGCGACCCGGGGCGGCGACCACCACATCGGCACCACCCGCATGGCGTCGGACCCCGGCCAGGGCGTCGTGGACGCCGACTGCAGGGTGCACGGCGTCGACAACCTGTTCCTGGCCGGCAGCTCGGTGTTCGCCACGAGCGGCTTCGCCAACCCGACGTTCACGATCACGGCGCTGGCGCTCCGGCTGGCAGACCACCTCCGCGGGGAGCTGGCCGGATGACCGTCACGCGACGCGGCTTCCTGGTCCGCTCGGCGACGGTCGCCGGCGGGGTGCTGGTGCTGTCCCTGCAGGCCTGCGGCGGCGGCACGTCGGACGAGGAGGTGCGGGTCCGGATCACCGGCCTCGTCCCCTCGGAGGCGTCGACGGTCGGCAAGGCGTGGAGCAAGGTCACCGACGAGCAGGACCCCGCGGCCCGGCTGATCGAGGACCTGCGGGACGGAGGCGTCGACCTGCACGACGCAGCCGCCATCGGCGACGGCGTGCGGGCGTTGATCGCGGACGACTTCGCCAGCGGCCGCACCGCTGAAGTGAAGCAGTGGGTGCTCTCCCACACCGAGGGCCGCCTCTGCGCGATGGCGAGCTGACGGGTCGACCGGGTCCCCCGGCGCCCGGTATGCCCGATCCGACCCTGAGCCCCGGTTCCCGACGTGCAGACGCTTGCGGTCACTCAACCGGAGGACCCACCCATGCGACTGCATGCCCGAACCCTGACCCTGACCCTGACCCTGACCGCCGCCGCCACGCTGGTGGGCTGCGGCGACTTCAACCGCGCCACCGGCGAGCTCGGCCGGGTGCAGTACGCGCTGCACAGCGACTACATCACGGAGGACGTGCCGCTCACCGCCGTCTCCCTCGTGACCGGCCACACCCAGCCCCTCCACACGACGCTGACCGACGCCGGTGAGACCGCCGCGGGCGGCGACGCCGACGCCATCGTGCACGCGGTGGACGCGGCCGGGGTCGTGGTGGAGAACCGGAACGCGGGCGACGACGAGTGCCCCGACGTCGATCTGACGGTCGACGCCCCCGGCACCTACGCGCTCGAGGCGACGCTGGACGGCGACCTGTTCGACCGCATCGAGCTGACGTTCGACACGCCGACCAGCCTGGACCTGCTGACCCGGGTGCGAGCCCCCTACGGCGACGAGTGGGAGGACCTGGACGACGGCGTCCTGCAGGTCGGGGAAGGCTCGCAGTTGGCGTTCCTGCCGATCCCGATCGACGCCTTCGGCGACCGCCTCGCGGGCAACTTCGAAGTGGAGATCACCGCCGACCCGGCGTGGGCCGTCGCCCCGGCGTGGAACGTCTACGGGGTCTACGAGCAGAACATCGTCGGCTCCGCCTCCCCCGCGTCGCTGTACTTCGTGGAGCCCGGCTTCGTGACCGTGACGCTGACCGATGTGCCCAACGGGGTGAGCGTCACGCGGGACTTCGACGTACTGCCCGTGGACGCGACCTAGGAGCTTGTAGCGCATTGGAACCGGAGCCCCGTGAGACCGGGGTGTCCGAGGCCAAGGCGCGACGAGGAGATGCATCGGGAACCGCGAAGCCCGGAGGGGCGAGCCGCGTCAGCATGTCCCGCAGGGACGTGCGAGAGCGAATGCGCGACGAGGAGCAACGCCGGGATCGGGCGCATCCGGTCCTCGGGGCGACAGGCGGCTATGCGCTCCAGGCTCCTAGATGTCCTCGGCGTAAGTCCCGACCGGGAGTCCGGCGAGCAATCGGCGTCGTCCGTCGTCGTCGAGACGAGGAGGCGTACCTCGCGTACGTCGACGAGGGGAGGCGGCGTCGGCGGCGTCGAGGGCCGGCGGAAACCGGTGCGGGACTTGTGCCGATGGCATCTAGTCGCGCCCCACAAGACTGGGGCGGCGGGGGTTTCACTCGTATGATCCGAGGGATGTCCGCCCCCGTCGCCCCACGTCTACACCGCCGCGCGATCGCCAACGTCATCGACGGCGCCTTCGGCAGCCTCAGCCGCGTCGGGCGGCTGCACCCCAACTCCAACCCGGTCCGCCACGGGGTCGAGCACCTGCGCGACGTCCCGTACCTCGACCCGGCCGACCCGATCCACCACCTGGACGTCTGGCGACCGGACGACATGGAGCCGGGCGAGCTGCTCCCCGCGGTCCTGTACGCCCACGGCGGCGCGTTCCAGTCCCTGAGCAAGAGCACCCACTGGCTGATGGCGCTGGCGTACGCCCGCCGGGGCTACGTGGTGTTCAACGTGGACTACCGGCTCGCGCCGCAGCACCCCTTCCCCGCGGCCCTGCAGGACGTCTGCGCGGCGGCGCTGTGGGTGAAGGAGCACGCGGCGGAGTACGGCGGCGACGTCGACCGGATGGTGTTCGCGGGGGACAGCGCGGGGGCGAACCTGGTGACGAGCCTCACGGTCTGCTCGTCGTGGCGCCGACCCGAGCCCTGGGCGGCCGAGGTGTTCGAGGCGGACCTCAACCCCCGCGTCGTGGCGGCCTCCTACGGCGTGTTCCAGGTGAGCGACTCGGCCCGGTTCCGGCGGCGACGGCGGCTCCCCTGGTTCGTGCACCAGCGCATCGAGGACGTGGAGGACTGCTACCTGCACGGCGCGCCCGACGACCGCACGCTGGCGGACCCGCTGCTGCTCATGGAGAGCGACGCGGCGCCGGACCGGCCCCTGCCGCCGTTCTTCCTGCCGGTCGGCACGTCCGACCCGCTGCTCGACGACACCCGCCGCATGGCGTTCGCCCTGGAGCAGCGGGGGATCCGGCACGAAGCCCGCTACTACCCCAAGGAGGTCCACGGCTTCGACGCGCTGATCTGGCGCAAGAACGCCCGCACCTGCTGGGGCCACCGGTTCGCGTTCCTCGACGACGTCCTGGGGGGCGTCTAGAAGCTGAACGTCACCGTCTCATCCATGACGTGGATGATGATCGACCCCGTCGACGCGCCGTAGGCGGTCGTCCAGGCGTCCTGCAGCGGCTGCAGGTCGAACCGCAGCGTCTCGCTGATCAACGCCTCGCAGGCGTCGCCGTTGGCGTCGTGGATCGGGCTCAGCCAGACCTGCACCGGCTCGGACTCGGCGAACAGGCCGTCCCAGCACAGGTCCCACTCGTGCTTCTCGCAGCCGCCGCTGTAGGTGACCGAGACGTCCAGGTCGCCCCCCGCCAGGGCGATCCCGTCCAGGAAGAACGCGTCGGTCGGCGGGGTCGGGGTGCACTCCTCCACCTCGCCGGCCGGGTCCGCCGCGTCGTCGTCGTCCGCCGCGTCGTCGTCATCGGCCGCGTCGTCGTCGTCCGTCGCGTCGTCATCGTCCGTCGCGTCGTCGTCATCGGCGGCGTCGTCGTCATCGGCGGCGTCGTCGTCGTCGGCCGCGTCGTCGTCGTCGGCAGCGTCGTCGTCGTCGGCGGCGTCGTCGTCGTCGACCGGGCCGCTGTCGTCGTCGTCCGTGGCCGGGCACGCCGCCAACGCCAGGGCCAGGGCCAGCACCAGGAGCAGGGTCCGCGTCATCTCGCCTCCATCAGGCGCCAGGCCTCCTGCAGGAGGACCGCGGAGTCGTAGTCGGAGATGGGCTCCCCGCACGCCTCCCCCGCTCGCTTGTACAGCTCGACGCCTTCTTCGATCTCTCCGGCCTGCAACGCCTGGACCGATCGATAGGCGAGATCCCGGCCCCCGCCCCCCGCGAGGTTGACCACCGGCAGCGCCACGGTCGCGGCCAGCCCGACGGCGAGCACCCACAACAGGTTGATGCCGAAGGCCTGCAGCCGCGCCGGCGTGTCCCGAGCCGAGACCAGCAGCGCCAGCGCCGCCCCCACCGCCGCGCCAGCGCCGTGGGCGACGTTGGCGACCGGCAGCACGCCCATCCAGCTGAGCACGATGCAGGCGAAGAACCAGATGACGAACAGCTGCGTGATGCTGCGGTCGAGCACGCCGAGGAAGCGCGGGTCCCGACCCTTGAGCACCCACAGGAAGGCGAAGAACCCGTAGCCGACGCCGGACAGCCCGATGCCGCCGCGGAACACCGCGTACTCGGCCGCCATCGAGCCGGCGCCCATCAGCAGCGCGAGCCCGCCGGTGGCGCCGCTCCCCAGTCGATCCTCGATCGCCGTGCCGAAGATCCAGGTCCAGTACAGGTTGAACGCCAGGTGGAACAGCCCGCCGTGGGGCAGGACCGAGACGATCAGGCGCCAGGGCTCGTCGTGAAACGCCGCCGGGTGCATCGTCAGCGGCTCGATGTTGCCCCCGCCGAGGAACTCGTAGCCGGTCACCACCACCGCGAGCACGCAGAGCGCTCCGGTCACGGGGTACTCGGGGAGCTTGCTGATCGGCGGGGCGCGGCGCATCGGCTCCGCATCATGGCACCCCGAACCGCGGGTATCATCCGCCGGTGGATCTCGAAGCCACCCTGACCGTCGTCGTCGGCGCCCTGGCGCTGCTGCCCATCGTGATCGCCGTATGGCGGGGCGGCCCGCCGACGCTGCGTATCCCGGTGGCGGCGCTGTGGGCCGGCCTGTCGGTGGTGGCCTGGCTGCACCTCAGCTGGTCGCGCCCCCCCATCGGCGAGGACACCGTCACCGATCGCCCGATCGAGGTGGAGCGCGACGACTACGTGCAGTCCGACGCCTGCCGGGCCTGCCACCCCCACGAGTACGCCACCTGGCACAGCAGCTACCACCGCTCGATGACCCAGGTCGCCAGCCCGACCGCGGTCGTCGGCAGCTTCGACGTGGAGCTGCAGCGCTTCGAGACCCGGTGGGCCCTGCACCGCGAGGACGACACCTTCTTCGCGACCCGGACGACGACCGACGGCGGCACCATGACCCGCCCGATCGTGATGACGACCGGCTCCCACCACATGCAGGTCTACTGGATGCCGACGGGCAACGACCGTGTGCTCGAGCCTCTGCCGTACGTCTGGATGATCGCGGACCAGCGCTGGATCCCGGCCGACAGCTCGTTCCTCAAGCCGCCCGTCGACCACCAGAACGACGAGACCGGCCGCTGGAACCAGGACTGCATCCGCTGCCACGCCACTCACGGCGTGCCCGGGATCAGCGACGACGGCGTCGACACCCAGGCCGCGGAGCTCGGCATCTCGTGCGAGGCCTGCCACGGCCCCGGGGCCGAGCACGTGGCGAAGTACCGCGACCCGCTGGCCCGGTACGCGCAGCACCGCAGGTGGAAGAAGGACCCCACGATCGTCAAGCCCGACTCGCTCAACGCGCAGCTCGGCACGCAGGTCTGCGGCAACTGCCACGGGATGGCGATCTTCCCCGACCGACCGGCGATGGAGCGGTGGATGACCCAGGGCTACCAGTACCGGCCGGGGCAGGAGCTGGAGCCGGTGCGCCACCTGCTGCGCCGCCGGGAGTCCGATCCGGTGGTGCAGGAGCTGCTCGAGACCAAGCCGTACGCCCTGGACGACCGCTTCTGGCCCGACGGCGAGATCCGGGTCAGCGGCCGCGAGTACAACGGGCTGATTCGGACCGGCTGCCACGCCGAGGGGGCGCTGGCCTGCACCTCCTGCCACCTGCTGCACCGGCCGCCGGACGATCCCCGGCCGATGGAGGAGTGGCTGGACGACCAGCTCAAGGTCGAAGGTGACAGCGACGCCTCGTGCAGCGGGGACGGCTGCCACGACGACCTGATCGCGGCGGGCGCCGAGCACCACCACCACCAGCCCGGCTCCCTGGGCGCCCAGTGCACCAACTGCCACATGCCCCACACGACGTACGGGCTGCTCAAGGCGATGCGCACCCACGAGATCGGCAGCCCCGACGTGGCGACGACCCTGGAGACCGGTCGCCCCAACGCCTGCAACCTGTGCCACCTCGACCAGACCATCGCCTGGACGGCGGAGCACCTGGGCGAGTGGACCGGGAAGGAGCAGCCGGCGCTGTCACCGCGCGAGTCGAGCACCTCGGCGGGGCTCATCTGGCTGCTCGAGGGGGACGCAGGCCAGCGCGCCCTGATGGCCTGGCACCTCGGCTGGGAGGACGCCCAGGCGACCGCCGGCACCGAGTGGATGGCCCCCTACCTGGGCCACCTGCTCCTCGACCCGTACGACGCCAACCGCTGGATCGCGGCGCGCTCGCTGCGCACCCTGCCCGGGTTCGCGGACTTCGAGTACGACTTCCTGGCGCCCCTCCCCGATCGGGCCGCCGCCACCCAGGCGGTGTTCGCGCGCTGGAGCGAGCAACAGGCGGCCCGCCCGGACAGCGAGCGGGCGAGCGATCCCAAGCTGCTGCTGAACCCCGACGGCACCCTGCGCGCCGACGAGGTGGCCGAGCTCGCCGCGCTGCGCGACGACGGCCGCATCAACCTGCTGGAGTAGACGTGAGCGAACCGCAGAGCCCCCTCGCCCGCCGCCACCTCCTGTTCGGATGGGGCGCGCTGCTCGTGTTCCTGGTGATCGGCTCGGTCCTGGAGGCGATGCACGGCTTCAAGGTCGCCTGGTACCTGGACGTCGACGTCGAGACCCGGCGCCTCGTCTGGAGGCTCGGGCACGCCCACGGCACGCTGTTCTCCATCGTGAACATCCTCTTCGGCCTGACGGTCGCGCAGCTCGCCCCCGCCGCCGACGCCCGCTGGGCGAAGATCGCCTCGCCGGCGCTCATCGCGGGCACGCTGCTGCTCCCCGCCGGCTTCTTCACCGGCGGGCTGATCGTCTACGGGGGCGACCCCGGGATGGGGATCTTCCTCGTGCCGCTGGGCGCCGCGGCGCTGGGGATCGGCGTGCTCGCGACGGTCCTGGGGGTCAGCCGCCGCTGATCGTGACGGTCGCCGGGTCGCCGCCGCTGAGGAGCACGTCACCGTCGACGGTCAGCTCCGCCCCGCGGACGAGGAGCGCGACGTCCCCGCCTTCCTCCCACAGGGCCAGCTCCCCGTCGGTCTGCACCACGCGCCCGTCGGGCAGCTCGATCGTCTCGGGCGCGTCGGGCTCGCGGAGCAACGCCACCCAGGCGACTCCCTCGACGTCGACCACCCAACCGACCACGCCGTCTCCCAGGTCGGCCAGCGCGTCGACCTCCGCCGGGGCCTCCGGGCCGCCCACGCGGTAGGGCGCCGCGACGGCCAGGAACCCGGGCGCGGGCGCGTGTACGAGGCCGTCGATCACCTCGTGGTGGCGCTCCTGCCGGTCGTGCTCGAACAGGTGCACATAGGGCGGGAAGTGCTCCTCGAAGTCCGGCTGGACGACGACCATGCCCGGCGCCGTCGAGGCGACCTGGACGTCGACGCCGGCCTGGTCCCGCTCCCACCGGGCGCCGTCGTCTCCCAGCGTGAACTCGCCGCCGGCGGTGCGCCCCGCGTAGCCCGACATGCGCCAGCGGTGCTCCCGGTCGTCGGGCACGCCGCTGTCCAGCCGGTCGGCGATCACGAACCAGCGGCCGTCGACGAACACGACCGACCGCTCGATCGAGGTGTCCTGCACGTCGTGGCGCGCTTCGCAGTACTCCAGCCGCCCGCCGACCAGCCCGTTCTCCAGGTACGCGTCGGCGTCCCCGAAGTTGGTGAGCAGCCCCTTGTCGGGCGCCGCGCGGCCATCGATGAGCACCAGGTTGTGGGAGGGGGAGTGCGCGGTGCGGGCGTTGTCCAGCTCGTTGGGCTTGTAGTAGCCGGGGTCCAGGAGCAGGTACTCGCCGTACGCCGCCAGGGTGAAGCTCGTGCCGTCGACGTGGTCGTGGAGCGTCTTGCGAGCCGCCCCGTGCTCGGCGATGAGCAGCCCCCAGACCGCGTCGTGGTCCCACGACGAGCGGAACACCGCGTCCCCCGAGTCGGGCATCACCCGAGACGCCCAGGCCGGCGGCCCGTCGTCGTCGCCGACCACCGCCCAGGCGAGGTGGTGGGGGATGAGGTTGGCGCCGTGGGTCAGCTCCAGCGCCTCGTCCCGGTTGTCCACCCAGTCCCACGCGAAGTGCCCGCCGCCGTCGAACGACGTCAGCAGCGCCTGCCCCGTCGGCGAGTTGAAGTAGCCGTCGGCCTTGGGCGCTCGGCTGCCCCAGGGCAGGCGCAGCGCCATGCTCCACTCCATCGTCGACGCGAAGCTCGGGTCGTACAGCGGGCTGGTGTAGCTGAAGAGCTCCCCGTCGACGCAGCCGTGGGGCGCCCAGGGGTCGGCGTCCTGGCGGTTGATGCAGTCCCGCTCCAGCCCGTCCACCGAGCCGCCGAGGTTGTGCACCGCGACGCCGACCGCGGCGGCCGGCCCGAAGGCGAAGCCGAAGTAGAACGGCCCCTCGCTGACCCCGCCGTCGGGCTGCACGTAGCGCCCGTCGGGCCCCCACAGGTAGTCCAGCTCCGACAGGGACCAGTTGAGCCACTCGGGCGCGAGCGGGTAGTCGGGGAACGCCAGGCCGACGTAGGCGATGGCCGACGCCGTGCGGATCGGGTGGTTGTTCTGCGACGGTCCGAGCACCAGGTTGCGCACCAGGTCGGTGAGCACGAACTCGTCGAAGAACTCCCGCGTGATCGAGGTCAACGCCCACTCCGCCGCGGCCGACTCCTCGTCACTCAGCCAGCCGCCGCCGACGAGCAGGTCCCACGCCGCGGTGCAGTCCATCAGCGTGTGCGGCATGCGGATGTTGATGTCCCACGTCTGGTGGCTGGAGTAGTCGGTCGGCAGCGCGAGCAGCAGCTCCTTCGCCCGGGCGGCCTGGGCGTCGTCGTCGTGCAGCCAGGCGTCGAAGGCGGCCGACATGGCGGTCGAGCAGTTGGTGCCGTTGGCGTTGTGGTCCCAGACCGCCGGGTCCTCTGGCTCCCGCGTCGGCCGGGCGGCGTGCTCGAGGAGGCGGCCGTACACGGTGGCGTAGGGCTCGTCGTCCAGGCGGGCGAGGATCGCGTCCTTGCGGTCGGGGGTGGCGATGAGGAACGGGTGGACCTGCTCCGGGTCGGGGACCGGCGGCTCCGGCTCGGGCGTCGGGCAGCCGGCGAGCGCGCACGCGACGAGCACGGCGACAACGCGGGCGGTGGCCCTCACGGCGCCCGCTCCCGACCGTGCATCTCGGGCAGGAACATCAGCATCGCCCCGACGCCGGTCAGCTGGTCGTCGAACTGGGCGACGCTGACGTAGTACTCGTAGTCGCCGGGGTTGGTCGGCAGCGAGGTGCCGACCAGGTGCAGCAGGCCGTCCTCCCGCTCCTCGAGTCGAAGGGTCAGGGCGTCGACGGCGGCGTCGAGGACGGCGGGGGTGCCGGCGTCGGAGCGCATCAGCCCGTAGGCGAGCAGCGCGGTGGCCGACGTCTCCAGGTAGTTGCGGTAGTCGTCCCCCTCGGGGCTGTTGAGCACGGTGTGCCACATCCCCTCGTCCTGGAGCGCGGCGATGGCCGCCGCGTGCTCCTCGTAGCGGGGGAGCACGTCGACCAGGGCGGGGTGGTCGCGCCCCGCCAGCCGGATCGCCTCCGCCGCGGAGACGAGCACCCAGGAGTTGCCGCGGGCCCAGTAGACCGGCCCGGGCGGGATGTTGACCTCGTCGCCGAAGTTCCAGGCGTGGCGGTAGAGGTGGTCGGCGGGGTCGCGACAGTGCTCGACGAACGCGAGGTACTGCTCGGCCCAGGCCTCCACGTAGGCGTCGTCCCCGGTCTGGGCGTACCGCTGCAGCAGGTACACGCCGACCATGAACATCGTGTCGATCCAGGCCTCGGGCTCGCCCCCCAGCAGCGGGTGGTCGGGGCCCCAGTGCACGACGGCGCCGGCGTCGGAGCGGGGCACGTCGGCGAGGTAGGCCTCTGCGGTCTCCACGATCGGGCCGTACGGCGCCGACGCGTCCGCGGCCAGGGCGGTCGCCGCGAGGATCGCCGGCGACAGCGAGTCGGACGAGATGAAGTGGGGTGGGTCGGACGGGTCGGCCCAGCGGGTCGACAGGCCAGCGTCCAGCCAGGTCTCGTAGAAGGCGGACCAGTGATCGTCGCCCGACGCGACGTGCAGCCGATGCATGCCGTACGACAGCACCGTCTGCTGCCAGTCGAACGCCAGCTCGGCGGCGTCCCAGCGCAGCTCCGCCATCTCCGCGAGGCGGACGGCTTCGGGCAGGGTGTCGTGGAGCAGCGGGGCAGGCTCGGCCGGCGGCGGGCAGGCCGACAGGAGGCCGGCCAGGAGCAGCGCCGAAGCCGCCCGGATCACGCCTTCTGCACCGGCCGGCGGCCGACGGAGTGGTAGGCGAAGCCCAGCTCACGCATGTGGTTGGGATCCCAGATGTTCCGGCCGTCGAACACCACCTTGTGGCCCATGCGCGTCGCGACCTCGTCGAACTCCGGGTGACGGAACTCGGTCCACTCGGTGCAGATCACCAGGGCGTCCGCGCCGTCGAGCGCGTCCATCGCGGTCGCCGCGAAGCTGACTTCGCCGTCCAGCCTCTCCTTCGCGAGCTCCATCGCCACCGGGTCGTAGGCGACCACCTCGGCCCCGTGGTCGCGCAGCCACTGGATGATGGTCAGGGACGGCGCTTCGCGGATGTCGTCGGTGTTGGGCTTGAAGCTGATGCCCCAGATCGCGAACGTCTTGCCCGCCACGTCCCCGCGGTAGTGCTGGTCGATCTTCGACACGAACGTCTGGCGCTGGTCCTGGTTGACCTGGTGCACGGCGTCCAGGAGCAGCGTCGGCGTGCCGATGTCGTCGCCCATCGAGATGCACGCGAGCACGTCCTTGGGGAAGCAGGAGCCGCCGTAGCCCAGCCCGGGGTACAGGAACTGGTCGCCGATCCGGGTATCGGCGCACATGCCGCGACGCACCTGGGTGATCTCGGCCCCGTAGGCCTCGGAGAGGTTGGCGATCTCGTTGATGAAGCTGATCTTCGTCGCGAGCATCGCGTTGCTCGCGTACTTGACGAGCTCGGCCGACGGGATGTCCATCACGAGGATCGGGTGACCCTGACGCACGTACGGCTTGTACAGGTCGGTCAGCGCGCCGCCGACGTCATCGCGGTCGACCCCGATGACCACCCGGTCGGGCTTCACGAAGTCGCGGATGGCGTCGCCTTCCTTGAGGAACTCGGGGTTGGACGCCATGGCGAACGGCTTGCTCGTACGCTCCGAGATGGCGTCCCGCACCTTGACGTTGGTGCCCACCGGCACGGTCGACTTGACGACCACGATCGGCGGCAGGTCGCCGGGCGCCGTCGCGGGCCGCGCCTCGATCGCGTCGCCCACGTCGCGGGCGGCGGAGATCACGTAGGACAGGTCGGCGCGTCCATCGTCGTCACTCGGGGTGCCGACGCACAGGAACATGATGTCCGCGCCGGCGTAGGCCGACGAGCGGTCCGTGGTGAAGGCGAGACGACCCGAGCGGGCGTTGCGCTTGATCAGCGCGGTCAACCCGGGCTCGTAGATGGGACACCCGCCTCCGTTCAGCAGCTCGATCTTGCGCTGGTCGATGTCGAGGCAGGTGACGTTGTTGCCGGTGTCCGCCAGGCAGGTGCCGGTCACGAGGCCGACATAGCCGGTTCCGACGACGGTGATGTGCATGAGTTTCTTCCTCTTTCGGCCGGATGCGGGAGTGTAGACGACCCGCCAGGATCGTCCAGCCGGACCCGCAATTGCGGTCAGCGATCCGGTCGCCGTCCGAGCACGAAGACGCAGGTCACGAGGGCTGCCGCCCCGATGCCGAGGCAGGCCCAGGCGGGCAGCCCGGCGGCGGCCGGGAGGTAGCCGCCCGCGACGGCGACCAGCATCACGGTGACCGCGTACGGCACCTGGGTGATGACGTGGTCCATGTGGTCGCTGCCCGCGGCGGTCGACGACAGGACCGTCGTGTCCGAGATCGGCGAGCAGTGATCGCCGAAGATCGAGCCGTCGAGCACCGCCCCGATCGTCATCAGCATCATCGCCAGCGCGCCGACCTTCGGATCGGCGCCCGCCTCGATCGCGGCCGCCGAGCCGACGTCGACCGCGAGCTGGATGACGATCGGCAGCAGGATCCCCATCGTCGACCAGCTGGAGCCGGTGGCGAACGACACGAAGCAGGCCAGGAAGAAGAGCCCCGCGGGCAGCCACAGCGGGCTCGCGAAGCTGGACAGCGACGCCATGTACTCGCGGGTGCCGAGGTCGGCGCAGACGGACGACATGGCCCACGCCAGGAGCAGCACGCCGACCGCCACGCCCATCGCCCGGGACCCCGAGACCGTGGCGGAGAGCGCATGCTTGAGGGTGAGCAGCCCCTCCCCCACCGCGAGCAGCAGGGCGGTCGAGGCGCCCGCGACGCTGGCCCACAGCAGCAGGGTGACGTTGTCGTCCCCGGCGCCCTGGAGGATCGCCCGGACGTGGTCCATCCCCGTCAGGCCGCCGTGGGTGATGTGGGCGGCCTCGCCGCGCCAGGTGAACATCGCGACGATGGCGCCGAGGGTGACCGCGATCGGGACCAGCGCGATGTGGGCCCGCCGGGGCACGTCCGGCAGCGGCTCACTCGCGACCGTCGCGTCGGCCGACATCGGGCGCGCCCCGGGTCGGAACACCGCGCCGGTCAGCCAGGCCCGGCGCTCCGCCTTGAACATCGGCCCGAAGTCCCGCCCGCTGGCACACATCAGGCCGACGAAGACGAGCGTCATGATGCAGTAGAAGCGGTACGGGAGCGTCTGGATGAAGACCGAGTAGCCGGCCCCGGTCGGCAGGTCCACCAGGTGCAGTTGATCGCTGAACTGGGAGATCTCGAACGCCACCCACGTCGACAGGATCGACAGCCCCGCGACGGGCGCGGCGGTTGAGTCGACGATCCAGGCGAGCTTCTCCCGGGAGATGCGCATCCGGTCGGACAGCGGTCGCATCGAGCTGCCGACGATCAGCGTGTTGGCGTAGTCGTCGAAGAAGATGACCAGCCCCATGCCCCAGGTCGCCAGCCGGGTCGCCCGGGCGGAGCGGGCGACGCTCACGAAGCGGTCGGCGACCCCGGCCATGCCGCCGGCCCGGATGGCGATCGCGACCATGCCGACGATGGCGAACACGAAGCCGATGACCGACACGTTGAACGACTGCACGCCGTCCCCCGGGCTGTAGACGGAGGCCTCGACCCCGTACGTCCAGCCGACGTCCCAGATGGCGAGCATCGGCGCGTTGATCGGGTCGCCCCCCTGCCACCGGATCATCGCCGCGCCCAGCCAGACGCCCCCGAGCAGCGGCAGGATCGTCCGCCGGGTCGCGAACGCGAGGGAGATGGCGAACAGGGGCGGGAGCAGCGTGGCGGGCCCGGGCGCGTCGGGGCCATGGTCGGGCAGCACGAACACCACGAGCGGCACCACCGCCGCCAGGGTCAGGCGCAGCCAGAGGTAGCCACGCTTCTGTTCGGGGGGCGGCTCGTACATGGCGAACCGCTGAGAGTACGCAGCGCGGTCTGGCCCGGCTAGCGATACATCGACTTCTTGGCGCCCTTCTGGCCGCCCACCTGGACGCCAGCCATCTTCATCATCTGCTTGTTGCTCGGCTTCTCGAGGTGGAAGTTCCACCACGCCTCTCCGAACTGCCACATCTGCAGGTCCTGGCCGTTCTGGAGCCGCACCAGGTTGGCGCCGATCGCGTCGGAGTTGGCCACCTTCGCCTTGGCCTTGATCAGGGTGTCCCGGGCGCCCTCCTTGTCCTTGAGCTTGACCTGCATGAACGCCTTGAGGCCGTAGAGCATCGGCTCCTTCTTGCTCGCCGAGATCGCGTCGTCGAGCACCTTGAACGCCGTCTCGGGCTTGTGCTTGCGGAACCAGTACGCCGCGAGCATGCCCTTGGCGATCCAGTGCTTGACCCAGGCCTTCTCCAGCAGCGGCAGCGCCTTGTCGAACTCCTTGTTCATGAAGTGCAGCGAGCCGATCTGGCCGTCGATCTGGCCCCGCATCAAGAAGACCCACTTCGCGTGGTCGTAGCCGCCGTGGAGCATGCGGATCGCGTTTTCGCTCCGGTTCTGCTGCAGCTCCGTCTGCATCTTCGCCATCAGCGCCTCGACCGCCTTGCTGTGGCGTCGGGCGAGCAGGATGTAGACGCCGATGAACACGGCGGAAGCCGGGACGATGGCGTACGTGGGCTTCAGCGGGATCCCGATCGCGAGGAACGTGACCGCAGAGAGGGCGAGTGCGACGAGCATGCTGTACATGGCCGGCCCGCATTAGCTCACCGCGGCCCTCGCCACAACGTCTTCGAGGTCTGCGTCGCCATTTCGGCGCCCGATGTCCCTATGATGGTCGGCCGTGGCCCTGGACCTCGAGCGCATCAACAAGAAGGCGATCAGCGAATCGGTCGCTGACCAGCTCCGGGACAAGATCCTGCGAGGCGAGGTCGGGGTCGGCGAGCGGCTCCCCCCCGAGCGGGAGCTCGCCCCCGCGTTCGGCACCAACCGGAACACCCTGCGCGAGGCGATCCGCTCGCTGGAGGCGCAGGGACTGGTGACGGTCCGGCAGGGAGACGGCGTGCGCGTCGCCGACTTCCGCACCAGCGGTGCGCTGTCGCTCCTCCCGGAGCTGCTCAAGGTGAGCCGCGGCGACGAACGCACCCGGCTGGTCCGGGACGTGCTGCTGATGCGCCGGACGATGGCGGTCGAGGTGGCGGGGCTCGCCGCCGAGCGCAAGACCGACGACCAGCTGGCCACCCTGCGGCGGCTGCTGGATCAGCAGCGGGAGCACGGAGGCGACCTGCTCGGCACGCTGACGACCGACATGGAGATCTACCGGACGATGGTCGAGAGCACCGACAGCGTCATCGCGACGCTGCTCTTCGCCACGCTGGACAAACTGGCGAAGGCGGTGCTGGAGCTGTTCCCTCAGTTGCTCTTCGTGCACCCCGAGTACGTCGACCGCATGGAGGCGGTGATCGACGCGATCGGCGACGGCCGACGGGACGACGCGAGGGGGGCGATGGAGTCGCTGCTCGCCTCGACGGACGAGGTGCTGGTCAGCCGGCTGGGCTGACCGGGGGCCGACCGCTACGGCGCCAGGGCGAAGCCGCCCTCTGCAGTGATGTAGTAGATCGGGTCCGCTTCGCGATACATCGACGCCGAGTCCAGGGAGAAGCCGGCGAACTCGGGCATCGGGATGCCGCCGATCTCGTCCAGCGCCTCGGTCACCTGCGGGACCAGGAGGTCGACCACGGCGTCCATGAGCGCCTCGGCCACCTCGCCGTCCAGGTCGACCCAGTCGGACGTCACGAAGTCCATCACGATGATCGGGTCGTTCATGTTGAAGTTGATCTGACCGTCGACCATCTCCAGCTCGGCTTCGGCGTACAGCGACACCGCCAGTTGCATCATGAGGCCGTAGTTGCCGCCCGGGTCGCCGTAGACGTTGACGAGCATGTCGCCCAGGCCGAGCTCCAGCAGCCCGGTGGGGCCGGGCCCGACCACCGGCGGCAGCAGCGGCAGCGTCTCGAACTCGATGGTGGTCAGCGGCACGAAGTCGCCGATGTCGCTCAGGTCGAGCCCCAGCTCGCTGCTGTCCATGGAGAAGTCGATGACGCCGGCCTGCCAGACCGCGTGCATCAGCTGGTTGGTGAAGTTGTCCGCCAGGGAGATCGAGAAGTCCGGCGTCGCGCCGTAGACGGGCAGGTCGTAGTCGCTGCGACGCCAGGAGCCGATGGTCGCCGGGGCGCTCGCGGACGGCGCGGCGACGGCCGAAGACTCCAACGCGATGGTCATGCCGTCGTCGTCGATGTCGATCTCCTGCGGCAGCGCGGCGATCTCCAGCGGGGTGCCGAGCAGGTCGATCTCGGTGGCGATCGCCAGGTCCGCCATGGCGTCCTCGATGACGCCGGGCAGCACGCCCTCGATGAGGGGCGGCAGGATCGCGTTGAAGATCGGCTCGAAGAGGCCCAGCAGGAACGTCGCGACGCTGCCGATGATGTCGCCGATCAAGCCGGCGTCCGACATGTCGACGAACATGTCCTGAACCGAGGCGTCGACGTTGTCCAGCGTGACCTGGATCTCGTTGCTGGCGTTGACCGACAGGCCGACGTCGGCGTCGAGGTTGATCTCGTCGGCGCCGACCACGGCGTCGAACCCGACGGTGGTGCTGTAGCAGCCGAGGATGACCACGCAGGCGCTGAAGACGCCCTGGGGCTCGAGGACGACGGCGATGCCGGGGTTGGGGCCAGCGGGGAGCAGGTCCATCGCGAAGGCGAGGTAGCCGTTGGGGAAGCCGCCGGTCGGGCCGTTGGGGTCGAGGTCCATCTCGAGGTCGCCGACGTTGACGGCCACCACGTCGAGCAGGAACTGGCCGCACAGCTCGACGACCCACAGGTCGAGGCAGTACTGGGGTGACGTGTAGACGTTGCCCACCAGGCCAGCGCTCAAGGAGCCGGACTCCACCTCGTCCTCGATCAGCTGCTCGAGCACGTCGATGGCGCCTTCGTTGAGGCGGGCGAGGATGCCGTCCTCCTGCGGGTTGCCGATGGGGTTGAACTCGCCCCACAGGAACGTCTGGTAGTGGTCGGAGACGTTGCCGTCACCGTCGGTGGCGACCACGTCGATGGCGTTGAGCCCCTGTTCGGGGACCATGTCGTACTCGAACAGGCCGCCGGGCAGGAGGCTCGCCGGCTCGCCGTTGACCGTGACCGTGAAGACGCCGGTCCAGGGGTCCGTGACCGAGCCCGAGACGAGCACCGTGGGGCCGTCGGCGGACGGGATCTCGGCGCCCCGCTGGGGGGTCGTCACGCGGATCTGGGGGCCGCTGGAGTCGACCAGCACCGGGCCGTCGCTGTCGGACAGGCCCCAGGCGGGGACCTCACCGTGCACGGTGAAGATGCCTTCTTCGTAGAAGCGCACGAAGCCGACCCAGGCCTCGGTGCCGTTGCTCGGGTCGACCGAGAGCTCGACCTCTTCGTCCGAGGGGTTGCCGTACTCGTCCAGCACGATGGTCTCGACGAGGACGCCGTCACCCTTCTCGACGTCGTACGACGACAGGCTGATGTCCAGCGAGACGGGGTTTCCGGCTTCGACGGTGAAGCCGTCGTCGTCCGACGCGCTGCCGGATGCCAGGGTGCCGGTCACGACGTAGTTGCCGGCGATGGTGGCGGTGACCTCGTTGTCGCCCAGGACCGCCGAGGGGGTCACGTCCCAGGTGACCTCGCCGGTGGTCGGGTTGCCGTAGGCGTCCTCGATCTCCGCGGTCAGGCTGACGGGGTCACCGGCGGTGACGATCGGGGGCTCGGCGACCACCTTGACGGAGGCGGCCGGGCCGGCGGAGATGTCGACGGAGGCGGAGCCGACCAGCGTCGTGCTCAGGACGTCCACGGCGGCGAAGTAGGTGAAGGTGTCGACCGCGGTGAAGATGTAGGCGCCGTCACCCTCGGCGACGACGCCGAGCGGGGGGGAGACCTCGGTGCGGATGTCGTACGCCTCGGTGACGTCGTTGCCTTCGGGGTCGAACAAGGTCGTCTCGAAGACGACCTCGACGCCGGTCTGGGCCGCGTCGGTCGACGCGACGACCCGCAGGTCGTAGTCCGACGCTGACCAGGGGCCGATCGGATCGAGCGCGACGGGCTGCACGTCGTTGGGACAGCCCGTCGCCGCAAGCGCGATGGCGACGAGGGGGGCGAGGCGCGGCAAGAGCATCGTGAGGCGCATACAGGACTCCATCATCCCGCCGTGGCGGAACTGGCGCGTTTCTATCACGCGCGCGCGGGCGGGTGGCGGGTTTCGTCGGGTTGCCCCAAGCAGAAGAGGCCGACCCCGAAGGGCCGGCCTCTTCAGAAGCTTGGGCTATAGCCCCGACTACGTGGCCGAGTCGTCGTCGTCGCCGCTGTCGTCGTCGTCAGCGTGGCTGCAGCCAACGGACAGGACGGTGGTGGACACGAACATCAGGCCGAGCAGGACCAAAATCATCTTCTTCATGGGGTCTCTCCTTGCGCGTTGGGCCGCATTCAGCAAAAGGGACCACAGGGGACGGCCCATCCCCGGGAACCACGCCTAGTATTACGGGCATGCTGAACCGCCTGTCAACGGGGGGGGCCGTACTTGCGCTCCTCTTCTTCGTCCTGGGGCCGGGGTTTGCGGGGGCTCAGGAGGGCGTCGACGAGATCCTCGAAGAGCTGCAGGGCATGCTCGGCGGGGGCGGCTCGGGCACGACCGCGGAGCAGGTCGACGCCCTGGTGAAGGCCGAGCTGCCGGGGGTCGAGGCGGCGTCCGGGATGAAGGCCAGCAGGCCGATCACGACGCATCTCGTCAGCCGCGAGGAGGCCCACGCCCACGTGCTCCGGGTCATGGCCGAGCAGCTGCCACCGGAGCGGCTGGCGCCGATGGAGCACGCCTGGAAGGCGATGGGGCTGCTGCCGCGGGACGGCTCGCTGGGGGAGGCGGTGGCCGACCTCTACTCGGGCCAGGCGGGCGGCTTCTACGACCCGGCGGCCGAGCGGCTGGTGCTGCTGTCGGACCTGCCGAGCATGCTGCAGGCGCCGGTGGTGCGGCACGAGCTGGTGCACGCGCTGCAGGACCAGGTGCACGATCTGGAGCGCTGGATCGGGGACGCGGCCGAGGACGAGGACCGGGCCGCGGCGATCCAGGCGGTGCTCGAGGGGCACGCCACCGACGTGATGAACCGGACGACGATGTCGGCCATGGGGCTGGAAGAGCTGATGGCCGACCCGGACATGGCCGCGGCGCTCGAGGGGCTCTTCGACGACTCCGGCGACGGCGGCGCGACCCTGCTGGATCCCTCGGAGCAGGCAGGCCTGATGGCGTCGATGCTGCCGCGGGGCACGCCCCCGGCGCTCGCGGCGCAGCTGCTGTTCCCGTACCTGACCGGGGCGGCGTTCGTCTCCGGCTACCGGGAGGCCCACCCCGAAGACCCCGGCTGCGAGGCGCTGTACACGAGGCCGCCCCAGACCACGGCGGAGGTGCTGGAGCCGGCGCTGTGGGAGGCAGGATTCCGCGCGTCGCTCCGCGAGCCGGGCACGCTCGTGCCCGGGTTTGAGACCGTGTACGACTCCACCCTTGGTCGCCTATTGGCAGCAGTTCTCCTTACAGGTCAAGGGGATCCGTCCGCCGGCGACCCCCAGGCGGCCACCTGGAACCGCCCAAACCGCGACAATTCTGTCGCGGTCGGGGGGGGCTGGCGCGGCGATCATGTCGTGGTCGCCAAAAACACGCGCGCAGAACCGGGCACGGGCGCGCCCGACCCCCTGGCGGTGGCCTGGGCGTCCGATTGGTCCTCAGCGGCCGAGGCGGAGGCGGTGGCGGCTCGGCTCGCGGAGCGGGTGCCCGGAGCCACGATCGACGTACAGGGCGGCCGTTTGCACGTCGTGTTCGACGCGGGCGGGGTGGCCCCCGAGGCCTGGATCCGCGCGCTGCGCACCTGGCAGTAATCGTCCACCTCCGGCGAAAAGCTGGCACGCGCCTTGCTTGAACGGCGCTATGGATATCCCTCTTTTTTTGCGCAAGGAGCGACCCATGAAGAAGATGATCCTGATCCTGCTCGGCCTGATGTTCGTGTCCACCACCGTCCTGTCCGTTGGCTGCAGCCACGCTGACGACGACGACAGCGGCGACGACGACGACTCGGCCACGTAGTCGGGGCGGGCTTCGGCCCGTCGGATTTCGAGCGGGCGACCCCTGGCAGGGTCGCCCGCTCTCGTTCTTGGGCCAACGTTCGCGCGCCGGCGCGGCGCGGGGGACAATCGCCGGGTGCCGCAGCCGCCCGAAGGACGGAGCCGCTCCCGCGCGCGCTCGCTGGCGTTCGCGGTCGCGGGCCCGCTGATCGCCCTCACCCTGCTGGAGGGGGCCCTCCGCCTCGTCGCCCCGGCCGCGGCGCCCCTATCGTCTCCGTTCGTCATCGAGACCGAGGTGCGGGGGGACGATTGGCGCGGCCACCACCTGTTCGGCACCGACGACTTCATCGCGGACCCGGTGACGCTGGACGACCCGTCGGCCAGCTGCCTCTGGCTGCCCCGTCCGGATCGCCCGCCCTTCAACGCCGAGGGGGCGATCGGCCCCTTGACCGCGAGCCCCCGGCGGGCCGGCACCCTCCGGATCCTGGCGGTGGGGGACAGCAACACCCTGGCGGATGGCCGCACGGGCTGGGTGCAGCAGGTCAGCCGCCTGGTCCCGGCCGCGACGCCGGGCGGCTGCGAGCGGGGGGAGACCCTGAACGCGGGCGTGCACGGCTACACGAGCTACCAGGGCCGGCTGCGCCTCCAGCGGTTCCTCGTCGCTCGCCCCCAGGTGGTGCTGATCGCGTTCGGCTGGAACGACCCCCTGCCGGTCAACGCGCCGCCGGACGCGGAGTACGGAGAGCACCTGGCGGCGACGCTCCGCCAGCGGACCCCGTCGTGGTGGCAGACGCTGGCGCTCACGGGCGTCCTCCGGCGCCTCCTCGCCCCCGGTCGGGCCCGGCTGGAGTGGCCCGAGGGCCCGCGGGTCTCCCGAGACGCGTTCGTCGCCAACCACCGGGCGATGATCGAGGCGTCCCGCTCGGCCGGCGCCCTCCCCGTGCTGGCGACCCGCCCCTTCGTCCTGGACGAGCGGCACGAGCACCTCGCCGTCGACGTCGGTCACGAGCGCCAGGTCGCCGCCTACGCCGACACCCTCCGAGACCTCGCCGCCGCCGAGGGGGTACCCCTGCTGGACCTGGCGCTGGTCGCGTCCGCCTTCGATCGCCGTGCCGACTGGCAGGACACGAACCACTTCACGCAGGCGGGGCATCGGAAGGCGGCGGAGATGGCGGTGGGGGTGTTGGGGGAGCGGGGCGAGGGGTACTGCGGAGGACCATGAGCGGCCGCGCGGACGGCCACGCCGGCAGGTAGATTCGCCACGTGGCCAGGAGCCAGGAGTTCAAGGAGCGCGAAGAGCCGGGGCTGGCCCGACGGGACGCCTGGATCGCCCTCGGCCTGTTCGCGGCCGCGCTGATCCCGGCGCTGTGGGTCGCCCGGTGGATGCACTTCCCCGAGCAGGCGACCGACCCGATCCTCAACGCCCTGCTGATCCTCGACGGCGGCGGCCTGACGCACAACCACAACCCGCGCTTCGGCTACGGCCGGGCGCTGTCGTGGCTGCCGCTCGTCGCGGTGTCAGACGGACTGGTGGACCTGGCCATGCTCCGCGGAGCGGCCGCAGCGACGCTCGCGCCGATGGCCTGGCTGGCCGCGAGGCTCCTCGGCGCATCTCGGCTCGCTTCGGCCTCTGCCGGCGTCGCTCTGATCGCTCTCACGCCGATCCTGGAGAATCTCCGCTGGGGCCACGAGGCGTACCTGTCGATGGAGTGGGCAGGCCTGGCGTTGGTCGGTTTCGCGATGCTGGCCGGCGAAGCGCCCGGCTCGGGTGCGCCGGACCGATGGAGCTCGCCGAGGGCGATCGGGGGAGCCGTCGTGCTGGGCGTCGCCGGGCCGATGGCGTTCATGAACCACCCTTTCGCCGCGGGTCTCCTGGCCCTGTACCCGGCCTCCTTCCTGGCTCGAGGGGGCACCCGTCGGGTCGCGTCCGGGGGGGCCACGCTCCTGGCTCTCGTGCTGGTGCTCCCCCACCTCCTCGTCGTGCTCCAGGCCGGGGGGGCGGGCAGCCTGGCTCGTCCCTTCGGGGAGGCGCCGCTGGGCGTCGCGGGGGCTCGCGCCCTCCTCGCGGGCGCCGACCGCCCGGCCGTCCTGCTCCTCGTGGCGCCGCTCTCCGCGTTCTACTTCGGCCGCGGCCCGTGGCGCTGGCTCGCCGGGGCGACGATCCTCGGCGGGCTCGTCGTCGTCACGATGGCGGCGAGCGTCGGGCTGGTGAGCCCCTGGTACTGGAAGCCACTCATCGTCCCGTGCGCCGTCTGCCTCGCGGCCGCCGCGGGCGGAGGGGCCCGGCGAGAGGGGCTCGTCCTGATCGGGGTCGTCGCGCTCTTCGCGCTGGGCTCGGCGAACGCGCTCCAGCAACCCGATCACTGGAGCCTCCAACGAGCCGACGTCATCGCAGCGACCGCCGCGACCATCGACGCCACCGGGCGACCGCATGCGCTGGCCGGCTATGGGCAGGCGGACCGGCACGGACCCGACGCCTTGCCCTTCGCCATCGACGCCGTCCTGGCCGACGCGCTCACCCGGAGGCTGGTGACGACACCGCAGGCCTCCGCAGACGCTCCGCAGTTGGTCTACCTGGAGGGCGAAGTGGACTGGGTCGAGCAGGTAGGAGCCGCGTTCCCGGTGACACCGCACCTGGTCTCCTCGCCGGGAGGACGCCTGACGGTGGTCGACAGCTCGACCGAGGCGATCGAGATCGGGAGCCGGCTGTGCAGGCTGTCCGAAGAGCCGGTCGCGTACGACGACCTGGGTGACACGCTCCCGCATCCTTCGAATCACGGCCACGGCTTCGACGGGTTCAGACCACCCGGCGTGGCCGACTGCGCCGTCCGCGAGTGAGCGCCTCGAGTCGGACTAACCCGGTGCGACCTCGGCCTTCACCCGCTCCAGCGCGTCACCGTCCCGGATCACCCCGCCCACCTGGCTGACGGTCAGAGCCGCCACCGACGAAGCGAGGTGGCCGCAGGCCTCGACGGGCCAACGCTGGGTCAAGCCGTACAGGAAGCCGCCGGCGTAGCTGTCGCCGGCGCCGGTCGTGTCGATGGCGTCGACCTTGAGGGCCTCGATGGGCACGACGTCGCTGCTGCGCTTGACCAGCGAGCCGCGCTTGCCGAGCTTCAGGACGACCGTCTCGACCCGCTGCCCGAGGTCGTGCATCGCCTCCATCGGGTCGCCCCGGTCGAGCTTGCGGGCCTCCTCTTCGTTCATGAAGACCACGTCGGCGTACTTGTCGATCACCTTCTCGACGTCAGCGCGGCAGTGGTCGATGACGAACGCGTCGCCCAGGTCGAAGCTCACCTTGGTACCCGACTGCAGCGCCCGGTCCAGCGCCTTCTCGGCCGCGAAGCCCATCGAGCCGCCCGTGAACAGGTAGCCCGTCACGTGCAGCCAGGTGGCGTCCTCGATCGCCTGCATCGGCAGGTCCTCGGGCCGCAGCTCCATCGCCGCGCCCAGGTCGGTCAGGAGCGTTCGCTCCGCGTCGACGGTGCTGATGAGGCTCAGGCACTTGCCCGTCGACAGCCCCTCCCGCCGCACCATCGCGTGGTCGCCGAGCACGTCGCGCATACCGTCGGAGTACCGGTCGCCCAGCTCGTCCAGCCCGATCAGCCCGCAGAAGTTCGCCTTGCCGCCCAGCAGAGCCACCGTCGCGACCGCGTTGGCGCTCGAACCGCCGGGGTGGATCTCGACGCCGGCCGGAGACGCCTCCTCGAACACCCCCTGCCACCGATTGTGGTTGACCAGGTGCATCGTGCCCCGGTGCAGGTCGTGCTCCTGAAGCAGGAACCGCTCGTCGAGGACGATCAGCGCATCCACCAGGGCGTTGCCGAGACCGAAGACGTCGTAGCTCATCAGGCTCTCCGCGGCCCATCGAGTCGGGCCGGCGCAGGAATCTACACGAACCCCGTCAACTGACCAGCACCAGCTTCCCCGTCGTCTCCCCCGTCTCGATCGCCCGGTGCGCCTCTGCCGCGTCGGCCAGGGGGAAGGTCCGGATCTCGGGATGCGGGAGCGCCCCCTCCGCGTGGGCCTGCAGCAGCACGTCCATCGCCTCGCGGAGCAGGTCCGCCTTGGGGAAGAGGTAGCTCAGGTTGAACGCCATCACGCTCCGGTTCTTCTGGACCATCTCCAGGGGCTGGAACCGCGGCGTGCGCAGGTAGCTCCAGATCGCCTTGGGCCAGTCCGGCTTGCCCCGACCCCGTTTCAGCATCGTCGCCGCTCCGAACACCACCAGCCGCCCCCCCGCGGCGAGGTGCCGCCAGCCGTGCCGCAGGCCCGGCCCACCGTTGGCGTCCAGGATCACGTCCACCCCGTCGGGCACCAGCTCCTCGACCCGACGCCAGACGTCCTCGCGCGCACGCACGATCACCTCGTCAGCACCCCGCGCGCGCGCCACCGCCTCCTTGTGCTCACGCCCCACCACCCCGATCAGGCGCGCCCCCATCCGCTTGCCCAGCGACAGCGCCGCCCCGCCCACGCCGCCGGCCGCCGAGTGCACCAGCACCGTCTCCCCCGCGCGCGGGCGCGACTGGTGGATCAGCGCGTACCAGGCCGTCAGGTTCACCGTCGGGAACGCCGCGGCCTGCTCCGTCGTCCAGCCGTCGGGGATCCTCAGGAGCTGGTGCCGAGGCACCGCCACCCGGGTCGCGTAGGCGCCGAACCGGCTCACCCCGAACACCCGGTCCCCCACCGCCAGGGCGTCCTCCCCCGCGCCGTCGGGCCCGATCGCAGCCACCGTGCCGGCCAGGTCGAACCCCGGGGTGATCGGCCAACCCACGTACTCCTTCGCCGAGGAGTAGAGCCCCATCCGGACCGCGCAGTCGGCGAAGTTGACCGACGACGACGCCACCGCCACCAGGACCTCCCCCGGGCCCGGCGTCGGGTCCGGGTGCTCCTCGTACCGGAGCCGGTCGTAGGCCCCGGGGCGGTGGATCACGATCTTGTGCATCGGTGAAACCTACATCGGCGGTAACCGACTCACGACGTTCGCCATAGGAGATCGCGGTGGCAGACTGAACCTCGGAGGGCCCTCCCACATGTCTCGCAGCGACCCCCAGCGCGTACACGTCGTGCTGTTCGACCGACGCAAGTTCCTCAAGCTCGCCGCCGCCGCCGGCGGCGTCGCGGCCGCCCAGGCCCTGCTCCCGGGCTGTGATGTGCTCGTGCTGCCCGAGGTGCAGCTGCTCGACCAGCTGCCCGACATCGTGCCCAACGAGGACTTCTACGTGCAGTCCGCGTTCGGCACCCCCGACGAGAACCCGGACCACACCTGCGTGCTCGTCGACGACGACGGCAACTCGCTCGGCTCGTTCGACCAGGCCTTCGTCGACGGGCTGACCGCCCGGGTCCGTGAGCACACCCTCCAGTGCATCGGGGCCAACCCCCGGTTCCTGTTCATCGGCAACGCCCTGTGGACCGGCCTCCCCTTCCGGGAGGTCCTCGACCTCCTCGGCGTCGTCGTGCCCGCCGGGGCCACCTGGATGCGCATCACCGGCGCCGACGAGTACGCCACCGGCCTGCCGATCTCCGACATCGACGGCACCGACGGCCGCGACCCCATGTGGCTCGTCTGGCTCATGAACGGCGAGCCCCTCCCCCGCCGCCACGGCGCCCCCTTCCGGTTCCTCGTGCCCGGCAGATACGGCACCAAGAACCCCAAGTGGCCCACCGAGGTCGCCTTCGTGAACGAGGAGTTCATCGGCCACTGGGAGTCCCGCGGTTGGTCCCAGGAGGCCACGTACCAGACCAACGGGCTGATCCTGTCCCCGCCGACCATGGCCGTGGTCGGCGCCGGCAGCGTGCGCATCGTCGGCAGCGCCTTCTCCGGCCACGTCGCGATCGACGACGTCGAGGTCACGACCGACGGCGGCGACACCTGGCAGCCGGCGGAGATCACCTACACCTCCACCGACTCCGAGACCCCGGGCGACGACACCGACGTGCACGACAACCGGCACATCTGGACCACCTGGCGCTACGACTGGCAGCTGGACGAACCCGGCGAGTACATCATCCAGATCCGCGTCACCGACGAGACCGGCCACGTCACCGACCTCGACCCCGCCGGCACCGACCGGTTCAACGGCTACAACGCGGGGATGGAAATCCACGTGACGGTGAGCTGAGCGTGACCCGCCTCCTCCCCGCCGTCGTCCTCCTCGTCGCCCTCGGCGCCCCGGCCTCCGCCTCGGCGGGCGCCTGGACCAAGTCCCTCGGCGAGTACTACACGAAGGTCGGCGCCGACTACTACGTCGCCGCCCGGTACGTCGATCCCACCACCGGAGAGGAGCTCGAAGGGCTCGGCTTCTTCGGTCAGCAGTACTCCCTGTACGCCGAGGTCGGGCTGCTGCCGATGTGGCCCCTGCAGGTCTCCGCCCAGCTCCCGCTCACCATCGGCACCACCAGCTTCGAGGACGAGACCAACTTCGAGGAGGGCGAGCGGGGCCGCGCCACCGGCACCCGGCTCGGCGACCTGCGGGTCTCGGTGCAGACGTCGATCCTGCGCGAGGGCTTCCAGCTCGCCCCCGCCTTCGAGCTCAAGCTGCCGCTGTACGCCAACGGCCGCGTCGGCCGCGAGTTCGGCATCTGGAAGGAGGCCTTCCCCCTCCCCGGTGACGGCCAGGTCGACCTCACCGGCTGGCTTCTGCTCGGCGGCGCCCTGCCCGGGACCCCGATCTTCATGCAGGGCGGCGCCGGCTACCGCCACCGCACCGAGGCGTTCATCGGCTGGGACACCGACCTCGCCTTCGTCGACGGGCTGCCCTTCACCTTCACCATGGGCGTCGGCGGCGGCCCGTTCCTGGGCATGCTCCAGGTCGACGGCATCAAGAACTTCGTCGAGGACGACGTCACCCGCCAGTACCTGACCGTCGGCGGAGCGGTGTTCATCACGGTCTTCAAGGGGCTGGCGATCGAGGCCCGCGTCGCCGGCGACGTCTGGGCGGACAACGCGGCCCAGGGGATCAGCTTCGGCGCCGGGATCTCGTGGCGCATGCCCTACCCCGGCTACGACCCCGAGGCGCGCAAGGAAGCCACCGGGGAAGGGAGCGACGCCGACGCGGGTTGAGGCTAGGCTCGGCCCGCTCATGCGACTCCTGCTGCTGCTGCTCCTGCTGATCTCGCTCCCCCTCGCGGCCTGCGGAGGGGACGACGAAGACACGTCGGCCGACCTGCCGCCTCCCGCCGAGGAGCCGGTGGTGCCGACGCCTCCCCCGTTCGAAGGCGACCTGCTCGCCGCCGCTCCCCAGGAGCCGCTGCCCGAGGGGGTCGAGCCCGCCACCCCCCGAGCGGCCGAGCCGACGCCCGCGGCCGCCGAGCCGGTCGACGTCACCCCGCCGGCCGCCGACGCCGCCGACCTGGCCCCCATGGCGGTCAACGAAGGGGTGATCGCCAGCGCGATCGTCGACCGCCAACCCCAGGGCGCCGGGCCGTTCGCCGACGGCTCCGAGGTCTTCTGCTTCACCCGGATCGACAACCCCGGCGGCGGGCGCCGCATCATCCGCCACGACTGGTTCCACGAGGGCACCCGCAAGTCGTCGGTCAAGCTCGAGGTCAAGGCGGCCTCGTGGCGCACCTGGTCGAACCGCCCCGTGTACGGGGTCGGCGCCTGGCGGGTCGACATCGTCGACGAGGCGGGCCGGGTCATGAAGTCGCTCGACTTCACCGTGAAGTAGACGGTCCGTCTAAACTCGCAAAAACCCGGGTAGGAGCGTCCTTCGACCCGGGCATGTGCACGCTGCTGCTGGATCTTCGCCCCGCCTTGAACGAGCCCGACCGGCGCTGGACCCCTCGCATCGCCGCCCATCGAGCGGGCGACGACGACGCCACGCGCGACCTGCTCCGCGACTCCCTGCGCGCCGTCGACCGGGTCAGCCGCCGCTACCCCGACGTCTACTTCGAGCTCGCCCGCAAGACCCCCGAGGCCGTCGCGTCGCTCGGACACCGCGTCTTCTGCCGCCTCGACGGGCGCTCGTTCGGCCGCTTCCCCTTCTCGGGCCGCACTCCGTTCGACGCCTTCGTCGCCGAGACGATGGGCGACCGGGACGTGCGCTACCACTCCTTCGAGGCCCGCCTCTCGATCGCCCGAGAGGCGCTGCGCGAGCAGTACGCCTTCAACGTGCGCCACCACCCCGAGTGGGCCGCCAAGGAGGAGCTCCACAAGGCGGTCGTGCAGGCCTGCCGGGACCATTGCGCGACCTGGCCCGGCCGGAACCCGCGCTACCCCCGGTACGGGCTGACGTCCTGGCGGCCGGGTCCCCGGGTTCCCCGCGACGACTGGGATCGCGACGACGTCGTCCGGGTCGTCACCCGACGGGGCGCCTGGCCGGTCCGCTCCCAGGTCGATCTCGTGCTCGCGAAGCGCGGCTGCGCGATGTACCCGGCCGAGATCAGCGCCATCCTCCAGGACGCGTCCGTCGCCTCCGCGGACTCCAGCATCGACCCCGAGGACCTCGCCGGCAGCCCCATGGAGCGCGCGCTCGACGCCCGGCTCAGCGTGCGACGGGTGCTCTCGGAGCGCTGGGGGCAGCTCGACGCGGACCAGCAGCGGCTCGTCGCGATGCTCGTCGCGGGAAAGCCCTACCGGGAGATCGTCGACGCGATCGACCGCTACCGGGACCCGTCGTCGTGTACCCGGGCGCTGGCGAAGATCTGCGACGCGTTCATCGGCGACCTGGGCGAGCGGCTCGGCGTCGCGACCGGCGTCTCCCTGAGACCCAGGCAAGCGGCGGAGGTGCTCCTCCCCGCGCTGATGGAGCTGCCCGAGGTGAAGGCTGCGCTGGAGGAGGTGTCGTGAGCGACCTCCGCGAACTGCTCGAAGCGCTGCTCGCCGACCCGTCGGCCGCGGTCGACCTGTCCGCTCGGGGCGACGCCGAGCGGCTCCTGCTGGAGCTCGCCGCCCTGGCCCGACGCGACGCCCTGGCCGCCCCCGCCGCGGACCTCGTCGCCCGCCTGGACTCCGACGACGCCGACGTCGGGGCCCAGGTCCTCGACCTGATCTCGTCCTTCGCCGACGCCGAACACCTCGAGGGCGTGCTCGCCGAGCGGCCGGTGACCTCGGAGCGGCTCGCCGCCGCGGGCGAAGCCGACGACAGCGCCGTCGTCGCGCCCTGGCCGGCCCGCTACGGGACCGGCGACCTGCGCCTCACCCTCAACATCGAAGAGCAGGGCCGCCTGTACCTGTCGATCGACGCTGCGCCGCCCGACCGGCGCGGACCGGTTCGCGTCGAGCTGGCGGGCCTGGACCCCGTCGAGATCGGGGGGACGGCCGGCGCGCTGTCGGTCGTCGGCCCGGCGGCCGAGCTGCTCGGCGGCCCCCCCGACTTCAACCCCTGGGTCGAGCTGACCGTGCACGACGACGCCGGCTCCGTCACCCTGTCCCGGGAGGAGCCCCCGTGACCGCCGCCTTGCGCGCCTTCGTACCGCTGCTGTTCGCCGTCGCGCTGCTCGTGCCGACGCCGGCCGCCGCCATCGATCCGGTGCCGTCGTCGCGACCCGTCTACGGCACCATCGTGGTGCTCAAGGACCGCCGCGCCGGCTTCTTCGAGGACGTCCGCAAGATCAGCAAGGAGGTCACCTGGGTCCGCGACGGCGCCGAGCGGCCGGCCGTGCCGGGCCTCGTCCTGCACGAAGGCGACGCGATCCGCACCGCGGCCGGCTCCTGCGTCGTGGAGACCCCCGAGGGTTGGCGCATCGAGATCGGCGAGGGCTCCCAGGTCCGCCTCGGCAAGACCGTGCTGCAGCGCCTGGGCGAGGTCTTCTACAAGGTACGGGGCGCCTTCACGGTCGAGGTGGACGACGTCCAGCTCCTCGTCGAGGGCACCGCGTTCAAGGTCGATCGGGACCTCCCGGGCAACGGCGAAGTGACGATGACCGAAGGCAACCTGCGGCTGAAGGGGGGCGACGCGGAGGAGCGCGTGGTCGCCGGGCACGCCCTCACGTTCAGCCAGTCCGGACCGGCGGACCTGCGCAGCCTCAAGGGCGAGGACATCGCCGCCCTGGAGGCCTGGCGCGCCGAGCGCTTCGAGCCGTCGGTGGTGGCCGGGCTGCGGCGCAACCGCGTGCTCGTCCGAGCGGGCGGAGGCGTCGCCTGGCTCGACGGGCTCAACAGCTGGGGTGGCGGCTTCGTCGAGGGCCGGGTCCGCGCGTACGGCGCCCTCTGGCTGGTCGGCGGGGTCGGCGTGCTCGCGCGACCCGTGGACGAGAGCGGCGCCGCCAACACCGCCGTGGTGCTCCCGATCCACGTCGGGGCCCGGCTGTTCGCGGACCTCCCGGCGTCCCTGTTCATCGGCGGCGGCATCGACTTCGAGCTGATGCTCGGCTCCCGCTGCGCCGACCAGCTGAACTGCGGCCGGATCTTCGCGGCCAACCCCGGCGGCGTGCTCGCGGCGACCGTCGGCATGCTGCTGTCCCGGCGCGTCGGGTTCGACCTCGAGTTCCGCGGCGGCCTGCTCCGTCGGGTGCTCCCCCCCGTCGACCCCTCCCTCCCCGCCACCGGCGTCGTCGATCCCCGGTTCGACCTCGCCGTCGGCTTCTTCGTGAGGTTGTGACGATGAGCCACAGCCGACGAACCACGGGCCTGCTCGCCGCGCTCCTCGCGCTCGGGAGCGGCGTCGCCCTCGCCTCCCTCGCCGGCGGCGGACCCGACCCCCTCGACACGTCCTCCGACCTCGTGCCGGCCATCGCGGCGGGCGAGCAGGGCGGCTTCGCGCTCGCCAGCGGCGACTTCGACGACGACGGGCTGGACGACCTCGTGGTCGGCGCCCCCACCGCCCTCGGCGCGGGCGCGGAGATCGACGCGGGCGCCGCCTGGTGGGTGCCCGGCGACGCCGCGGGCTTCGCGGGGCTCGACTTGCAGCCGGGTCCCTCGGTAGCCGAGATCCGAGGCGACGGCGAAGGCGTCACCCTCGGCTTCGCGGTCGCCAACGTCGGTGACGTCGACGGCAACGGGGTGGACGACTTCGCCATCGGCGCGCCCGACCTGGGGGCGATCGACCCGGTCGTCGCGCCCGGCCGCGTCTACCTGTTCCTCGGCTCGGCGTCGGGGCCGCAGGTCTCCGGGACCACGCTGGTGCCGGACGCCGAGATCGTCGGAGAGCCCGGCAACGACGCCCGCTTCGGCTCGGCCGTCGCCGGAGGCGGAGACGCCGACGACGACGGCATCGACGACCTCCTGGTCGGCTCCCCGGGCGCCCCGGTGGGGGTCGACTGCGGCGGCGTGTGGCTGATCTACGGCCGCGGGAGCTGGAGCGACGGCATCCTGGGCGACTCGGTGGCCGACGCCGCGTCGTGGGCCGGCACCGGCGCCGGCGACGTCGGCGGCTCCGCGGTCGCGTTCGCGGGCGACTGGGACGGCGACGGGGGCGACGAGATCGCCGTCGGCCTGCCCGGACTGCCGGCGGGCGGCGACCAGGGCGCCGTGATGTTCATCCCCGGGGTCAACCCGAGCCTCACCGACGTCCGCTACGACGGTCCGTCCGGCAGCCTCGCCGACGGCTTCGGCATCGGCGCGCGGGTCGACGGCGTCGGCCCGGGGCAGCTCGTCGGCAGTCAGCTGTTCGCGGCGGGGGATCTCGACGGCGACAGCGACCCCGACCTGATGGTCGGCGCGTGGGGTGATCTCGCGCCGTCCAGCCCCGGCTCCGGCCTGTACCTGCAGGGCCCGCTTCCCCTCGACGTCCTCGTCCCGACCGTCGGCACCCCGCTCGGGCCGGCCCCGGGCGTGGCATCGGTGGACACCGGCGGCTGCGGCGACAACGGGCCGTTCGGCTTCGTAGCGGTGGGCGACGGCTCGTTCTTCATGGGCGCGCCGTGCGCCACCTCGCCGGCGCTCCCGGGCCCCGGCGCCTGGCTGTTCGTCCCCCCGGCGGCCTGGAGCGACCCCATCGACGCGGCCGCCGCCGAGGCCGGCTGGCTCGACCCCCAGCCGGGGTCCGAAGCGGGCGTCAGCCTCGCGGGCGGCGACTTCGACGGGGACGGCCTGTTCGACGTCGCCGTCGGCGCCCCCGGGTACGACTCGGGGACCACGGGCGGCGCGGGCGGCACCGTCTACCTCCTGTCGGACGCCGCGGGCGCAGGGGACGACGACGACTCGGGCGACGCCGCCGACTCAGGCGACGCCGACCCCTCGG
>CAYQEG010000039.1:0-44716 GCA_964416435.1 uncultured Rickettsiales bacterium
GAGACGAGGGGGGTCGTGGACATGGACTGCTCGGGCGACGGCGACGGCGACGGCTTCACCGTCAACGAGGGTGACTGCGACGACACCAACGACACCATCAACCCCGACGCGGTCGAGATCTGCAACGGCATCGACGAGGACTGCGACTCCACCATCGACAACGACACCGAGTGCTACGACGACGACGGCGACGGCGTCACCGAGGCGAACGGCGACTGCGACGACACCAACGACCAGATCAACCCGTCCGCGACCGAGGTCACCGACTCCATCGACAACGACTGCGACGGCCTGGTCGACGAGAACGTCGCTCCCTGCGACGTCGACGAGATCGAGCCCAACAGCAGCACCGGCCTGGCCGACGCGGTGGACGTCGGCGAGCTCGCCTGCGGGGTCATCGGCCAGGGCGGCGACGAGGACTGGTTCAGCATCACGGTCTCGGACTGGACCCAGCTGTACCTCGACATCGACGCCGACGCGACGGGCTCCCCCCTGGACGCGACGCTGACCCTGTACGAGTCCGACGGCACCACCCAGGTCGCCTACAACGACGACACCGACGGGGCCGACCCGTACATCAGCACGCTCCTGCCCGAGGGCGGCACCTACTACGTCAAGGTCGAGGCCTTCTCGATCACCGCCGGCGGCAGCGACCACACCTACGAGCTGTGGGTGTTCGGCTTCGACGCGTGCGACACGGCGGAGATCGAGCCCAACAACAGCGACAGCCTCGCCGACTTCCTCAGCCCCGGCGGCACGTCCTGCGGCTACGTCAACGGCTGGTCGGACACCGACTGGTTCGCCTTCACGGTGGCCTCGGGCGACTTCGTCACCTTCGACATCGACGCCTACGCCGTCGGCACCGGCCTGGAGGCCCAGCTGACCCTGTTCGACACCGACGGCAGCAACCAGCTGTTCAAGGACGAGCCCAGCGGAACGGCCGACCCGTACTTCACCTGGTACTTCCCGGTCTCGGGCACGTACTACATCGAGGTCGAGTCGGACAACATCGTCAGCAACGCCTCGGGCAACTACCTGCTGGTGACGACGATCTTCTGAGCCGCGAGGTAGCGTGGGCGACATGCTCGCCCGCCTGCTCCTCCTCCTGCCCGCCGCGTGCGCCCTGCTCGCGGCCGCTCCCGCGGCCGCGGCGCCGACCTGGACGCTCTCCTGGACCGTGCACACCGCTCAGGTCCCGATCGCGGGCGCGGACGGCTCCTTCGTCGTGGGCGCCGACGGCGAGATGACCCCCGGCGCGGACGCCCCCACCCCCGAGCCGAGCACCGAGACCGCGACGGTCGTGCTCGGCGCGGACTGGGTGCTCCTGCAGCAGGGCGAGTCGCGCACGCTCTGGGACTTCGGCGTGGAGCAGATCACCTGGTTCGACGACGCCGCTCGCAGCTGGCGCCGCGCCTCGCTCCACGCCGACGTCGGCTACCGCGAGTCCGAGCTCGCCAACCGGGTGTTCCTCAGCCAGGCGCTCGCGGCCGGCTCGGTCACGATGCCCGGCTTCTCACCCGTGGAGCTCGAGGTCATGTTCGGCATCCCCGCGGGCCCGTCCCTCGTCCCGCTGCCGGCGCCGGTCACCACCGAGGCGGGGGGACAGCGGTTCACCACCCCCGACGGAGGGGCGCTGAGCGAGGCGCGTCCCGGCCGGACGCGCAAGCCGAGGCCGGCCAAGGCGGGCTTCGCCCGGTTCGTGACCCACGCCTGGCACCTGCACCCGACCGCCCGCGCCGCGCTCGTCGGGGCGAAGACGTGGCCCGAGGCCGTCGAGTTCACCTGGATCGCCGGCATCTTCGCCCGGACCGAGACCTGGACGTTGACCGAGGTCGCCAGGGGTCGCGAGGCCAAGCCGGCTCCGCCGGCGGAGTACTCCACGATGCTCGCCGACGCCGAGGACGTCGAGTACGTGCTCATGGCGGTGGCCGCGACCGACGTGCCGTCGCTGGGCGCCGTGATCGCCGACATGGAGCGCCGGGTCGAGATCTCCGTCCAGAAGGGGGACCACTTCGACGCGTTCCTGGCTGCCCTGGAGCTGACCCTGCAGCGGGACGTCGACGCCAGCGAGCTGCTCCGAAGCCTGGCCCGGCCGGCCATGGAGGATCCGCGGATGGAGCAGTTCATGGCCGCGCTGGGCGCGCAGACCGAGGAGGAGGTGCGGGCCTCGATGCCGACCTACGCGGCGCTGCGGAGCGCCGACTCGCCGCACACCCGGATCCTCAAGGTCCTGGAGGCGAACCTCGCCGCGTCCCTGGCCGACGCGACGACGGCGCGCCGCCTCTTCGTCGAGTACCTGCTGGAGCAGCCTCACAGCGCAGGCCCGCTGCGGGACTTCGGCCAGCTCCTGATGGCGAGCTACCAGCACCCCGACGGGTTCCGCTGCTTCGACGCGGCCCGCCGGGTCGACCCGGACCACGACCTCGTGAAGCACATCGGGGAGTGGGAGCAGGGGCTTCGGGAGCGAAACCCCGACTTCTACTGATCCCGGCGCTCAGCGGCCCAGGTTCAGCCCGCCGGGGTACAGGTAGCTCGTCCACGGCGCGTAGCCGTAGCTGGTGATCGTGAACGAGGCGCCGGTCGGTGACTCGATGTGGTGGCTGCCCTCGGGGATCGACATCCGCGCCACGGAGAAGCCCGACGAGCTGACCGGCGTCCAGGCGGTGACCGGAGCCCCGTCGAGTTCGATCGTCGCCCCCGTCGGCGCGGCGATGCCGAGGTAGTGGGAGACGAACGTCGTCGGGGCGATGAAGTCGTACTCGCTCCGCCCCTGGGACAGCGGGATGCCGGTGCCCATGGCCGGATCGCCCGAGCCGACCTCCTCCTGGCCGGCCAGGAACTGGGTCACGAAGATCGGCCCGGTCGCCCCGACGTACAGGTCCTCGTCGGTCAGCAGGTCGACGAACTCCCCCGCCTCGAGGGTCACCGGCGCCACACGGGCGGATCGAAGGTCACCGTGGTGCCGCCGAGCAGCGCGAGCACCCGCACGCAGGCGTCGACCGGCCCGGTCCCGTCGGGGTGCATCGGAGCGACCAGCAGGATCTCGTCGCCCCAGGTGGACGTCGGCAGCATCTGCTCCTCGAGGTGATCGCACGCGTAGGCGTCGGCGGGCACGAAGCGACAGGGGTGGCCCGCCCAGACCGCCACCGGCGCCGACGACGTCACCACCGTGCCGGTCAGGTCGATCTCGTGGGCCGTGCAGACCGCCCCGCCTCCCGACGAACCGACCTCCCACCCCTGGTCGGCGCAGTAGTCGGGGTCCGAGGGCAGCAGGTACGGGAACGTGCTCGCGACGCCGAGCACGTCGCCGCGGTCCAGCGTCACGGTGTGGGGGCTGCCCGCCGCGACGGGGCCGGGGTCCCCGGGCAACGTCTCCGCCGTCGTGTGTGAGCTGGATGTCGGTGGCGTGGCCCGACGGGATCGTCGCGCTGGCGACGAGCGTGGGACCGCGGTGCACCTCGACGTGGGCGTCCGGTCCCGACAGCGGCGCGCCGATGACCACGCCGAAGTCGCTCGCGAACTGCGTCGACAGCCGCCGGCCTGGTGGACCATCGACGCTGCCAACCGGCCGAAGAGCTTCCAGCCGGGCAACCGCACCACGCAGTCGTCCGAGTGGCCGATGTGGACCGGACCCTCGCTGGGCAGCGGCACGAGGCTCGTCTCGTCGCCGTCCCGAACGACGAAGTGGGGCCCCTTCTTGACCGACATCTCGGCGAGCAGCCGCTCGAGCTCGTCCTTGCCCGCGACGGTGGTGCGCTCCCCCGAGTCGTCGTGCATGCCCGACTCGATGCGCTGCTTCTTGACCTCGCGGACCTCGGCGAGGTCGTTGACGACGTCGACCGCGTCCATGGAGATCTCCTCGAACTCCATGGAATCGGTGGCGAGGGTCGGGTCGGTGGCGCCCGGCAGGATGTCCCGCGGCGGCGGCTCGTCCCGCAGCGTGACCGCGGTCCGGCTCGCGAAGTCGTACCGGAGCGTGTCCTCGCCGAGCACGATGCGGTCGCCCGGCCGCAGGATGTGGACCTCGATGCGGTAGCCGTTGACGAAGGTGCCGTTGGCCCCCCCGAGGTCCTCGACCACGTGCTGGTCGACGCCCTGCCGCTGCCGCACGACGCAATGCTGGCGACTGACGATCTTGTTGTCGTCCAGGCGGATCTGGGCAGACCGGCCGCGGCCGATGATCGCCGCGCCGACATCGATGAGGTATTCGGCGACCTTCCGGCCGTCGCGCAGGTGCGTGAACTGCTTCATCCCACCTCGAGCGGCCGCCTGACCGCTCCGCAGAGCATGCCAGACGTCGAGCCGACGATCAGCCGAGCTTGCTGTTGGCCCAGGCCGTGAGGTCCTCCCGGACGATCTTGGCGTTGTGCCGGATGTCGACGGGGAACGAGCCGGGGAAGAACACCAGGTCGGTGACGGTCGAGGCGACCTCGTTGCCGGCGCGCAGCGCCACCAGCTGGCTCATCAGCTCGTCGTCGCTCAGCTGACCCCAGCCCGGATCCCGCTCGATCAGGAGCACCGGCCTGGCCTCGCCGGGCGCACCGACGCCGATCAGCGCCGACTGCCGGACCGCCGGGTGCTCGTCGAACACCCGCTCGATCGGGACGGTGAACAGGTCCTTGTGCCGGGTCCGCACCCGGTGGGACTTGCGCCCACACATCCACAGGCGCCCCGTCTTGTCGAGGTAGCCGACGTCCCCCATGCGGTGCACGACGGCGTCGCCGTCGGCGATCTTGGCGAGGGCCGTCTGCTCGGGGCGGGCGACGTACTCGTGGGTCGCCTGGCGCGCCTTGACGGTGATCTCGCCGATCTCGCCTCGGGGCACCTCCAGGCTGCGGGACCACTTCTCGATGGGCTCGTCCGTGATCTCGATGATCCGCACCGTCACCCCGTCGACCGGGCGTCCCACGCAGATCCCCTCCCCTCGCGCGGTCCGATCGGCCGTCTCGCCGAGCACCTCGTAGCTGCCGATGCTCGCGACCGGCAGCACCTCCGTCGCGCCGTACGGCGTGAAGATCTCGGCGTTGCCGGTCAGCATCTGGCTGATCTGCTCGAGGGTGTCGCGGCGAGCCGGCGCGCCCGAGCTGAGGACCCGCCGGAGGGGCGGCAGCTTCGTGCCGGTCTCCTGCCCCCAGCGGCCCAGGTTCCGGAGCAGCGCGGGCGACGCGAACATGTTGGTGCAGCCGTGGGTCAGGATCGCCTCGGTGATCTTCTCGGGGTCGGCCTCGCCGGGCTTGCGGGCGTCCATGTCCGGGATCACGCTCGTCATGCCCAGGGCCGGGTCGAACAGCGCGAACAGCGGGAACGTCGCGAGGTCGATCTCGTCCTGCTCGAACCGGTACATGCGCTTGAGCGCGGCCACCTGGGCGGTGAACATGCCGTGGGTGTAGACCGCCCCCTTGGGGATGCCGGTGCTGCCGCTCGTGAACAGGATCGCGGCCACCTGTCCGGGGTCGGGCGCCGCCATCTCGTACTCGGTCCCCTCGGGCAGCTTGAGGTCCCGCAGCCGCTTGCCGCCCCACAGCCAGCGCTTGCCGACGGTGACGTTGATCTTCACCGACTCGAGGGCGGACCCGAACACCAGGCGCATGACGTGGGCCAGCGGGATCCCGATGAACGCCTCCGGCTCGACCTCCTTCAAGCATTGCTTGAGCTTCTTGCTGCCGATGCCGGGGTCGATCAGCACCACGACCGCGCCGACCTTGAACAGGGCGAACACGAGCGCGAAGAACTCGAGGCTCGGCTTGACCATCAGGACGGTGCGCACGCCGCGGCCGATGCCGATCGACTCGAGGCCGGCGGCGTACCGATCCGACGCGTCGTCGAGCTCGGCGAACGTGTACTGCGACCACTGGGCGCGGCCGTCCTGGTCCCGCCCCGCGGGCACCACGACGGCGCGCTTGTGTGGCTGGGCCATCGCCATCTTCGGCAGGTGCGACGCGATGTTCGAGGTGGTCATCCGCTGCACCTCCTGGCGGGGGGCGGTGCCGGGGACCTGGAAGCCGGGGACGCTGCTCATGCGTTCGCCTCCTGGGCGACGGGGTGACGCTGCAGGAAGTCGCGCAGCAGCGGGGTGATCTGCTCGTGGGCGTCCTCGAGGACGTAGTGGCCGCAGTCGGGGAACGTGTGGAACTCGGCCGACGGCAGCCGACGGCGCCACTCCGCGAGGAAGTGGTCGTCGAACACGAAGTCCTTCTCGCCCCAGAAGATCTGGACCGGCTTGTCCGCCAGCGCCTCCAGCGAGCGCTCGACGCCCATGACGATGTCCCACGCGGGGTCGCCGGGGCGCATCGGGATGTCCTGGACGAAGCGGTGGATCGCGATGCGGTGCTCCCAGCTGTCGTAGGGGGCGAGGTAGGCGTCGCGGACCTCGCCTTGCAGGCGGCCCTTGCGGGTCGTGCAGGCGCGGGCGGCGCCGCGGCAGAACGCGTTGAAGCCGCGCACCGGCACGGCCATCGGCAGGTGCTTGATCAACCACAGCTGCCACGGCAGGTGGCCGCGGCTGCTCGGCAGGTGGAAACCGGAGGTGTTGAGCAGCACGATCCGCTTGACCCGGTCGGCATGCTCGGCGGCCCAGGCCAGACCGATCATGCCGCCCCAGTCGTGGGCCACGATGGTGATCTGGTCGCCCAGCTCCAGGCGGTCGACCAGGGCGTCCACGTCGTCGACGCGGGAGCGCAGCGTGTAGGCGTACCGGTCGTCGCCGGGCTTGTCGGACAGCCCCATACCGACGTGGTCGGGGACCACGCAGCGGTACTGGTCGCTCAGGCCGGAGACCAGGTGGCGCCAGTAGAACGACCACGTGGGGTTGCCGTGCAGCAGCAGCAGCGGCTCCCCCTCGCCCTCGTCCAGGTAGTGCATCTGGATGCCGGCCCCGCGGTCGAACCGCTGGCCCTGCCAGGGGTACATGCCCCGGAACGGCTTGATGTCGAACGTCATCGCGTCACCTACCATCGAATTCCCAACATGAGGCAGTTCAGCCCCGTCCCGATCCCGAGCAGCCCGACCCGGTCCCCCTCTGCGAAGAAGCCCTGCTCCGCCGCCAGCGCGGCCGAGATGGGCAGGCTCACGGTGCCGATGTTGCCCAGCCGCTCGAACGTCGGGAACTCCCGCTCGGGCGGGATCTCCAGGGCGTCCAGGATCGTGCTCTGGTGGACCTCGCCCACCTGGTGCATCACGACCCGCTCCACGTCGGCCGGCCGCCAGCCGACCTCCGGCAGGAACGCGCCCCAGGTCTGCCGCCCCAGGGCGACGCCGTGGGTCAGCACGGACGCCGCGTCGGTGTCCATGATCCACTCCGTCTGACCGAGGATCCCCTCCCGGGAGCCCCAGCGGGCGATGCCGTGGTGCTCGGGGGCCGCGCGCACGGCGCCTCCGAGCAGGCGGCGACCTGTGAACGAGAAGTCGCGATCCGTCAGCACCACGGCGATGGCGCCGCTGCCGCCGGTGAGGGAGGCGATGGCGCGGCTCCACGTCGCGACGGTCGGGTCGGCGAGCATGCGGGCGATGGCGTGCTCGGCGATCTCCCGAGCGGTCTCCGCCGACACCACGAGGCCGGCCTTCACCTGCCCCAGCTCGATCATGTTCGCGACCGTGACGATGCCGTTGAGCACGCCCAGGCAGGCGTTGCTGTGGTCGAGGACCAGCGCGTCGCCGCGGATGCCGAGCCGGTCGGCGACCCCGCACGCGGTCGCCGGCTCCAGGTCGTCCCGGCAGACACCGCCGTAGATGACGACGCCGACGTCGTCCGGCTGCACGCAGGCCTGGTCCAGCGCCTTGCGGCCGGCCGCCGCGGCGTGCTCGGCGAGCGTCGGGCGGGCGGGCCACCAGCGCCGCTCCCGGATCCCGGTCATCTGCACCAGCTGACCGCGGGGGATGCGCAGCTTGTCGTAGACCGAGCCGACCCGGTCCTCGAGCTCCTCGGTGCTGACGCGCTGCTCGGGCAGCTCGTACGCCAGCGCCTCGACGCAGACCCGCTCCCACTTCACGAGCGCACCAGCCGGAGCCCGAAGCGGCTCATCGAGTAGATGTCCCGGCCGTCGACGGACAGCAGCCCGCTGGCCGTCACGACGGGTTCGTCGCCGTCCTCGATCGCGTCGATCCAGGCGTCCACCTGCACCCGGCGCTGGGTCGGGATCACCTGCCCGCGGTACTGCCAGCCGTGCTCCCGGCCGACGGCGATGGGCTCGAAGCGATGCGTCTCGGCGAGGTGCGGCCAGCGCTCCAGGGCGAAGGCCTGCATCAGCTGCAGGAACGACTCCAACCCGAGGGAGCCGGGGATGACCGGATCCTGGAAGAAGTGGGCGGCGAAGAACCAGGCGGACGGGTCGACGTCCAGCGAGCCCGACAGCCAGCCGAGCCCCTCGGGGCCGCCGTCGGGGAGGTACTGGTCGACGCGGTCGAGCATCGTCCAGACCGGGGCGGGCACCGTGAGGGTCTCCGACGTGGGCGTGCCCAGCGCCGCGGCCTCCGCCGGCGACGTCGCGCCGGCCGGCTCGAGCGGCAGCGGCCCCGACGGCCCCGGCGGCGACCACCGGAAGGCGCCCCGGAGGCCGACCTGGTCGGCCATCGCGGCGGGGGGGAAGAAGCCGAACTGCGTGGTGCCCGAGTACAGCCGGCGGCCCTCGGCGTGCAGCTCCATCGTGAACGCCTGCAGCATCATGCCGCCGGCCTCGGAGTGGGCGTCGAGCCGGGCGCGGGCGGTGATCGTGCCGACGTCGGTGCGTGGCTCGAAGTGCAGCGTCGCCTTGCCGCCGAGGTTTCGGTAGTACAGCCCGTCCCCGTGCAGGGGCGAGCCGATGGCGCAGGAGATGAACCCGCAGGGCTGCAGCGCCGCCTCGAGCAGCACCGCGAACGGGATCGAGCGGGTCTTGCCGCCGGCGAAGAACCAGGCGTCGGGGTCGACGTCCCACTCGGTGACCGTCCAGTCGTGGGACGGCTTCATCGCCAGCGGCTGGTAGCCGATCGAGATCACCCGATCGAGGAACGCGAACGGGTCCCGGGGCAGCCGGGCGAGGCGCGTGCCGTCGTCGAACCGGGCGAACGCGGGGCCGAAGCACTCCGACGGCGCCCCCTCGCAGTACGCCCGGAGCTGCTCCTTCGTGTAGACCGGCGCGACGGCTCGGGGTGGCTCCGAGGGCAGCCCCGGCGCCCGGCTCCAGCCGGCCGCGATGGTCGCCTCGTCCAGCCCCTCGCAGCGGTACGCGACGTTGAGGAAGCGCACGACCTTGCGGCCGTCGGCGAACATCACGGCGTCGGCCAGCACGTACGGCTCGGGGTCGTAGCCGATCTCCTTGAGGTCGAGCTGGTAGGTCAGCGTCTTCGTGGTGTGGATGACCTGTCCGCGACACTTCAGGGCGGACGGCTCGTCGACGACCGGGCCGTAGTGCACCAGCTCGGGATCCGCCTCGTCGACCACCCAGCCGAGCCGCAGGAGCAGCACCCGCAAGGTGTGCAGGCAGCCCTCGTACATCAGCGTCCCGGGCATCACCATGTCGTCGACGAAGTGGCAGGTCAGGTACCAGGCGTCGGGCCGAACGTCGTGCTCGGTGACCACCCGCCCGCGGCCGTAGGCGCCGCCCGCGGGGTCCAGCTCGGTGACCCGGTGCACCAGGTTCATGCGCCCGCCGGGCAGGCGAAGGGGCGGGGCGAGCGTGCGACCGGCGAAGGCGGGGCCGAACGCCGCCTCGAGGTCGCCCGTGCGGAGCGCGTCCACCTGGGCTTCGTCCAGCGTCGTCGGGCTCACCGGGACCAGCGCCGAGAAGCGGGTGCTGCCCGGGCGCGGCTCGGGGATCTCGGTGGGGTCGGGCTCGACCAGCCCGCGGCCCGTGGACAGCTGCCGGTCGGAGAAGAAGCCGGCGCAGCCGTCGCGCATCGTGATCAGGTGCTCGTCGCCGATGTACCCCTCGAAGGAGAAGAAGAACAGCCAGGTCGAGCCCTGCCGGATGAACCGGTGGATGTGGATGTCGTACCGGATCGTCTCGCCGACCCGGGGCAGGCCGCGGTGGAACTCGACCTCGGCGTCGAGCAGTCGATAGACGCGCTCGCCCTTCGTCTGCAGGTCGATGCCCAGGTAGCCGGACAGGAACAGGTCGGCCTGCCCCGCCTCGACGCTGATGCAGACCGGCGCTCGGCCGCCGTCGAGGTACCAGGCGCCGGGCAGCACGTCGTGCTCGGTCACGGTGCGACCCGACGTCATCGACCGCGGCTCCCCCTCCACGGACACGATGCGATCGACCAGCATCAGCGGCTCGTCGGGGAGGCGGACGCGGGTGGGGTAGCTGTCCGCGTCGGCGAAGTCGGGGCCGAGCACCGCGCCGATCGACCCCACCGCGAACTCGAGGCAGGCGGCCCGGTCCATCAACACGGACCGGGCCTCCGCGGCGGGCGCAGCGGGGGCCGGCGCGGCGGGGAGCGGCGCGACCCGGGTCGGCGCCGTCGGGAGCGACCCGGGGGCGATCGGCGCGAACGCCTGGAGGCGGCTCATCACCCCGGCGAGGTCGGCGGCGATCTGCTGACCCTGCTCCGCGAACGCGAGGTACTGGCCGTGGGCCGTGGCGGTGGCCGTGGCGGCGTGGAGCGCGCCGGCGACGAGGTTGGCGGTGGGGAGGTGGTCGCGCCGGGGGGGTGGTGGGGTGGGGGCGGGCACGGGCATGGCGTCGGGCACGGGCACGGGCCTCGCGTCGGGCACGGGCACCGGGGGAGGTTCGCCGGGCGAGCCTCCCAGGCGGACTCCGGTGGTCGGGACGTCCGGGCGGCCCGGATCGCCGAGCCAGGTGCCGGCGTCCTGGCCGTACAGCGGCTCGAGGTCGATCTCGACCCCGCACTCGACGAGCTTGCCCAGGCACCGGAGCAACGCGTGCAGCCCGTCGACGCCACGCTGACAGGCGGGCACCGCGAGGTGCGGCCGGTCGCCGAGGATGCGGTCGATCATCCGGCAGCACGTGCCCTGCGGGCCGCCCTCGACGAACACCCGCACGCCGTCGGCGTACGCCTGCTCGATCGTCGCCTGGAAGTCGAGCCCCCGCGTCGCGTTGAGCACGATGGAGTCGGCCGCCGCGTCGGTCGTCAGGTCGTAGCTGCGGGCCAGGTGGCCGCTGTAGTAGCGCACCCCTTCGGGCGGGAAGACCGGGTGCACGTGGAGCGCGCGGTAGTCGTCGGCGACCGGGTCGACCAGGTCGCTGTGCACCGTCGGCACGCCCTCGAGGGGCGACGGCGGCGTGCAGCCCAGGGCGGCCGCGACGGCCATCACCTCGTCGCGGGCGCCGCCGACGACGCACTCGCCCGGGGCGTTGACGATCAACAGCTGAACGGTGCCGGTGAGCGCCTCGCGCACCTCGGCGGCGGGGCGGTCGAGCACGGCGGCGACCCAGTCCGCCTCGTCGGTGCCCCACACCTGCCGGGCGACCGTGTTCTCGCCGACGAGCTGGTGGGTGAACAGCTCGGAGTCGAGCAGCCGGCCGTACATCCCGTCGCGGTCGGTCCAGCCGCCGGACGCGAACAGGCCGGCCGACTCGCCCAGGGAGTAGCCGATGATCGCGTCGGGCCGCACGCCGAGCGTCCGCAGCGCGGTGCCGACGGTCACCCCGTGCGCCACCTGGCCGAAGATCACCCGGCGGGTCTGGTCGTCCAGGGCCCGCCGGGCGTCACCCTCCCAGTCGCCGGACCAGTCGAACCGCCACGGGGCGAACGCGTCGGCGGCCAGCTGACCGGCGAGGTGGCCGGTCCCCTCGTCCAACTCGCGGGCCAGCGCCGGCAGGGCCGCGAGCAGGCTGCGGCCCTGGCCGATGTAGTGGGCGCCCGAGCCCGGGAACACCCAGGCCAGGTCGCCGTCCAGGCGGGGCACCAGCAGCGCGGGGCGCTCGATCCGCTTGAGCAGGTCGGCGGCGGTCGTCGCCGCGAACGCCCGGTCCCCGCGGCCGCCGTGGTGGCGGTACCAGGCGGCCGCGATCTGCTCGACGGGCAGGTCGGAGCGGCTCCGCACGAACGCGGCGAGCGCCGGCAGGTCACCCGCCGAGGCGACGACGAGGCCGGCGGGGCGGCTGCCCAGCGGGGCGTCCCGACGAGCCGCGTCCACGTCGGCGGGGCGCTCGATGCCCTGCAGCGCGACGTGCATGCAGCCGCCGGTCAGCGAGGCGGCGGAGACGCCGGCGCGGCGGGGGCCGGCGGCCCGGTCGCGCAGCCAGGGCTGCGCCTCGCGAGGGACGTGGAGTCTGGCGGCCCGCCATGGGCGGGGGTCGCCCGGCCGCTCGAAGCCCGGCGAGCCTGGCAGGACCTCGTGGTACAGCGCCAGGGCCGCCCGCACGACCGACGCGAGGCCGGTGGCGGCGCCCGCGTCGCCGACCGCGCCACGGACCGCCCCGACGCCGCGGGCAGGTCGGTCGGACGCGCCCAGCGCGTCGGCGAGGGCCGCCACTTCGGCGGCGTCGGCGGACGGCTCCCCCGCCGCGGCGAGCTCGAACCAGCCCGCCGAGCCGGCGTCGGCGCCGGCGTCAGACCAGGCGCGGGTGATCGCGTCGGTCCACGATCCGGCCGACGCGAGGCCGCCCACGGTCGCGTAGATCCGGTCGCCGTCCCGCTCCGCGTCGCCCAGCCGCTTGAGCACCAGGGCGGCGGCCCCTTCTCCGGGCAGCGGGCCGTCGGCCCGATGGTCCAGCGGGAGCGCCCGCCCGGCCCGGGACCACGGGCGGAGTCGATCGGTCGCGAGCACCGCCCGCACGTCACCTGCCAGGTCGACCGCGCCGGCGAGCATCACGTCCGCCTCGCCCCGCTGGAGCATGCGGACCGCGACCTCCAGGGACCGCAGCCCCGACGCCTCCTCGGCCGACACCGCGAAGCTCGGCCCGCCGAGCCCCCACTCCCGGGCGATCCGGCTGGCCGCGATGCTGCCCAGGGCGCCCAGGGTGCGCGCGCTGTCGAGCAGCGGCCCGGCCGCCACCTCCAGCCCGTCGGCCCACGCCCGCTCGGTCCCGTCGTCCAGATCGACGTCGAGCAGTTCGGCCTGCCGCCGGGCCCAGCCGCGCAAGTCCCAGCCGACGTGGAAGTTGGTGGTCTCGAGGTCCAGCCCGAGCCCGACGATCACGCCGGTCCGCTGGCGGGCGGCGTCATCGCCCACGGCATCGGTGGAGCAGTCGTCCAGCGCCTCCGCCGCGACCTGCAGCATGAGCAGCTGCTGGGGCAGCGTCAGCGGCACCTCGTTGGGCGGGATGCGGAAGCGGCCGATCGGCAGGTCGACCCGGTCGATCCAGGCGCCCGGCAGGTCGGCGAGGTCGCCGGCCACCCGGCGGAACCAGCCGCTCGCCTCGACGCCGTGCCAGCGCTGCTCGGGGCGGGGCTCGAAGATCGGGTCGCCGCGCAGCGTGGCCCGGCCGAACGCGCCGAGGCCATCGAGCCGACCGAACCGGGCGCCCATGCCGACGATCGCGATCGGCTCGGTGGACGAGGTGATCGCCGGGGAGGCGGTCTGCGCCGGGGACCCTCGCCACTCCTCGACCAGCAGGTGGGCGTCGATGCCGCCGAAGCCGAAGCCGGAGACGGCGGCGCGGCGCGGCCGGCCCGGATCCGCCCACGGGCGAGGCTCGGTGAGCACCTCGAACGGGGTGTTGGTGAGCTCGGGGTGCGCGCTCTCGGGCGCGAAGCCGGCCGACGGCGGGAGCACCCCGTCGCGCAGCGCGAGCAACACCTTGGCGAAGCCCGCCGCGCCCGCGCCGGTCAGCAGGTGGCCGACGTTGGACTTGACCGAGCCGATGACCGCCGGGCTGTCGCCGAAGACGGCGGCGAGGCTCCGGAGCTCGGTGCCGTCGCCGGCCGCGGTGCCGGTGCCGTGACACTCGATCAGGTCCACGTCGGCGGGGCTCCAGCCGGCCGCCGCGTAGGCCTGCTCCATCGCCCGGACCTGCCCCTCGGAGTCGGGGGCCAGGAGCGAACCGCGCATGTCGTTGGCGAGGCCGACCCCGTGGATGACGCCGGCGATGTCGTCGCCCTGGTCGAGCGCGTCGTCCAGCCGCTTGAGCACGAACATCGCCGCGCCCTCGCCGACGACGAGGCCGTCGGCCCGCCGGTCGAACGGGGAGCAGACGCCCGTGGGGCTGAGCGCCCGGAGCTGGCTGAACCCGAGCTGGGTGTACAGCGCCTGGGAGCCGTTGACGCCGCCGGCGATGACGGCGTCGGCGCGCCCTGCGTGCAGCTCCTCGCAGGCGAGATGCAGCGCGTACAGGGAGCTCGCGCAGGCCGCGTCCAGGGTGTACGAGCCGCCCCCGAGGCCCAGGCCGTCTGCGAGCAGGGCGGCGGGCAGCGCGGTCACGTACCGGGAGCGGGGATCCTCCCCCAGGTCACCGTCGCCGCCGACGGCCGGGCGGGCTCCCGCGACCCGCTCGTGCAGGGATCGGCCGAGCACGCCCGAGGCGAGGCCGGAGGACGTCTCGGTCGGCAGGGCGATGTTGGCGAGCACGATCGACGCGCGAGACGCGTCCACCCGGTCGGTCTTCGCGGCGGCCCACGCCTGCGCGCCGACCCGGAGCACCAGCCGGACCAGGGGGTCCAGCCGATCGACGTCGGGCACGCCCAGGGCCGCCGCTTCGGGGCCGAGGTCGAAGGGGTCCAGCAGGCAGGCCCGCGTCCCCGCGAGGCGCCCCGGCGGCACCGGCGCGGCGGCGCGGAGCTCGGAGAGCGGGACGGGGCCCCGGTCGTCCGGGATCTCCCCGGCTTCGGAGCGACCCGCGAGCACCCCCTGCCAGAACGCCTCGAGATCCGGCGAGCCCGGGAGCAGGCCCGCCATCGAGACGACGGCGATGGGGCGGCGGACGCTCATCGTCGGGGGATCAGGCCTCGGGGCGGGCGGGCGCGGCGACTGCGTCGCTCTTGCCGAAGGCGCTGACGAGCGAGCTGCTGACGGTGCAGCGCACGCCCTCGAGCCGGGCCACGAGCTCGCCCGCGTCATCCAGCACGTCGACGTCGAAGTCGACGTTGGCGCCGGCGGACGGTCGCACCGCGAAGTTGGCGCGAACCGACTTGGGCCAGCGGTCCCGGAACTGCTGGTAGCGGCGGACGCCGTTGGGCAGGCACGGCGATCCGCGCTGCTCCCAGCACCACAGGATCATCGACTGGAAGCAGCCGTCGACGGCCAGGGGGTCGGTCGCCCAGGCGCCCGCGCCGCCGCGGATCCAGTCCTCGCGGTCGGGGGCGGTGCGCAACGCGGCGGTCAGCCCGTCGCTGGACATGCCGTCGACCTGCTCGATCGCGTGGAACCGGTCACCGTGGAACAGGCGCTTGCTGTAGGCCTCGTCGACGCTGAGCGGGTAGGCGTCGAACGGGCCCCCGTCCGGTCGCGGGGTGGGGGCCGACGCGCGCGCGCCCAGCCGCACCGTCGCGCGGGCTCGCACCTGGCCGTCGCTGTCGTGGAGCTCCGCCTCGACGCGGCCGTCCTGCTCGGCGGACAGCACGATTCCGGCGCCGATGGGGCCGTTCTCGAGCACCAGCCCGCGGAGCACCTGCAGGTCCTCGACCCCGACGACCTGTCGCCCCGGCACCGCCCGGGCGGCCGCGGCGGCGAACCACTCGAGCATCATCGCCATCGGCACCACCGGCTTGCCGGACAGCTTGTGGTCGGCGAGGTACAGGTGGGTCGCGGGGTCGAGGACGAGCGCCTCGGACGCCGGCTGCACGATCAGCGGCTCGACCATCGGCTCCAGGCCCACGCCGACGACGACCTCCAGGGGGCCGTCCGGCGCCCCGAGCGCCTCGGCGACGAGCAACTCCGCCCCACCCTGCAACGGGATGACGCCGACGCCTTCGCGTTCGAACTGGGCCTTGAGCGCCGGGGTGACCATGCCGGCCTCCCAGGGGCCCCAGTCGATGGCGACCCGGCGGGTGCCCTCCCCTGACAGCGCAGCGAGGGACTTCGCGAGCACCTCGTTGGCCATCGCGTAGTCGACCTGGCCCCGACGGCCGAACCGACCGCTGACCGACGTGAACGCGACGGCGAAGCGGAGGGGGTCGTCACCGATGGCGGCGAGCAGCGCCGACAAGCCGAGCACCTTGGTGTCGAAGACGGCGTCGAACTGCTCGGCGGTCTTGTCCTCGATCCGCCGGTCCCTCAGGACCCCGGCTCCATGGAGCAGGCCCCGGACCGGCCCGAACCGGCCGCGCGCCTCGTCCACCGCCGCGGTCACCGCCGCAGCGTCGCGCACGTCGACCGAGCGGTACATCACGTCCGCGCCGACCTCGGCGAAGGCCGCCAGGGTGGCGCGGATCTCCCGGTCGCCCAGCGCGCGGTGGCACGCCTCCCCGAGCTCCCGCGGGCTGGGTCGGCCGTCGAAGCCGTGCTCCAGCAGGGCCCGCTTGACGTCCGCCTCGGTCGAGGCCGTCGCGAGCCACGGCGGCTCGTCCCCCGGGGCGGGCGAACGACCGAGCAGCAGCAGGGAGGCGCCCGTCTGACGGGCGAGCTCGATGGCGCAGGCTGCGGTCACCCCTCGGGCGCCGCCGGTGACGATGACCAGCGAGCCGGCCTGCAGGGGGGTCGACGTCGACGGCGTCGGCGCGGCGCGCAGGGTCAGGGTGACGCGACCGGCGGGGCCGAGGCCGAGCTCGAGGGGACCGTCGGCCGCCTCCAGCTCGTCCGCGATGGCCGACGCGGCCGCTCCGGCGTCCAGCGAGGGGGCGACGTCCAGCGCACGGCAGCGGACCTCGGGCCACTCGTGGGCCACCGTCTTGGAGAGACCGGCGAGGCCGCCCGCGAGGGGGTCGGCGATGTCGCCGCCGCCCAGCCCGAAGGCGCCGTCCATCCGGCTGACGGTCGCGAGCAGGCCGCTCGCCTCGCGCAACCGGGGTCCGACCGCGCGCACCAGGGCGAACGCCTCCTTGAGCGCGAGGGTGTCGTCGTCGGCCGCCGGCAGCAGCACGAGGCCGCCGCAGGGCCCGTCGGGCAGGCCGCCGTTGCTCTCGCTGCGGCTGACCAGCCGGCCGGACAGCCGCTCGGCGAGCGCCGCCGCGAGCGGGCTGCCGTCGTCGACGATCCAGGCGTCGGCGATCGGGAGGGTCTCGGTCGACCGGGGGCCCGCGGCGCAGGGCTCGACGACCCAGCGACCGAGGGGGGCGGCCTGGACGACCGGCGCCGGCGCGGCGGCGGGGGCCGCCGGCGCCGCGGCGGGCGGCGCGGCAGACCGGGCCGAGGCGTCGGGCTGGCCATCGGCGCCGCCGACGAAGTCAGCCACCTGGCGGAGCGTGCGCAGCCGACCGAGCTGCTCGGGCTCGACCTGCGGCGCCTCGGGCATCCGCTCGGTGAACAGCGACAGGATCTCCACCCGCTTGATCGAGTCGATCCCGAGGTCCGACTCCATGTCCATGTCCAGGTCGAGCATCTCCGGCGGGTAGCCGGTCGACTCGGAGACCACCTGCAGCAGCGTCGGCACGATGCGATCCGTCGCGGGCGCCGCGGCGGGGGCGCGCGTCGGAGCCGCAGCCGGCGCCGACGCGCCGTCGGCCACCATCTCGGCGACCTGCCGCAGCGTGCGGAGGCGGCCCAGCTGCTCGGGCTCCACCGCGGGGGCCTCGGGCATTCGCTCGGTGAACAGCGACAGGATCTCCACCCGCTTGATCGAGTCGATCCCCAGGTCCGACTCCATGTCCATGTCCAGGTCGAGCATCTCCGGCGGATAGCCGGTCGACTCGGAGACCACCTGCAGCAGCGTCGGCACGACCCGCTCGCTCAGCGGCTGGGCCGGGGCGGCGGGGGGCGTGACGGGCGCGGCGGCGATCGGCGCGGGGGGCGCTGCCGGGGCGGAGGCCGGCGCGGCGACGGGCGCGGGCGCCGCGGGGAGCGGCGTGACCGGCGGGGCGTAGGCGGGGGCGATGGGGGCGGGGGCGATGGGGGCGGGGGCGACGGGGAGCGGCGCGGGGGCCGCCGCGGGCAGGGTCGGCATCGCGATGGCGGACACGTCCCCGCCCATCGCGGCCTCGAGGAGCCGCTGCTGACCCAGGATGAGGGCCTGGAGGTTGCTCTGAGCGGCCTGCTGACCGACCAGGAACTGCTGGTGGATGGCGGCGGTCTGCTGCTGCATCGCCTGGAGCGCCTGGAGCGTCTGTTGGGCGGTCGCCAGGGCGTGACCAACCGCGGTCGGATCTGCAGGCGCGGCCGCGGGAGCGGCCGCTGCGGGAGGTCGTTCGGGCTTGCTCATCGTCAGCTCACGGGCAGGGGGGGCGGGGCGGGCCGAGGTGCCCGTCGCCGGTCGGACGGGCGCCGGCGGCAGGGCGCTCGGCGGCCGGACCGGGGACGTCGGCTTCGGCTTGTCGGGTCGGTAGTTGGCGCCCGACAGGGGCACCACCATCCGGGGCGTTCGGGGCTCCACCCGCGGCAGGTCCTGCCAGGGGCGGAGGTCGATCGCGTGGCCGGCCGCGGCGAGCCGGGCCAACAGATCGGCGAGGTCGCGCAGCCCTCGTCGGCCGGAGGAGGCGTCGGCGGCGACCGCGAGGTGCGGGTTGGGTCCGAGGATCCTCCCGACCAGCCCGGTCAGGGTCGCCTTCGGGCCGACCTCCACGAACGTGCGCACGCCGGCCCCGTACATGGCCTCGATCTGCTCGACCCAGCGCACCGGCGCGGTCAGCTGATCCGCCAGCAGGGTCCGGGCATCGGACGCGTCGGCGGGGTACGGCGCGCCGGAGGCGTTGGCGTACACGGGGACGCGCCCGTCGGGGGCCGGCCACTCCTGGAGCGCGGCGTAGAACGCGTCTCGGGCGTCAGCGACGAGGGCGCTGTGGAAGGCGGCGCCGACCTCGAGCCGCTTGCAGCGCAGCCCCTCGGCGGAGCAGGCCGCCTCGGCGGCGTCGATGGCAGACCGGCCCCCGGACAGCACGCCCTGCTGGGGGCCGTTGCGGTTGGCCAGCACCACGTCGAGCGAGCGCTCCGCGATCAGCGCCTCGATCCGGGGGAGCGGAGCGAGGACCGCGAGCATCGTGCCGCGGTCGGCGCCGTCGCCGGCCATGAGCCGACCCCGGCTCCGCGACAGGGAGCGGAGCGCCGCGCGGTCCATGCGCCCGGCGGCGTGCAGCGCCACGAGCTCGCCGTAGCTGTGCCCCGCGGTGGCGGCGGGCTGCACCCCGAAGCGCGTGAGCACCGCCAACAGCCCCGCCTCCACCTCGCCGAGGGCCGGCTGGGCGACCGCGGTGTGGGTGAGCGCGGCGCGATCGGCGGCCTTGCGGTCCGCGTCGAACGTCGGTGGGGGGTAGACCCTGGCGGCGAGGTCGGCGTCGGCCTGGAGGCCGTCGAGGATCTCGTCGAAGATCATCGCGAGCTCGCCGAGCATCCCGGGGTACTGCGCCCCCTGCCCGGGGAACAGGAAGCCGACCTCGCCGTCGGCCGGTCCCACGCCGTGGTGCACGCCCTGGGGGAGCGACCAGGCCGCGTCGGGACGGGCCGCGAGCTGGGTGCGGGCGGCGGTGACAGCAGCGGCGAGCCCGCCCGGCTCGACCACCATCACGAGGCGGTGGGCGGCGGTCGGCCGGAAGGCCTGCCGGGCCGCGGCGGCGGGCCGCTCCAGGGGCTCGGCGAGCCCGTCCAGCGCGGCCACCAGCGCGTCGGCGGAGGGGGCCGAGAGCGGCACGATCTGGACCGCGTCGTCCCACGCCGGGCGGGAGCGACGGGCTCCGTACTCCTCGAGCACGACGTGGTAGTCGCTGCCGCCGAAGCCGAACGAGCTGACGCCGGCGCGACGCACGTCGTCGTCGATCCAGGGGCGCGCCTCGGTGCTGAGGTACAGCGGGCTGTCGTCCAGGGCGAGCTTCGGGCTCGGCGCGTCCACCTTGATGGTCGGCGGCAGCACCTTGTGATGCAGGGCCAGCGCGGCCTTGATGAGCCCGGCGGCGCCGGCGGCCGCCTTGGTGTGGCCGATCTGCGACTTCACCGAGCCCAGCGCGACCGTCGCCTCACCGGCGCCGGCTTCGCGAAACACGTCGTCCAGCGCCTCGAACTCGCAGAGGTCTCCCGCCTTGGTGCCGGTCCCGTGAGCCTCGACGAGCCGCACGCTGGCGGGGCTCACCCCGGCGACATCGTAGGCGTCCCGGAGGGCCCGGGCCTGGCCGGCCGGTCGGGGCGCGTAGATCGACTTGGCGCGACCGTCGCTCGCGGTGCCGACGCCGCGCATCACGGCGTAGATCCGGTCGCCGTCGCGCTCGGCGTCGGCCAGCCGCTTCAGCACGACCATGCCGATCCCCTCGCCGAGGATCGTGCCGTCGGCGCCCGCGGCGAAGGGGCGCGCGTCCCCCGTCGGCGACAACGCCGGGGTCTTGCTGAAGCACATGTGCATGAAGATGTCGTTGAGCGTGTCGACACCGCCGGTGAGCACCATGTCGCTGCGCCCCGCGCTCAGCTCCATGCAGCCCAGGTGCAGGGCGGCGAGCGAGCTGGCGCACGCCGCGTCGGTCACCGCGTTGGTGCCGCCCAGGTCGAAGCGGTTGCAGATCCGCCCCGCGACGACGTTGCCGAGCAGGCCCGGGAAGCTGCTCTCCTGCCACGACGGGTAGGCCTTGCCGATGCCGTCGACGACCTGCGCCGCGACGTCGTCGGCGACGCCGGCGTCCCGCAGCGCCCGGTACCAGTGGGGGTGTCCGAGCCGCGCGCCGAGGGAGACGACCAGCTCCTGCGTCCCGGTGACCCCGAGCAGCACGGACGCCCGGCTGCGGTCCCAGGTGGTGTCGTCGGGGTCGTAGCCGGCGTCGATGAGCGCCTGCTTGGCGACCACCAGCGAGAGCAGCTGGGAGGTGTCGGTCGCCTCCAGGATGGTCGGCGGGATGCCGAACTCGGTCGGGTCGAAGGGGTATGGGTCGAGGAACGCGCCCCGCCGCGTGTACGTGCGGTCCGGGCTGGAGGCGTCGGCGTCGAAGTAGTCGTCGGGCGTCCAGTACCCGTCGGGCACCTCGCGCACCTGGTCGGCGCCGGTGCGCAGGGTGCGCCACAGCTGCGTCAGGTCCGTCGCGCCGGGGAACAGGCAGGACATACCGACGATGGCGATGGCGTCATCGGCCGCCGCGAGCCGGGGCTCGGTGACCTCGACGGTCCCCTGCGCCGCCTCCTCGGACGCCTCCCAGGCCTCGATCAGCTCCGCCACGGCGTCGGCCGAGCGGGGGGCCCAGTCCTCCAGCCCCAGGGGCAGCTCGACGCCGGCCGACCGGAGCGCAGCGACCCGCACCCGCAGGGCCGCGCCGCCGAGGATGTTGTGCGCCACGCCGACGACGGTCCGCGCCCCCGGCTCGGCCAGCGGCGAGCCGGCGGTCCAGGCGTTGAACGCGCCCATCGCGGGGCCGCACCACACCTGGTAGTCCAGCTTGCGGTCCTCCACCCCGGCGTTGGCCCAGCGAGAGGACTGCCCGAGGTACGCCCGGAACAGCAGCGCCAGCCGGTGCTTCGGCTCCGCCGCCGCGCGCTCCACCTGGCTCGGGTCCCGGTCGGCCCACCAGGCCTCCGTGCTCGCCCACGCCTCGGCGAGGGAGCACCGGAAGTACTTGCTCTCGAGGACGGCGACTTCATCGGGCGGCAGCGCTTCGATCGAGTCGAGCGCCTTGTACAGCTCGTACAGCCGGCGGGCCCGGGGCGCGAACATCGTGCCGCGGGTCAGCACCTGCAGGTCGACGCCCATCTCGAACATGTCGGCGGCCGGAGCCATGCCGACGTCACCCGGGCCGGCCTGGGCGAGCAGCGCCCGCACCGACGCGGACGAGCCCGCTTCGACGCACGCCTGGTTCACCGAACCGGTCACCACGTAGGCAGCGCCCATCTGGAACGCCGCGGCGGCGGACGACGGGGTGGCGATCCCGCCGGCGGCGCCCACCCGGGGACGCTCGGCGTAGCCGCGCTCCGCCGCGACGGCGTCGCGAAGTGCGATCAGCTCGGGCAGCAGCACGACCAGGGGGCGGCGGTCGGTGTGGCCGCCGGAGTCGGCCTCCGCCGTGATGTCCTCGGCCATCGGGACCAACGCGGCGAGCGCAGCCTGCTCGGCCGTCAGGTGCCCGGCGTCGACCAGGGCCTGCACCATCTTCGGGGGCGCCGGCTCCAGGAAGCGGCGAGCGACCTCGGGGCGGGACACCTTGGCGAGCACCCGGTTGGGGGTGACGACGCGACCGGCGGCGTCCCGGTGGATGCCGGCGAGTCGGTAGCGGACCAGGGGGAGGGTGAGCCCGAGGTACGCGGAAGCGGAGACCGCGGTCACGCCGCGGTCGAGGTACAGCTCCACGGTCGCGGCCTCGATGGCCGGCTCGCTGGGGCTGTGGATCAGGTTGGAGCCCCACGGCAGATCGCCGACGGACGCCTGCAGACGGTCGATCGCCGCCTCGATGCGGGGGAGGGAGCAGCCGGCCGCGCCGAAGAACGCGAGCATGCCGGCGCGAGCGAACGCCTCGACCATCGCCTCCGAGGCGATGCCGTTGGCCATCGCACCGCCGACATAGGCGAAGCGCACGCCGTGCGCGGCGCAAAAGCGCTTGTCTCCCAGGCGGGACGGCGGCCGAGGTGGCTGGTCAGCCACCTGGGGCCACGCGCCCACAGCCCAGGGGCGAACGTTCTGCTGCTCCATCGAATTCTCTCCGTACCCCGGGGAGCGTCCCTTACCACCAGCCGACGACCGAGGGAAGCTCCGAAGAACGCGCACGTCGCGCGTGAGCGGACTTCAATTCGTTCAATAATATTTGAAACTAGCTGGGTTCATAGAGGAATCGCCGCATTTTCTCAAGACGGTATGCTGACCTCGCGATGAGCGAGCCCCGACGACCCTGCGTGACGATCATCGGCGCCTCCGCCGCCTCGGCCGAAGTGCTCGACGTCGCCGAGGCGGTCGGGCGCGGCGTGGTCGACGCCGGCTACCGGCTGGTGACCGGCGGGCTGACCGGGGTGATGGAGGCGGCCAGCCGGGGCGCCCGCACCTCCGCGGAGTGGCAGGAGGGTCGGGTGCTGGGGCTGCTCCCGGTGCTGGACGCCGGCGCGGCCAACCCCTGGGTGGACATCGCGGTTCCGACCGGGCTGGGCATCGGTCGCAACCTGCTGGTGGTGGCTGCCGGGGACGTGGTCATCGCCATCGGGGGCGGGTCCGGGACGCTGTCCGAGCTGGCGTTCGCGTGGCAGCTCGGCAAGCCGATCGTCGCGCTGGACCTGGGGGACGGCTGGAGCTCCGAGCTGGCCGGCCGCTCCCTGGACGGGCGTCGGACGGACGCCATCGAGCGGGCCGGGTCGGCCGAGGAGGCGATTCAGGCGACCAGGCGGATCCTCGACCGGCCGTCGCCCAGCTTCTCCACCAGCACCTGAGCGGGGATCTTCTCTCGCAGCGCGTCGACGTGGGTGATGATCCCGACCTGCATCCCGCTGCTCCCCAGCCGATCCAGGGCCGCCATGGCGATGGCCTGGCTCTCCTGGTCCAGGGTGCCGAAGCCCTCGTCGAGCAGCAGGGTCTCGATCGGCATGCGAACCGACCGGAAGTGCCCCAGCCCGAGGGCCAGCGCGAGGGAGACGAGGAACTTCTCACCTCCCGACAGCGTCGTGATCGGCCGGACCTGGCCGCCCTGCCAGGCGTCCGCCACCGCGAACGTCAGCTGGGGCCGCCCCTCGTCGTCCGTCGCCGGGCAGAGCAGGTAGCGGTCCGTCAGCCGCTCCAGCTGGGTGTTCGCCTGGCCGATCAGCTCGGTCAGGTTCATCACCTGGGCGAACCGCTTGAACGCTTCGCCGTCGCCGACCCCGATGAGGTCGTGGAGGCGCTGCCACAGGTCCGCGTCGGCCCGGGTCCGCTCGAGGCGGACCTCGAGCTGCTGGCGGCGGGCCCGAGCGTCGTCGTCCGCCCGAAGCCGGGCGCAGGCGTCGGCGTGCTCGGAGCGCACCTCCGCGGCCGCCTCCCGGGCGGCCGGCAGCACGACCCGCACCGCCTCCCAGCTGCGGATCTCGTCCCCCCTGGCGACTTCGTCGGGCCGGGTCTGCTCGAGATCCACGAGCGCGTCCGCCGCCTCCGCCGCCGCCGCGGCCGACGCCGTCTGCTCGGCCGCCAACCGTCGCTCCAGGCGGGCCAACGCCTCCCGGTCTGGCTCCGAGAGCACCCGCTCCGCGAGCTCCTCCCGAGTCAGGCCGAGCCCCGCGAGGGCGAACCGCAGCGCCTCGGAGGCGCGCGTCTGAGCCTGGTCCGCGTCCCTGAGCTGACCGGCGACGGCGGCGTAGTGGGCGTCCGCCGCCGAGCGGGCAGACGCCGCCGCGGACGCGCCCGCGGTCGCCTCGGCGAGCGCACCGTCGGCCGCGGCCAGCGCGCCGCGGAGCCGGGCGTCCAGCTCGGTCACGGAGGTCGTGCCCAGGAGATCGGAGAGGGCCGAGCGATGGCGCCGCAGCGTCTTGCGAAGCTCGTTCCGGGCCGCCCGGGCCGCCGCCTCCGCCGACGTGGCGGCTCGGGCGTCGTGGGCCGCCCGCTGGCGCTTGGCCTCCGCCCGCTCGGCCCGCCGCTCCACGTCGACAAGCGCGGTGCGCGCGGCCTGCAGCGCCGTCACCCGCTCGGCCGCCCGGGAGAGCGCTTCGTGCAGGTCCGGGCCGGTCGGGGTGTCCACCGCGACGACGCCGGCGCCCGCCAGCTCCGCGGTGACGGTCTGTGCGAGGGCCGCCTCGAGCGCTCCGGCCTGGCGCCGCAGCTCCCGCTCGTTGGCTGACAGCTCGGCCTCCGGGGCGGAGTGCTCCGTCGAACCGCACAGCGGGCAGGCGTCGCCGTCGGCGAGATCCCGCCGCTGCTCGGCGATGCGGACCGCCCAGCGGATCGCGTCGAGGCGCCGCTCCAGGTCGTCCACGGCGAGGCCGACCAGGGTCTCGTCGACCGCCTGCGACCCGGCCGGCACCACGCGCCGGCGCTCCAGGCGGGCGTGCCGGTCCACCAGCAGGGGGATGCGGTCGACCAGGGCCGCGTAGCGCTCCAGGTCCTGGTGGTCCTCGGCCGCCATGCGGGCGTCGATGGCGATCGCGGACGCCGCCTGCTCGGCCTCCGCCAACGCGACGTTGGCATGCACCAGCCGCTCGGAGGCCCGGGCGTGCTCCTCCGCCAGGCGACCCTGGTCACCCTCCGCGAGCGTCAACTGGACCTGCACGTCCCGGGCGGCCTGCAGCGTGGGGAGCGCCTCCTGGAGGGCCGCGTCCGCGTCGGCTCGGGTCGCCTGGGCCGCCGCCTGCTTCTCGGTCGCGAGGCGCTGCGCGGTGACGGCGTCCGCCGCCGCCTCCACCCCCGCAGTCACCCTGGGACGGAGCTCCTCGACCGCGGCCGACGAGGTCGCGAGGTCCGCGGCGAGCCGCGCCGCGGACGCGCAGCGTCGGTCCTCCGCCAGCCGCGCGAGATCCGCCTCGGCGGCGGCGGACGCGGTCCGGGCGGCCGTGTGGCGGCTTCGCGCCCGCTCGTCCCGACCGCTCGCCCCGCGCCATCGGTCGAGCCAGCTGGAGCGCTCCAGCAACAACGTGGCGAGCCGGGTCCGGCGCTCCAACTCTGCGGCGAGCCGTGCGCGGGCGGCGAGCAGCGCCTCGCGCTCCCCGTCGCTCGCGGCGCGCACCTCGCCCAGCTGGATCGTGAGCTCACGGAGTCGCCGCTTCGCGTCCGATCGCTTGCGGCTGGCTCGCTCGCCGATCCGACGGAAACGCTCGGTCCCCGTCAGCCGCTCCAGGATGCTCGCCCGGGCGGCCTCGTCCGCCTCCAGGAAGGCCGCGAACTGGCCCTGAGCGAGCAGGATCGCGCGCTGGAACTCGTCGAGCGCCATGCCGTCGAGCACCCGGTCGAACTCGGGCTGGAAGAACTTGGCGCGGTCGTCGCTGACGAGCAGCCGCCAGGCTCCGGCTTCGGCGTCCCACCGCTCCAGGCTCCGGTGGGCCTTCTGCAGGGCGCCTTCGGCCCGGCCGTGGGCGCGCCGGCAGCTCCAGACCGCCCGGTAGCGGGCGCGGCCAGACGGCTCGCTCCGGCTGAACTCCACCTCCGCCCGGCCGGATCCGGCGCCGTGGGAGAGGACCCGCCGCGCGTCGTCCGGGTCCCCCGCGCTGGAGGACGACGGCTTGCGGAGCCGCGGGGTGCGACCGAAGAGGGCCAGGCAGACGGCGTCGAGCAGCGTGCTCTTGCCCGCCCCCGTCGGCCCCACGACGAGGAACAGGGCCGCGTCCCCCAGGTCCTTGCGCAGGTCCAGGACGTGCTCGCCGTACAGCGAGTTGAGGTTCTCGACGGTGATCCTGAGCAGCCTCATTGCGGGAACCGGGTTTGTTGACCGCGGATCCGAAGGCCCCGCGCTCCGAGGTCCAGGAGCGACGAGGGAGCAAGGTCGCTCCCTTGTGACCGAGGAGCGACGCCGAGATCGGGCCGCGGGGACGAGGAGGAGCGGTCCAGAAGCCCGGTTTCCGCAATCACACCGCCTCCTGGACCAGCGTTCGGAACGCGTTGAGGAGCGGCTCGTCCGCGACCTCGCCCTGGCGGGCGCAGAGCGCGAGGAACACCGCTTCGGGGTCCAGCCCCCGCAGCGAGGTCGGCGCGGTAGACGGGGACGGGGCGTCCACGCCGGCCACGTCCTGCCGGACCTGCACGAGCACCGGCCGATCCCCGGCGGGCCACGCCGCTTCGAAGCGGCGCCGCAGGTCGGGCACCGCGTCGGCGCTGCGGCGCTCCAGCTCCAGCCGGACGTGCACGAGCGGAGGCAGCGGCTCGCTCCACTCCAGCGCCGCGATCTCCGCCGAGACCGACGCGACGTCCCCGCGGACCTCCAGGAGGCGGCGGGACAACGGAACCGGCACGACCGCAGGCTCGATCTGGCCGTCGCCGGGCGCGACGTCGACCTGGAGTACCGACCGGGGGGGGGCCATCTCACCGAGCTGCAAGGGCACTGGCGTGCCGCTGTACCAGGCCGGACCGGCGCCGACGCGCAGGCGCCGATGCACGTGGCCCAGGGCGACGTAGCGGAGGCGGTGATCGAAGATCGAGTCGGGCAGCCCCCCGATGGCGGACGCGGCGTGGATGGAGACCGGGTAATCCCCCGGGTCCGCCCCCATGCAGGTCAGGTGTCCGGTCCCGATCAGGGCGGCCCCGGGCCAGCGCCGGGCCGCGGCGTCCGCCAGGGAGGCGTACAGCTCGGTGAACCGGGCCCGGTACTGCTCGACCACGGCGGCGCGGTCCAGCCCGGCGGTGCGGATCCCGAGCCGGTACTCGTGCACGTACGGCAGGGCGAGCACGACCGCTTCGACGACTCCCGAGGGGCCGGGGATCGGGCAGAGCAGCCGGTCGGCCGACGCGTCGCCGCTGACCGTGCCGACGACCCGAACGTCCAGCGCCTCGAGCACCTCCCGCGGCGCCTCCAGCCGGGCCGGAGAGTCGTGGTTGCCCGCGACGACGACGACCTGGCGCACCGGCGTCGAGCGCAGCCCGACCAGGAACCGGTAGTAGAGGCTCAGCGCCTCGGCCGAAGGGTTGGCGTGATCGAAGACGTCACCGGACACGACCAGCGCGTCCACCTCGCGAGCCCGCAGCTCGCCCGTCAACCAGTCCAGGAACCGGGCGTGCTCGTCCGCCCGCGAGACCCCGCCGAGGGTCGCGCCGAGGTGCCAGTCAGAGGTGTGGAAGAGCCGGATCGACATGAAGGTCCCCAGGCATTCCAGCGTACGGCCCAGCGGGACGATATCCGTCCCGACTAGCCGCCCGAGGTCAGCCCGAGATCCGCGACGCCAGCCTCAGGAGCTGGTCGCTCCGCTCCACCTGCTCCACCCACTCGGTCGGCAGCGCCTCCAGCCCGCACCGGGCGCCCGTCAGCGCCCCGACGAGGGACGCCAGGCTGTCGGAGTCCCCCGGCGCGTTTGCGCCCTCGAGGATGGCCGCGGCGGGGTCGTCGGGGTGTCGCAGGAACAGGTAGAGAGCCGCGGAGATCGCCTCGTGGGCGGCCCAGCCTCGCAGCCGGTCCAGCGTCTCCTCCGGTGGCGCGCCCCCCAGGGCGTCGGCCTGGGCCCGGCCCATCATCCCCGCGGTCTTGCGGTCGTGACGGCCGGCGGCGTCGAGCATGTGACGGCTGATCGACCGGACGTCCTCCCCCCGCACCGCCCGGGCCACCCCGACCGCCAGCGCCGCGCAGGCGGCGAGCGCGATCGGCGCGCGGTGGGTCAACGCCGAGTGGGCCACGGCCCAGCTCTCGGCCCGGCCGCAGTTCCAGGGGAAGATCAGCCCGAACGGCCACGCCCGCATCACCGAGCCGCAGCCCCCGGCGTCCAGCGCCCCCGCCTCCCGCCAGGGGACCCCTTCGTCCAGCGCCCGGCAGCCCGCGAGGCAGGCGTCGCCCGGCGCCCGGTGGCCCCCCTGAGGGACGTACATCCAGGCCACGAACGCCTCGGCCAGGCGGGCCATCGTCACGTCCAGATCGAGCCCTCGGTCGCGCTCCCGCAGCAACGTGCGGAGCACCGCCTCGGCCATCTGGGTGTCGTCGGTGTAGGGGGCGAAGCGACGGCCGCCCTCCTCCCAGAAGAGCGTGAAGCCGCGCACCCCGTCGGGCCCGAAGGTGGAGGTGATGCCGCCGCGGTCCAGGAACTCGGTGGGGTGGCCCATGGCGTCCCCGATCGCCGCCCCGAGCACGGCGCCGAGGTTGCGGGAGCCGTGGTCGCTCACGGGGTCGCTCTACAGACCCGCCATGACGACGTCGCCGAGCTTGTTCGCCTCGAGCAGGACCTCGCGGGCCCGGTCGACGTCTCCCCGGCGGGTCAGCACCCGGGCGAGGAACACCTTGCCCTGGGCGGCGGTGTCCCGGTCCCCGCAGGACAGCCCCTGCTCGATCCCGCTGTGCAGCGCCTGTTCGCCCTCGTCCAGCTCGCCGCGGAGCGCCTGGAGGTAGCCGAGGTAGACCAGGTTCATCGCCTGACCCTTCGCCCAGTCGTTGGCCTGGGCCGACTCCATGGACTCCTGGAAGTACTGGAAGGCGCGGGCGTAGTCGCCCATGCGGAAGTAGACGTCGCCGATGTTGTGCAGGTTGACGATCACCCCGCGCCGGTACTCGATCCCCTTGCGGATCTCGCAGGCCTCCCGGTAGCAGTCGAGCGCCTCGTCGAACCGCTCGGCGTGGATGTAGGTCACGCCCAGGTTGTTGAGCAGCCGGCCCTGCAGGATCTTGTCGTCGGTCTCCATGGCGAGGTCACGGGCCTTGAGCAGGTGCCGCTCGCTCAGGCCCTGGTCGCCGGCCTTCATGTAGTAGGAGCCGAGGGAGCCGAGGATCCGAGCGACCCTCACGTTGTCCTCCCGTCCGCGGGCCGACTTGAGGGCGCGGTTCAGCGCGACGCGGGCGGCCTCGAAGTCGCCCTGGTCGAGGGCCCAGCGCGCCATCTCCTCATCCGCGTCGTTGAGCAGCTCGTCGTCCTCCAGCTGCTGGGCGAGGGACTGCGCCTGCTTCAGGTAGGCGCCCGCCGACTGGGACTGGCCGGCCTCCGCCTGGGCCTTGCCGAGCTCCAGCATCGCCTTGGCCTGCAGGGGCTCGTCCTCGGCGTCGCCCGCGAACTCCAGGGCCCGCGTGAAGCTGCGCACGGCTTCGCTGCCGTCGAGCACTCGGGCCTGGATCTCGCCCAGCCGCAGGTACAGGTCGGCGAGGTGGGCGCTGACCTCCAGCCGCTCGGTCGCGTCCGCCTCGGCCCCGCGGAGTAGCAGGATCGCGCGCTGGAAGCACCGCAGCGCCTCGCGGTCGTAGTACTGGCGGGCGTAGCTGCGGCCCGCCTGCTCCGAGAAGAAGGCGGCGCGGCGCAGCAGGCCACCGGACTGGTAGTGCCGCGACAGGTCCTCGTAGCGCATGCGCAGCGTGTCGGCGTGGATGCGCTCGATCGCCTCACCGACCCGGCAATGGAACTCCTTGGACCGGCTGACGAGGATGCCCCGGACCGTCACCTCCCAGCAGAGGTTGTTCCGGAAGACGAAGTCCGCGTCCCCCGACGCTTCCCCCTCGCGCACCGACCGGACCAGCTTCATCGCCTGCAGGCGGGCGAGCACTTCGGTCAGCTCCTCCTTGCCCAGGCGGGTGACCTCGGCGAGCAACGCGCGCTCGAAGGCCCGACCGACGGTCGCCGCGACCTCGAGGACCACCCGTTCGCCGGGGGCGAGGGAGTCGATGCGGGAGGCGATCAGATCGCCGACGGTGGCGGGGATGTCGGCCGTCGACAGGTCGCCGGCGACCTTGGCGACGCCGTTGCCGACCTGGAGCAGCCCCTGACGACGCAGCTGCCCGACGATCTCCTTGACGAACAGGGCGTTGCCGCCCGAGCTGGCGACCACCAGGTCGAGCAGCTCCGCCGGCGCGTCCGGCACCCCGAGCAGCTCCACGACGAAGTCCTCGACCTCCGACCGGGCCATCGGCGGGACCGCCAGGCGCTCCAGCGGGGTCTCCTCGTCGAACGGCATGTCGACGTCGGGAGGCTGGGTCACGACGATCAGCAGCTTGCGGTCCGGCAACGTCCGGGCGAGGTGCCGGATGAGGTCGCGCGAGTAGTGGTCGACGTGGTGGAAGTTCTCCATCGCCAGCACGACGAACTTGTCCTTGGACAGCCCGGCGAAGACCTTGCGGGTCGCCTCGAACATGCCGTCGCGGAGCTGATCCCCGCTCAGGTAGCGCAGGTTGCTGTCCGGGAACTCCAGCTCGTACAGCTGGCCGGCGATGTGGATGTCGATCGGGTCCAGGTGCAGCTCGGCGAGGCGCAGGAGCTTCTCCCGGCGGGCGTCGTCGTCGTCCTTCTCCTCGAAGCCGCAGACCTGCTCGAGGATCTCGCGGAACGGCAGGAACGGCACCTCGCGGGCGTAGAACGTGCCGCGGCCCGTGTAGAAGCTGATGTCCCGGTCGCGCGTGATCTCGCGGATCTCGCGGACGAACCGCGCCTTGCCGCTGCCCGCCTCCCCTTCGACCGACAGCACCCCGACGCGGCCCGCGGCGACCCGGCCGATGACCGCCTTGAGCCGATCGAACTCGTCGCCACGCTTGACCCAGCGGCCCGCCGCGCCCCGCTCGCCGCGGCCGCGCAGGCGCCGGAGCCGGAACGGCTGGATCACGCCGGCGGCCCACTTCACGTCCAGGGACGCCATCGGATCGAACTCGCCGTGCTCGCTCAGCAGCCCGAAGACCCGCTCGGAGACCAGCACCTCGTCCAGCCCCGCCGCCTCGCAGAGGCGACGCGCCATCTTCACCGTGTCTCCCCACGGCGTGTAGCTGCGGCTCTTGGCGCCCCGACGGCGACGGCCCCGGGTCGCCGCGCTGCCGACGATGACCGAGCCGCGGTGCACGCCCATCGACAGGTGCACCGACTCGCCCTTCGCCTCCGCGAACTTCTCGGACAGTCGTCGGAGGTCCGACGCGCAGCGCACGCAGAGCTCCAGGTCCTTGCTGGAGGTCCGGGTCAGCCCCCACATCACCATCATCCGGTCGGAGTCGAGCCGGGTGATCGTGCCGCGGTACTTGCGGATGAGGCTGGCGAGGCTCTTGAGGAAGGAGAAGTTGAGCCGGAGCAGGGCCTCTTCGCCGACGCGGTCGGCGATGTCGGTCAGCCCGGTCACCTCGACGGCGAGCACCTCGACCTGGCGACGCTCGCCCTGGGTCAGGTTCGTCGACAGCTCGGACGCGCCGCCGCTGCCGCTCAGACCCGACATCGACAGGTCGACGGTCGCCCACTCGCCGGAGGTCAGGGCCCCCTTGGCGCCCACCTCGGAGTCCTCGACCGCGAGGTCCGGCGCGTCAGCGGTGACGCCCTTCTCGAGCTCGCCGAGATCCTGGACGATCCGATTGATCACCGAGCCGGCCGCCGCCCGCTGGTACTCCTCGGAGAAGATCTCCTTCATGAAGCCGGCGACGTCGGCTCGGGCGACGCGCATGCCGACGTCGTACAGGAAGGACAGCAGGTCCTCCTGGAACTCGCGGGAGCGCTGGTAGCGGTCGTCCGGGTCCGGGGCCAGCGTCTTGAGGAGGATCTCCTCGAGGCGAGCCGGGATCTCGGGGTTGACCGCGCGCGGAGGGGGGATCTCCGCGTTGCGCACCATGCGCATCTTCTCCTTGCGGTCCTTGCCCGCGTACAGCCGCTGCCCCGTGATCAGCTCGTACAGGATGATCCCGGCGGCGAAGATGTCCGACCGCGCGTCCACCCCGGAGCCGTGCGCCTGCTCCGGCGCCATGTAGGCGAACTTGCCGCCCGCCATCTTGCCGGCTTCCTCTTCGGCCACCTCGCCCACGCGAGCGATGCCGAAGTCCACCAGCTTCACGTCTCCCTCGTAGGAGATCAGGATGTTGTGCGGCGAGACGTCCTGGTGGACGACGTTGAGGGGGCGGCCGCCGGGGTCGCACAGCGTGTGGGCGTAGTCGAGACCACGGGCGACCTCGCTGATGATGTGCACGCCGGTCGGGATCGGCAGGAAGCGGCGCGTCTTGCGCCCCACCTTGATGACCCGCATCAGGTCATGGCCGTGGATGAACTCCATGGCCATGTAGTAGTCCTTGTCGACGACCCCGAGGTCGTACACCTGGACCACGTTGGCGTGGTTCAACGAGACGGCGATCTTCGCCTCGTTGATGAACATCTTGACGAACTCGGGGTTGCGGCTGAGGTGCGGCAGGATCTTCTTGATGACCAGCAGCTTCTCGAAGCCCGCGACGCCGTAGGACTTGGCCTTGTAGACCTCGGCCATACCGCCCGTGGCGATCTTCTCGATGAGCTGATACTTGCCGAACCGGATCGGTTCGAACTGGGCCATTCAGAATCCCCGGGATCGAGCGAGCGGGGAGTCTACCAGCGGTGCGCGCTCAAGCGACGCGGGTTCGGCTGTACTTCGGAACGATGATGTTCTTCAGCTTGCGCATCGCCTGGGCCTCCAGCTGGCGCACGCGCTCGCGGGACAGGCCCATCGCCGCGCCGACGTCACGCAGCGTCATCGGTTCGTCGCCGAGGTGGCGCAGGCGGATGATCTCCCGCTCCCGCTCGGGCAGCCGCGAGATCGCCTGCTGCAGCAGCTTCCTGCGGACCGCCGCGTCCTGGTTCTCGACCGTCTGGGCCTCGGGGGAGGCGGTCTTCGCCTGCACCCGGTCCAGGAAGGTGGTGCCGCCGCCCGCCTCGTCCAGCGGGGAGTCGAGGCTGAGGTCGTGCCCCCGCAGGGTGTTCATCATCAGCACGACGTCCTTGCGGCGGGCGTCGAGCTCCTCCGCGATGCGATCGATGCGCTTCTCGCGGGACTCCCCCTCGGGGCTGGTCGCGAGCGCCTTCGGCAGCTTGTAGAAGAGGCGACGCTGCGCCTGCGTGGTGCCGATCCGGACCAGGGACCAGGTCTGGATGATGTGGCTCTGGATGTAGGCCTTGATCCACCACACGGCGTACGAGATGAGGCGGGTGCCCTTGTCGGGGTCGAACTTCTCGACGGCGCGGATCAGGCCCAGGTTCCCCTCCTGGATCAGGTCGGCGATCGGCAGGCCGTACTTGCGGTAGCCCATCGCGACCTTGACGACGAAGCGCAGGTTGCGCTGCACCAGCTCGGCTGCTGCGGTCTCGTCGCGGTCCTCGACCCAGCGGCGAGCCAGTTCGTTCTCCTCCTCGCGGGTCAGCAGGTCCTTGCGGTGGATGTCCTTCATGTATCGCGCGACGTTGTTGTTGTCGTGTCGACTCATCGGTTTGGGCGCCTCCTCTGTTGCCGGGGCGGATCCCCCCCGAGCGCCCGATGGACGGAACCCCTCGTGGGTTTATTCGATCCTCGGGCGACTTTTTTCCGGTACGCGCCAGAACGCTGGACGGATCGGCTGGCCTCGGTCGCGATTGCTTGACGGCCGGACGCGGGTGCCTATCCTTGCGCGGCTCTGGGCCCTGCCCCGGGCAGGAAAGGTCGCCCATGTCCCAACCGAAGGACGCCCCGGTCCGCCCCGAAGCGGTCACCCAGCCCACCGACGCCGCCCCCGAGCCGGTCGATGTCCGCCCCGTCCTGCTGACGCCGGACGACGCCCTGCCGCCCACCCTCGGCGTGGTGCCGCTGCGAGACCTGGTCCTGTTCCCCGGCATGGTGACGCCGCTGATCGTCGCCCGGTCGCCCAGCATCGCGGTGCTCAAGCGGGCCGCCGCCCTGGGCACCCCGGTCGTGTTCGCGGCCCAGCGCAACGCCGAGATGCCCGACCCGGACCGGGAAGACCTGTACGACTTCGCCACCGTCGGCCGCGTCCTCCGCGGCATCCGCTACAGCGACGGCACCCTCCGCGTCCTCGTCGAGGGGCTGCGCCGCGTCCGGCTCGGCGCGATGGCCGCCGACGTGCCCGCCCCCCGCGCGCGGGTCACCCCGACGACGGAGGTCAACGCCCGCAGCTCGGAGGCCGAGATCCTGCGTCGCTACCTGCGGGACGAGTTCCGCGACTGGATGCACGCCCTCGGCCGCACGCCGATGGAGCTCGAGGAGGTGGTCAACTCGCTGGACGACCCGTCGCGGCTCGCCGACTACGTCGCCGGCAACCTGCCGCTGCGGGCTCCCGACCTCCAGGGGCTGCTCTCCGAGACCGACGTGGAGCGACGGCTCGGCCGCGTCCGCGAGCACCTCGCCCGGGAGCGGGAGCTCGCCGCCCTCAACGCCCGCATCGCGTCCAACGTCCAGGAGGCGATGGACAAGAGCCAGCGGGAGTACTTCCTCAAGGAGCAGCTGCGGGCGGTCAAGGAGGAGCTCGGCCAGTTCGACCCCACCCTGGGCGAGATCGCCGGGCTGCGGGCCAAGGTCGAAGAGGCCGGCATGCCCGACGAGGTGCACGCCGAGGCGCTGTCCGAGCTGGACCGCATGGAGCGGATGCACCGCGACGCGGCCGAGTACACGGTCGCGCGCACCTGGATCGACTGGCTGCTGGACATGCCCTGGGCCTCCTCGACCGAGGACCAGCTCGACCTCGACCGCGTCTTCGAGGTGCTCGAAGACGACCACACCGGCCTGAACGAGGTGAAGGAGCGGATCCTCGAGTACCTGTCGGTGCGGCACCTCAACCCGGACAGCAAGGGGCCGATCCTCTGCTTCCAGGGCCCCCCGGGCGTCGGCAAGACGTCTCTGGGGCGGTCGATCGCGCGCGCCCTGGACCGCAACTTCCAGCGCATCGCGCTCGGCGGCGTCAAGGACGAGAGTGAGATCCGGGGCCATCGCCGGACCTACATCGGCGCCATGCCCGGGCGGATCGTGCAGGCGATCAAGCGGGCCGGCAGCCGCAACCCGGTCATCGTGCTCGACGAGATCGACAAGGTCGGCAACGACTTCCGCGGGGACCCGGCGTCGGCGCTGCTCGAGGCGCTGGACCCCGAGCAGAACCACACCTTCATGGACCACTACCTGGACGTCGCGTTCGACCTGTCCCAGGTGATGTTCATCTGCACCGCCAACGTCGCCTCCACCATCCCGCCGGCGCTGCTGGACCGGATGGAGGCGATCGAGATCCCCGGCTACATCGAAGAGGAGAAGCTGGAGATCGCCAAGACCCACCTGCTGCCCAAGATGCGCAAGGGGGCCGGGCTCAAGGGGAAGCAGGCGAAGCTGAGCGACGCCGTGCTGCTCGAGCTGATCCGCTCCTACACCATGGAGGCCGGGGTCCGCGGGCTGGAGCGGGAGATCGGCAAGATCTGCCGCAAGGTCGCCCGCCGCGTGGTGCAGGGCAAGCGGGGCGCCGGCTCGGTCACGATGAGCAAGCTGACCGACTTCGTCGGCCCCCAGAAGTACTTCGCCGACATGGCCGAGCGCACCGACCTGCCGGGCATCGCCGTCGGCCTCGCCTGGACCCCCGTCGGGGGGGACATCCTGTTCGTCGAGGCGACGCGCATGGAGGGCGACCGCAAGTTCAAGGTGACCGGTCAGCTGGGCGCGGTGATGAAGGAGTCCGCCGAGACCGCGATGAGCTGGATCCGCGCCAACGCCGAGGTGCTGGGCGTCGACTCTGCGATCTTCAAGAACTCCGATCTGCACGTCCACGTGCCCCAGGGCGCCATCCCCAAGGACGGCCCCAGCGCGGGCGTCACCATGACCGTCGCGCTCGTCTCGCTGCTCACCGGGCGCCAGGTCGACCACGAGCTGGCGATGACGGGCGAGGTGACGCTGCGGGGCAAGGTGCTGCCCGTCGGCGGCATCAAGGAGAAGGTGCTCGCCGCGCGTCGAGCCGGGATCAAGCACGTCCTGCTGCCGCGCCAGAACGGCAAGGACCTGCTCGACATCCCCGAGCCGCTGCGGCACGACGTGAAGACCACCTTCATCGACAGCCTCGACGACGTGTGGGAGCACGTCTGGGCGTGAGCCCACGATGACCGGCGCCGCCGCCTTCTTCGACCTCGACGGCACCCTGCTGGAGGTCAACTCGGCGCCCCTGTGGTTCCGCCGGGAGCGCGCCGCAGGACGCCTGCCGCTGCGCCAGGCCCTCGAGGCCGGCGCCTGGCTGGGGCTCTATCACGTCGGCATGCTCCGGGCCCGCACCGCCCTGGGGCGGGCGGTCCGCACCCTGGAGGGGGAGTCCGAGGAGGAGCTCGAAGAGCGCACGCGCGTGTTCTTCGAAGAGGACCTGCGCGAGCGGTTCGCCACGGGTGGCCTCGCCGCCCTGGAGGCCCACCGCGAAGCGGGCATGCCGGTGGTGCTGCTGACGTCGGCGTCGATCTACCTGGCGAGGCTGGTGGAGGAGCACCTCGGGCTGGACGACGCGCTGAGCATGTCGTTCGAGGTGCGCGACGGCCGGTTCACCGGGAACATCGACCAGCTCTGCTACGGCGCCGCCAAGGTGACCGTGGCCGAGCGCTGGGCGGCGGACCGGGGGGTGGACTTGAGCCGCTGCTGGTTCTACACCGACTCGGTGACCGACCTGCCCATGCTGGAGCGCTCGGGCCGACCGATGGTCGTGCGGCCCGATCCCCGCCTGGCCCGCATCGCGAAGCGGCGCGGCTGGCCGATCCTCGACTGGTCCGGAGAAGCCTCATGACCGACGCGAGCCTGCCGACGCTGCCCGGGGATCTGTTCGACCGCCTGGTCGCGATCCGTCGGGACATCCACAAGCACCCGGAGCTGTCCTTCGAGGAGGAGCGCACCGGGGAGGTGGTGGCCCAGGCGCTGGAGTCGTTCGGGCTGAGCCCCACCCGCCAGGTCGCGGGCACGGGGGTGGTCGCCGACGGCGGCGACGGGGACGGCCCGATCGTCGTGCTCCGGGCCGACCTCGACGCCCTGCCGATGACCGAGGAGACCGGCCTGCCGTACGCGTCGGTGAACCCCGGCGTCATGCACTCCTGCGCCCACGACGGACACACCGCCTGCCTGCTCGGCGCCGCCGCCCTGCTCGCCGAGGCGCCGCCGGAGGGTGGCCGGGTCCGGCTGCTCTTCCAGCCCGCCGAGGAGCGCGGCAACGGCGCCCTGGTCGTCTGCAACGAGGGTTGGATGGAGGGCGTCAGCGCGGTCTTCGGCATCCACGTCGACAACCGCTGGCCGGCGGGTCACGTCGTGGTCTCGCCCGGTCCCTGCTGCGCCGCGTCGCGTTCGTTCGCGATCGAGATCATCGGCAAGGGCGGCCACGCCGCCCGGCCCCACGAGGGGGTCGACGCGATCGTCGCCGGCGCCGCGATCGTCACCGCCATGCAGACGATCGTCGCGCGCGAGGTGCCCGCGGCGAAGGCGGCGGTCGTCACCGTCGGCCACTTCGTGGGCGGCGCCCACCGCAGCACCCTGGCCGGCACGGCGAGCCTCAAGGGGACCATGCGGTGCTTCGACGAGGCGGTCGCGGACCACCTGCGGGCGTCGGTCGACCGGGTGGTGCGCGGCGTCGCAGCGGCCCATCGGTGCACGGTGGCGGTCGAGTTCGGGGAGGGCTGCCCCGCGGTGATCAACGACCCCGACGTGGTGGCGGTGGCCCGGCGGGCGGCGACGGCCGTGGTCGGCGCCGACCGGGTGCTCCCCCTCCCCCACCCCAACACCGGGGCCGAGGACTTCAGCTTCTACCTGCGGCACGCCCCCGGCGCCTACGCGCGCCTCGGCGGGCGGCCGCCCGAGGCCGCCGAGCTGGTGCCGACCCACAACACCCGGTTCGACTGGGACGAGCGCACGATCGCCGTCGGCGCCCGGTACTTCGAGGCGGCCGCGCGGACCGCGCTCGCCGGCTGATCACACCCCGGCGGGGTGGTTCACTTCTGCGCGCCGAGGGCGTGCAGCTGCGCCTTGCCGATCGACGGGTTGAGCATCGACTGGATCGTCGCGGCGTCGAGCGGCGCGTGGGGCTCGTTGCGGTCCAGCGAGCCGACGTAGATCCGCCGGTTGTGCTCGAAGTCACCCGACTGCGGCTCGAAGTAGACGCCGAAGTCGACCCCCACCCGGACCACCGCGGCGATCGCCGCCTGGGCGACGGGCACCGGCAGCTCCGTCCCGATCGTCAGGTTCCAGCGGCCCGGGTTCTCCGGGCCGAACCAGTCGTTGGAGCCGAAGGTCAGGCCGACCCGCTGGAGGTCGGCGATCACCTGGTCGCCCTTCGGGAAGGACTGGTTCACCTCCAGCCGGAGCACCCGGGACGCGTCCACCCGGCGGGCGAGCACCGCGTCGGCCTGGGCGACCACCGCTTCGGCGCGCCCCAGCAGCGCATGCAGGCGCCCGAGGGACTGGCCCGGCTGCAGCGCCTCGGCCAGGGCGGTCGGCCCGAGTCGGACGTAGGGGTGGGCGTCGTAGATGCTCCCGACGTAGACGCGGTGGTCGTTGCCGAACTCGTTGGCGTGCCCGAGCACGGTGCCGAACGGCGTGCCGGTCAGCGCGAGGGCGCCGAGCACCGCCTGGACCGCGCTGGCGTCGACGGCGTCGCCGATCACCACGATCCAGCGGCCCGGGTCCTCCGGTCCGAACCAGTCGTCGTCGCTGTACGGCAGCCCGGCGCCGCGGATGGAGCTGACCACCTGCTCGGCGCCGGGGAACGACTTGTTCACCTCCATCCGGTGGACCGAGGTGGCGTCCACCGGCCGGGCCAGCGCGGCCCTCGCCAGGCTGGTCAGCTCGCCGGGGGCAGCGGCCCCCCCGGCGGCGCCGTTGTTGCTCCCCTTGCCCGCCTGGGCGGCGGGGATGAGCAGGAGCAGGCCGAGGGCGGCCGTGACGAGCAGCGGGGTCCTTCGATGCATGGGCACAGTCTGCCTCGTGACTCGGCCGCGCTCCAAGGGTAGGACTCCGCCATGCGCGCCTCCCCCGCCGTCGTCCTCCTCAGCCTGCTGGTCGTCGGGTGCGACACCGACCCGCCGATCGCCGAGCCGACCCGCTTCCTCGGGGCGGACCCGGCCATCCCGGCGGCCGTCGGAGAGGCCCGGGCCGGCGTCATCCGGCCGGGCGTCGCGGGCGAAGCGGCGCTGTTCGGCGGGATCGGCGCCGAGGGGCAGGCCGGCGACGTCAAGATCTACAACCCCCACGTCCAGTTCATCGTGCAGAACGCGGGCCGACGGCACGGCTGGGTCGACGTCGGTGGCACCGTCATCGACGCGGACCTGGTGAGGCGCGACGGCACCCTCGGGCGCGACGCCCTGGACGACGCGTTCTGCGGGTTCGGGCTGTCCCGGCTGTACGACGCGACCAGCGTCGAGGTGCTCGCCGACGGGAGCGACGGCGGCCCCGCCATCGTGCGCACCACCGGGCGGGACGTGCAGTGGGACTTCTTCGCCCGGGGACTGGAGGCGGACGATCTGCTCGCCGGCGACCAGGGCCTCGCCATCGTCCGGGACTACGAGCTGCACCCCGACGCCCGCAGCCTGCGCGTGGTGACGACGTTCACCAACAGCTCGGACCTGCCCGTCTCGATCCGGCCGGTCGAGGGCTTCATGACGAGCAAGGAGGACTTCGAGGTCTGGTCGTCGGGTCGCGGCCTCGTCGAGCCGGGCTCGGGGGAGCTCGCCGCCGCCGGCTACGCGGGGCTGCGCAACGAGGGCGTCTTCTCGCTGTGGGGGGAGGACGCGCCGATCTCGGTGTTCCCGGGCGCGGCGCTCGTCGCGGTCGCGTCCATCTCGGTGTTCGACCAGGGCCTGCTCGAGCTCGCTCCGGGGGACTCGGAGACCCGCGTCGTGCGCTACGGGGTGGGAGACAGCACCGCCTCGACCGAGGCCGAGCGTCGAGCCGAGCAGGGCGAAGAGCTGGGCGTCGTCTACGGCCGGGTCACGGACGGGGAGACCGCCGCGGCGGTGGCGGGGGCGCGGGTGCACTTCGTGGCGGACGACGGCGAGGTCGCCGGGTACGCGGTCACCGACGCCGACGGCGAGTACGAGGCGCGCCTCCCCGCCGGCCCCTGGCAGGCCTGGTTCACCGCCCGAAGCGGCGAGGCCCGCGTGGACGTGCCGTCCCGCAGCCGCTTCGCCCACCTGGGCCCGGCGTCGGTGAACGAGGCGCCCCTGGCGGCGCTGTCGGGCGGCGGCGCCGCGACCGAGGTGGCCTTCGCGGCGGGCCGTTGGACCACCGGGGGGGTGGCGGTGGAGGCGACGCCGGACGGCCCGACGCAGCTGGACAACGCGCTCCCCCCCGTCGGCCGGCTGGCGCTCTCGGTGACCGACGGCGACGGCGACCCGCTCCCGGGGATCGCGCTGATCCGCCACGCCGGGGACGCTCCCCCGGACTCCGAGGTGCCCGACGATCTGCGGGAGGCGCTCGGCCTGCCGGATCGCTCCCTGCACGCGGGCCGGCTGTGGACCGCCGACGGCGCCGCGACCACCGCCCTGCCGCCGGGGGACTACGTCGTGCAGGTCGGCCACTCGCCGCGCCACGAGCGGAGCGACTGGCTGGAGGTCACCGTGCCGCCCGGGGGTGAAGGCGAGGTGGCCGTCGAGCTGGCGGAGGTCCTGCCGCGGGGTGGCTGGTTCAGCGTCGACACACACCTGCACGCCGCCCCGAGCATGGACGGTCGGGTCGCGATGGAGGATCGGCTGATCGCCTGCGCGGCGGCGGGGCTGGACGTGCCGGTCACCACGGACCACGACCGGTTCGCCGACTACGCCCCGCTCGTCGATGCGCTCGGCCTGCGCGACCGGATGCTGGTGCTGCCCGGCACCGAGGTGACGACGATCGTGCGCGGCCACTTCAACCTGTTCCCCGTCGAGGTCGGCCCGCGCGCGGCGCGCAACCGGGGCGCCCTGGTCTGGTGGGACCGGGACCCCACGACGACGGACGAGCTCGTGGGGCGGATCCGGGCGGTCGGCACCGCGGACAGCCTGCTGCAGGTCAACCACGGCCGGCTGACGCTGGGGATGATGGACTCCGCCGGCTACGACGAGACGACCGGCGAGTCATCGCGGAGCAGCTCGTTCAGCTGGGACTTCGACCAGACGGAGATCATCACCGCAGACGACCGCGAGGACTGGATCGACAACCGGGACGACTGGTTCTCGTTCCTCAGCCTGGGGGAACGGACGGTCCCGGTGGGAGCGTCGGACAGCCACGATCTGCACCGGGCGTGCGGGCTGGGGCGGACCGACGTGCTCATCGGCGACGGAATCTCCACCGTGGCCGACGTGACGAGCGACGCGGTGCGCGACGCGATCGCCAGCGGCCGCGTGGTCGTGGCCAGCGGGGTGACGCTGCGGGCCTCCCTGGAGGCGGACTCGGGGGTGTCCGGGCCCGGGGAGACGGCGGAGGGGACGGGCGGCACGCTGACCGTTCGGGTCGCCGGCCCCGACTGGGTCCGGCCCGGCGTCCTCAACGTCTGGCGCAACGGGGTGGTGGTGCACACCGAGCCGCTGGAGGCGCCGGTCGACGGCACGATCCTGGAGGCGGAGATCCAGGTCCAGGCGTCCGAGGACAGCTGGTTCGTGGTCGAGGTCGACGGCGGCGAGGCGCAGGGCCACGCCTTCGGCGGTCACGCGCCGTACGCGCTCACCAACGCGTTCTACCTGGACATCGACAGCGCCGGCTGGGTCGCCCCGGGGCTGTAGGTCTACTCCTCGAACCACCCCTCGCGCGGGTTCCAGTCCGCGAGTCGGTCGAGCTCCTGGAGCAGCTGGATCTCAGCCCGACCCAGCCGCGGAGGCAGCTGGATCTGCACGACGAGGTCCTGGTTGCCGCGCTTGCCGGTCTGCGCGTCGAGCAGCCCCATGCCGCGCATGCGGATCCGCTGGCCGCTGCGCACCCCGGGGGGCACCCGGACCCGCGCCCGCCCGTCGATCGTCGGGACCTCCAGGGAGCAACCGCCGGCCGCCTCCGACGCGGTCACCGGCAGGTCGACGAGCACGTCGTTGCCGTCCCGCCGGAAGACCGGGTGCTCGGCCACCACGACGCTGACCAGCAGGTCGCCGCGCCCGCGGCTGCCGGTGCCGTACCCGCCCCGGCCGGGCAGGCGGATCGTGCCCCCGTCCTCCAGCCCGGCGGGCACGGTCAGCGCGAGGTCCTCGAGCTCGAACCGGCCGGCGGGGCCCGGGACCCGGAACTGGGTGTGGTGCACGCCGCCCCGGATCGACAGCAGGAAGGGGACCTGCACGGTGATGTTCAGCTCGCTGCCCGGCATGGCCGAGTCGTCGCGGGTGCGCGACCGGGCGGCCCGGTCAGCGCCGGGGGCCTGCTCGGCGGGGCGCGGATCCGGGGGCGGCTCCTCGTCGTACGAGAAGCTGGTGTCACCGCCGAAGCCCTGGTCGCCGCCGCCGAAGGCCCCGTCGTCGAAGCCGTCGGCCGCCGCCATGTCCCCCTTGAGCGCCGCCTCGGCGAGCTCCTCGGGGTCGAAGCCCCACTTCTGCTTCTTGGGGTCCCCCGCGTTGCGCTGCCAGCGGGCCTCCTGGGCGTTGCGGGCGCCCGAAGCAGGGCCCGACTTCGCCGCGAACCCACGCTCGGCGCGGATCTCCTCGCGAGCCTGGCGGTCCATCTCGCCGGGGTTCCAGGGGCTGCCGTTGCCCGAGCGGGCGCCCGGCGCGGCTTCCGGGTTGGCCCGGGGGGGCGGCGGCGCGGGGCGGGCGCCCGGGTCGGGTCGGAACAGGTCCTCGAAGATCGACGCCACGCCCGAGCCGGTCTCGGTGTTGAGCTGGATGTCGTCCGCGTCGGTGATTCCGGCGCCCGGCGGGCCGTCGGTCCAGGGCAGGTCGGACGCCCCGAACGGGTCCTTGCCGAACTGGTCGTACTCGCGCCGGCGCACCGGGTCGACGAGCACGTCGTACGCCTCCCGGACCTGTCGGAAGCGCTCGGCGGCCCCATCGTCGCCCCGGTTGCTCGGCAGATCGGGGTGCAGGCGGCGGGCGGCCTCTCGGTAGGCACGCTTGACGTCCCGCGGATCGGCGTCGGGCTCGAGGCCGAGGAGGGCGTAGTAGTCGGGCGCGAAGGACACGGCCCTTCATCGTCGTCTTCCTCAGACCGGTTGACAAGCGCCAGGGCAACTGTGCGCCCCTGGCCGGTCGACGCGAACGAACCTAACCTTGAGACAAGGCTGGATCGGCCTGGGCCCGAGGAGCCTGATCGGGCGCCGGGCCGGTCCGGCCAAGGTGACGGGTGGACCTGGGAGGAGGAGCGCGCCCGTCAGGAGAGGGAAGATGGAGCTGCAGAGCAGCCGAGCCGAAGCCTGTTCCTTCTGCGGTCGACGCCGAGCCGCCGGCGATCGCCTGGTCGACGGCCCCGAGCACGCCATCTGCTCCGAGTGCATCGCCGCCTGCAACGAGATCATCGCGGAGGCCGACGTCCGCCCGTCTCCCAGCGGCCACCTCCCCTCCCCCGCCGATCTCGTGGCCCAGCTCGACGACTGGGTCGTCGGCCAGGACCGCGCCAAGCGCCGCCTCGCGGTGTCGGTCTACAACCACTACAAGCGCGTCGGCCTGCCCGGCGCCCCCCGGCGGCCCGACCTCGACGGCATCGAGCTGGGCAAGGCCAACGTCCTGCTCCTGGGCCCCACCGGCTCGGGCAAGACCCACCTCGTCCGCACCCTCGCCCGCACGCTGCGGGTGCCCCTGTACATCGCCGACGCGACCTCCCTCACCGAAGCCGGCTACGTCGGCGAGGACGTGCAGTCGATCGTCGCGGGGCTCTACCAGGCCGCCGACCGCGACCTCGAGGCGGCGGAGCGGGGGATCGTCTTCCTGGACGAGGTGGACAAGCTCGCCCGCCGGAGCACCAGCGACAACAACGGCCGCGACGTCGGCGGCGAGGGGGTGCAGCACGCGCTCCTCAAGCTGCTGGAGGGGGCGGAGGTCCGGCTCCGGAAGAAGGGGCGGGCGCAGGAGATCACGGTCGACACGTCCGGTGTGCTGTTCGTGCTCGGTGGCGCGTTCGTGGGGCTGGACGCGCTGGTCCAGCGACGCCTCGGGCGGCGGGGCGTCGGCTTCGCTTCGGCGGCGGCCAACGACACCGCGGAGGCACCCGCGCTGGCGATCCCCGAGGTCGACGACCTGCTCTCCTTCGGCCTGATCCCCGAGCTCGTGGGCCGGGTCAGCGCGTTCGCCCAGCTCGAAGCGCTGGGGATCGATGCGCTGGTGCGCATCCTGACCGAGCCGCGGGACTCGCTGGTGCGGCAGTACCAGCGGCTGCTGCGCATGGACGGCGTGCTGCTCCGCTTCACCAAGGCCGCCCTGGAGGCGATCGCCGAAGAGGCGCTGGAGGCCGGGCTGGGCGCGCGCGGCCTGCGGGCGACGCTGGAGCGGGTCCTCCTGCCGTGGATGTTCGAGCTGCCGAGCCGCGACGACGTGCGCGAGCTGTGGATCACGGCCGAGGCGGTTCGGGGCGAGATCGATGCGGACCTCGTCCTGCGCGAGCAGACCGGCTAGTGGTTCTGCACAGGGAATTCGGTGAGTTGATCGTGATGGCCTGCGCGT
>CAYQEG010000040.1:0-5492 GCA_964416435.1 uncultured Rickettsiales bacterium
GTGGCGTCGTCGTCGTCCGTGGCGTCGTCGTCGTCCGTGGCGTCGTCGTCGTCCGCCGGAGCGGAGTCGTCGTCATCCGAATCGGGGCAGCCCGCGACGATCAGCGCGAGCGAGAGCAGCAGGGCGAAGCGGAGCATGCCGACACGATGCCGCGGGACAGGCGCCGGGCCCAAGCGACTACAGCATGTCGTATCGGTCGGTCGGCTCGCCCGAGCCCTGGAGGGCGACGCGGCAGCTCATCGCCTGCTCGCCGATCTTGCCGCAGTCGAGCTGACCGTCGACGTTCTCCGCGATGCAGGCGTCCCACTCTCGTTCGACGGAAGCGCAGAGCGCCGGGTCGGCCGCTCCGTGGCTGCCGCCTCCGGTCAGGAGCATCAACACGAACAGGCCCAGGATTGCGATCCCCGCCATGCCACCGATCATCTGGTTGTCGACCATGGTGCTCACCTCCGACGGGCCCAATGTGCCCGGTCCGTTTGGAGAGAAGGATGGGGACGCAATGAAAGTTGTTGCCGGTCGTATGGAGGGGTTGTGACGAGGGCGGGCGAACAGGAAGATGGAAGGACCATGAAGGACATCAACCGCAGCATCGAAGGCAACCCGGCCAGCGGCTTCTCGCAGGCCAACCCCCAGGAGCTCGCCGACAGCAAGCGCGTGCAGCGCGCCGCCGACGCCCTGGGCGCCAACCGCCGCGCCAGCCTCCGCTCGCGCGCCGGGCTGTGGCAGCCGTCGGACGAGCCGATGGCCTGCCCCACCTGCGACGAGCGGTACGACTTCGGCGACCTCTGCCCCACCTGCGGCACGGACCTCGTCGGTGTCTCCGTGGTGCACCTGTTCAAGCCGGGGCCGACCGCGTGGTCGCGCCTCGTCGGTGGCCTGCGGAACCTGTTCATCGAGCAGAGCCAGGACGACTCTCGCGTCTGATTACTCGGCCGTGCCTTCGGCCCGGCTCGCTCGGTGCTGCTTCACCAGCGCCGCCACGCCGTCGACCGGCGTCAGCACCAGGTCCACGTACAGCTGGGTGTAGCGGTTGCCGAGCGGGTTGTAGTAGCCGTCGCCGTCGTCCCGCAGGGACCCCGGCGTCCAGATGCCGACGGACACCGCGACCCCCTCGTGGACCTGCATGCCCAGGTCGACCGTGAACGCCGTCGACAGGATCGTCGGGCTGCCCCCGCCGTTGCCCGGGTTGGCCAGCGTCTCCTCGGAGTACCGGGGCGAGTCGCTCAGCTTGTACAGCCGCGAGTAGGCCAGCTGCAGGCCGGTGGAGACCGACAGCCGCGAGTCCCACAGGCTCAGGGAGAGGCCGAAGTCGTGGACCAGCTGGAAGGGCGTGTTGCGCGCGCCGGTGTCGAACGTGCGGCCCAGCGTGCAGCCCGTGGCCGGGGAGCACGGCACGCCGACGAGGTTGGAGACGGTGGTGTAGCGGTGCAGCCGGACGGTCGGCGTGATCCCGTAGTTGAACGCCAGCCCGTCGAGCAGCGGCGCCTCGACGCCGATCGAGAGGGACGGCGCGAGCTCCACCAGCAGCGTCGCCGCCTTGCTCGCCTTGCTCGTCGGCAGTCCCACCGCCGCCCCCACCGACCAGGACATCGGCGAGCTGTCCCCGCCCGCCACCGGCAGGGAGACCAGGCCGTACAGCCCCAGGTCGCCGAGCAGCGCTTCGTCGTCGAACGTGGTGTCGGTCGGCGTCACCTCCCGCACGATCGACAGCGTCGCCCCGGCGACGACGATGTCGCTGGGGTTCATCGCGAGGTCGAACGAGAAGGTCTGGGCGAACACGCGGCTCGCCTGGGGGGACAGGTCGTTGCCGTGACCGATGGAGCCGCTGTGCTCGATGAGCACCGACGTTCCGGAGAACAGATCGGCCACCGCTTCGCCCGGGCCCGGGTCGCCCGCCGCCGCCGTCGCCGGCAGCGCCAGCCCACAGGCGAGCGCCGCGACGAGCCGAGCCGGCCGGCAGATCTTGTGGTTCGCCCTCACGCGATGGCAGCCTAGCAGGAGCATGGGGGGATCCCGACGACTCGCGCTGCTCCTCGCCACCATCGTGGCCGCGGGCGTGATCGAGCTGGGGCTGATCCTCTTCAAGCCGAAGCCCGACCTCGGGGACTACGAGACCAGCGGCAGCCTCGGGGAGGAGGAGGAGCCGCAGGTGCAGGTCAAGTTCTCGGGCATCGAGCCCCGGCGGCAGCTGCGCTACGAGGCGAGCAAGGGGCCCCGCAGCCTGTCGATGACGACGTGGGACGACGCGACGGTCACCATCCTGGGGCAGTCCCTCGCCGCCAACGTCTCCGAGGCTCGCCTGGACGTGAAGGGCAAGATCACCGGGGTGGTGGTGGTCGGGTGGTTCCAGTGGTTGTGTAAGTTCTCCGTTGGGCACGGCGCTTGGGCGGAGTCCTGCGGCGAGCGCGCCGCCCCGGGCTACCGGGAGGCCATCGAGGGGCTGAAGGGGCTCAAGGGCGGCTCCCACATCGACGCCTGGGGGTACGTGCTCAGCTCCCGGCTCGACGGCGGCGGCGAAGGTTCGACTCGGGACCTGCGGCTCGCCCTCGCGCTCGCGCTGAACGAGCCGCTGCTCCACCTGCCGGGCCAGGCGATCGGAGAGCGCGCCATCTGGGAGGTGCACCGGGAGCAGACGCTCGACGGCGTGAGCGTGACGGTGCGGGAGCAATGGGAGCTGAGCCGGTGGAGCGACGACGAGCTGGAGGTGGAGCTGCGCGGCCAGCTGACCGCCCCGCCCCAGGACCTGCTCGGGGAGGCCCCCTTCGGCCTGTCGCTCCTCAACGCCAGCGTTCGGAGCTTCAGCGCGACCGGCGAAGGGAGCTGGACCTTCGGGATGACCGGCACGCTCCCGGTCTCCGGTGAGGGCTGGCTGGACCGTACGCTGGTGCTCGAGCTCGGCATGCAGGGGCTGGGGGACGCCGGGCTGGACCTCCGGAGCCGGTCCGAGTCCGTCCTCGAGTCGCGCCCCTGAACGGCCCCTCACAATACTGAGGCCCTCCGCGCGGGTCTGGAGACCCGATTCGGGCGTCCCTCATCGGTCCCGGGGGGCAAGCCCCGCTCCCTCTTCGGTCCTTGACCTCGGCCCTCCATCCTTATCGCTCCCGGGGCCTCATGATCATGAGGGGCCGTCAAGCGCGCCCCACCGGGCTTGACGGCCTGGTTGGGGACCCCGAGGTCCCGTGGCATGCTCGCCCGGTGAGGGCTCCGTGGCAGGCGCTGCTGCTCGTCGCGCTGGTCGCCGCGGCCGGCTGCGCCGACGTCAGCCGTCGCTACGACTTCGACGGTGACGGCGCCGAGGACTCCCTCGACTGCGCCCCCGAGGACGCGGAGGTCCACCCCGACGCGCTCGACCCGTTCGGGGACGGCCTGGACAGCAACTGCGACGGGGTCGATGGCCTGGACCGCGACGGCGACGGGTTCTCCGCCAACGCCCCGGTGGACGACGCCGCCTGGGACTGCAACGACGGCGACCCGACGGTCAACCCCGACGGCGTCGAGGTGGCCGACGACGAGCAGGACAACGACTGCGTCGGCGGGGACTTCCATTGCGACAGCGACGGCGACGGCGTGGACGCCGACCACGACCTCTGCCCCGGCGGCACCGACTGTGACGACGCCAACGCCACCTGCACCTTCCCCGAGCATTGCGCCGACGCTGACGGGGACGGCCAGTCGATCTGCCTCGGCGACTGCGACGACGGCGACCCGGCGCGCTTCATCGGCAACGCCGAGCTGTGCGACGGCCTCGACAACGACTGCAACGCCGAGCTGCTGCCCGAGGAGGCGGACGTCGACCTCGACGGCTGGATCGCCTGCCTGGAGTGCGACGACCTGGACGACTCGGTGCACCCGGGGGCGGAGGAGGGGTGCGACGGGCTGGACACCGACTGCGACGGCGCCCCGGCCGCCGACGAGGTCGACGTCGACGGTGACGGGGACCCCGCCTGCAGCGACTGCGACGACCTGGTCGCCGCCGCCAACACGCTCGACGCCGACGGCGACGGCGCCTCCTCCTGCGGCTACGACTGCGACGACGCCGACCCGGCGGTGTTCCCGTTCGCCGCCGACCCGCTGGGAGACGAGGTCGACAGCAACTGCGACGGGATCGACGGGATCGACGGTGACGGCGACGGCGCCCCCCAGGGGGAGGACTGCGACGACAGCGACGGGGCGCTGAACCTGGACGACCTGGACGGCGACGGCTTCAGCACGTGCGGCGGCGACTGCGACGACGGCGACGCCGACCTCAGCCCGGTCGACGCCGACTTCGACGGCTTCTCCACCTGCTTCGGCGACTGCGACGACGGGGAGTACGCGGTCAACCCATCGATCCCCGAGGTCTGCGACCTGGTCGACAACGACTGCGACGGCGTACAGGTCGACGAGGTCGACGGGGACGGGGACGGGGATCCGGCCTGCAACGACTGCGACGACGGTGACGACTCTGTGGACGCCCTGGACGCCGACGGCGACGGCTACACCCTGTGCGGCAACGGCGTCGACGACAGCGAGACAGACTGCGACGACACCTCCATCGCCTGGCACCCGTTCGCCATCGACACGGTCGGCGACGGGCTGGACCACAACTGCGACGGCCACGACGGCATGGACTTCGACGGCGACGGCTTCGCGTCGTTGCTCAGCGGGGGAGAGGACTGCGTCGACAACGACGACCAGATCACGCCGGAGGACGCCGACTCGGACGGTGCGTCGTTCTGCCAGGGGGACTGCGACGACGACGACCCGTCCCTCAACGTCATCGACCTGGACGGCGACGGGTCGACCACCTGCGACGGCGACTGCGACGACACCTCGACCGGCATCGCGCCCGCGCTGCCGGAGGCGTGCGACGGGGTCGACAACGACTGCGACGCGGGCACGCTCGAGACGGTCGACGACGATGGCGACGGCCAGACCGAGTGCCAGGGTGACTGCGACGACACCGACGCGATCACCTTCACCGGCGCCCCCGAGCAGTGCGACACGTTGGACAACGACTGCGACGGGGACGAGGACGAGGGCATCGGGGAGGACGGGGACGGCGACGACCAGCTCGCCTGCGCCGGGGACTGCAACGACCTGGATGACCGCATCTTCGCGGGCGCCCCCGAGCTGTGCGACGGGTTCGACAACGACTGCGACGGAGCGGTGCCCGCCGACGAGGCGGACGACGACGGGGACGGCCACCGCCTGTGCGAGGCGGACTGCGACGACTCCGACCTGTGGCTCAACCCCGGCGCCGCGGAGCTGTGCGACGGGTTCGACAACGACTGCGACGGGGTGCCCGACGACGACTGCCTGGTCTGCGACCTGACCGTGCCGACCGACCACGCGACCGTGCAGGGCGGGCTGGACGCCGGGGCGCCGGGGGACGTGGTCTGCGTGGAGCCGGGGGTCTGGATCGGCTCGCTGATCGTGCCGTCGGGGGGGCACCTCGTCGGCGTGGCCGGCCCCGGGGGCGGCACAAGGGAGAAGCCCGTGGGCACGGTCTT
>CAYQEG010000040.1:5502-43084 GCA_964416435.1 uncultured Rickettsiales bacterium
GCGGGGAGCGGGGGGGGTGGAGCGGCTCGGTGATGGTGCGGGGGGGGGGGCACGGGGTCGGCGTGGCCGGCGCCGGGGCGACGGTGCTCGACGCCGACGGGGGCGGCCGGGTGATGAGCGTGAGCTCGGCGACGGTCGAAGGCTTCACACTCACCGGCGGGACCGGGGGCGGGGGCGGGGGCGGCGGCGCGATGGCGCTCACGACCGGCAGCCCCACGCTGCGCCGACTCTGGTTCGTGGACAACACGGCGTCGTTCGGGGGCGCCATCGAAGCGAGCAACTCGTCGATGTGGCTCGTCGACTCCCGCTTCGTCGGCAATGAAGCGAGCAACGGGAACGGGGGGGCGCTCTACGTCTGGGGCGGCGTCTCCCTGTTGGAGCGGGTGACCTTCGAAGGGAACCAGGCGACCGGCGCGGGCGGCGGCATCTACCAGGGCAGCTCGGCCGACCTGACCCTCACCGGCGTCGTGCTGCTCGACAACGAGGCCGGGGCGGACGGCGGAGGCGGTCTGCGCGCGGGTGGCGACGTGACCCTGGAGCGGGTCGTCGTGGTCGGCAACTCCGGCGGTCGGGGGGGCGGCCTGTACCTGCAGGGCGACTACTACGTCGCCGACTTCCTGATCGCGCAGAACTCGGCGTGGGCGTACGTGCAGGGGGGCGGCGGCGTGGACGTGGGCAGCGCGTGGGGGAGCTTCAACCAGGGCCACTTCATCGGGAACGAGCTCACGGGATCCCAGGTCGGCGGGGGCGGCGCGCTCCGGATGTCGTCCAGCGGGGCGCGGGTCTGGCTGTACGGGGTGTCGATCACCGACAACAGCACCCCGACGACCTCCGCGGGCGGTGTGCAGCGCATGGGGGGGCAGCTGTACGTCGACTCGAGCAACGTGTTCGGCAACACGCCCCACGACTGGGCCGGCTTCTCCGACCCGACGGGCAGCGACGGCAACCTGTCGACCGAGCCGATGCTCCTGGACCTGTCCCACCCCGACGCGATGTTCTGGGACCTGCACCTGGACCCCGCGTCGCCGCTGGTCGACGCGGGGCCGACGTCCGACGTGCAGCCGGACCTGACGCCGCTGGACATCGGCGCCTTCGGCGGGCCCGACGCGGACCTCTGGGATCGAGACGGCGACGGCTTCCCCGCCTGGTACCAGCCGGGTCTCTACGACTTCCTGGCCTACCCGACCTTCGGGTGGGACTGCGACGACCTGGACCCGACCACGTACCCCGGAGAGGGGTGCTAGACGGCCCCTCACAATACTGAGGCCCTCCGCGCGGGTCTGGAGACCCGATTCCTGCGTCCCTCATCGGTCACGGGGGGCAAGCCCCGCTCCCTCTTCGGTCCTTGACCTCGGCCCTCCATCCTCCCCGCTCCCGGGGCCTCATAATCATGAGGGGCCGTTTGGGGCCGCCCCGGGGGCGTCACCTGGCGGCCGGATGGGTTGTCCTGCCCGTGTTTGACGCCCCGGGGGCGTCACCTGGCGGCCGGATCGGTTGTCCTGCCCGTGTTTGGCGAGACCCCACCGGGCTGAGTCATCGAGAAAGCAGGAAGGCCGCTACAGCGAGCTGACGAACGCCTCGAGGTCGTCCATCTCGGCGTCGGTCAGGGACGAGGTGTCTCCCATCGAGCCGTCCTTGACGCGCTCCAGGAGCCCGCGGATCGTCGGCGCGGAGCCGTCGTGCAGGTACGGAGCGGAGGCCGCGATGCCGACCAGGCTGCGGGTCTGCACGGCCTCCAGGCCGTACATCTCGTACGACTCGTTGTCCGTGTAGACGACGCCGTTGTGGCAGTCAGCGCAGCCGACCTCATCGCGGGCGAAGATCTCGGCGCCGCGCTCGATGGCCGCGTCGTCGCTGTTGGCCAGCGGCACGTCCGGCTCGCGGGTCCAGTCGATGAACGCGGCGACCAGCTCGGCGTCGCTGCTGCCCAGGCCCGAGCCGCCCATGCGGCCCTGGCTGGTGATGATGACCTCGCCCTTGACCGTCGAGACCGAGTCGGTCCAGGTCACCGGCGCGGTGAGGGAGACCTCGCCCGCGAGCGACGGCGTCTGACGCACGTGTCCGCCTTCGAACGTCCAGGTGAGGCCGTCGTTGCGCGCGTCGTTGTGGCAGGTCGCGCACGAGACCGCGGCGCCGACGGCGGCCATCGAGGAGTTGTTCGCCGCGTAGAAGAGGCGGCGACCGGCGGAGATGTCCTCGGGCAGCGCGTCGTCCGCGAACTGCAGGGGCGAGTCGACGCTGAAGGTCTGCTGCTGCACGAAGTCCCGGCCGGTGGTGGGCAGGCTCGCGCGGATGGCGGCGCCGTCGTAACGCGCGATGCCGTCGTCCAGGAAGCTGTGCACGAACGCCTCGTCCTTGCTCAGCCAGGCCATGCCCCGGGGGCCCGCGCCGGTCATCGCGGTGACGCCCTGGCGGAACTCGAGGTTCGCGCCGGCGCCGAAGAAGCCGTCCTCCATCGGGACGGCCACGCTGCGGCCCGCGCCCGGGGCGCCTCCGAGCCGCTGGGGGCTCTTCAGGGTGAAGGTCGTGACCGCCCCGGCCCCCTCGAGGGTCGCCGTCACCGTGCCGCCGTCGGGCGAGAACACGATCGCGCTGGGGTAGCTGGAGACCGTGGAGAAGTCCTCGTCGAAGCCGTCCACCCCGATGGCCAGCACGTCGTCGTCCGAGGGCACGCCGGAGGTGTCGACCGGCAGGACCACGACCGCCGGGTTGAAGCGCCGCGCGGCGCCGCCGCCGTAGCCGCCGGGCTCGCCGATCTCGTCGAACTCGTCCTCGAACCCATCGTCGACCAGGGAGTTGCCCTCTTCGTCCACCGTCGGCGGCGCGACGGGGCTGACGTTGTCCACGAAGAGCATCGGGATGGCCAGGCTGCGGCCGTTGGGGGAGACCGCCGGGTCGCCCGTGATGCGGGGGGTCAGGTCGATGCTGTCGAACGTCTCCTGGTGGAACCCGGTCACCACCGGCAGCTCCACGGCCACGACGACCCCGTCGTCCAGGTCGACGCGCGCCAGGTGGGCGCCGAACGCCGACGCGACGTACAGGGAGCTCCCGGACGGGTGCAGCGCCAGCCAGCGGGGCTCGCCCGCCGTCTCCCAGGAGCGCAGCGCCTGCAGCGTCTCGCCGTCCAGCTCCGTGACGCGCCCCTCGAGCGACTCGGCGACGTACACCCGGGCGCCGTCTTCGGTCGCCACGATGCCGAACGGCTCAGCGCCGACGTCGATCTTGTCGACCAGGGCGAGGCCGGAGTCCGTCTCCTCCATCACCGCGATGGCCCGCTCGGCCCGCAGCGTGGCGAGCACCCGGTCGCCCACGCGGGCGAGGCGCGTCGGCTCCGCGCCGACCTCGAGCAGCTGCACGTCACCCGAGGCGGGGTCGATGGCGGCGACGGAGCCCCCGTCGGTGTCGACCGCGTACAGCGTTTCGTAGTCCGACGACGCGACGATCGTCTGCGACCCGGTGGGGTAGCGCGCGTCGTCGAGCTGGCCGGCGCAGCCCGCGAGCAGGGCGGCCGAGAGGAGGGCAGGGAGAGCGAGGGTCCGGGTCATGCGAGGGCTCCTGGGTGGGTGCCCGGCCCTCGAAGCAAGCGGTGTGCCAGCGGGTCAGGTCCCAGTCGGACCCGATCTTAGGGCATCGATCATATTTTCAACCTCCGAATCCCCCCTGGTCCGCGGCTATCCGGGGCCGCCGACCAGGTCCCGGAGCACCGCGAGGCCTCGCTCCACCGTCTCCAGGTCCCGGGCGAAGGTGACCCGGAAGTGGGTCGACCGGTCCGAGAAGGCGCGGCCGGGCACGATCAGCAGCCCTCGCTCCATCGCCGCCCCGATGAACGACACGTCGTCGCCCCAGGGGACCTTCGGGAACACGTAGTAGGCGCCGTTGGGCTGGACCACCTCGTAGCCGGCGTCCAGGAGCCCCTCGTACAGGAAGTCCCGCTTGCGCTTGAAGTGCTCGACCCGCGGCGTCAGGTCGATGGAGAAGGCCGCCATCGCGCCGCGCTGGACCAGGGTCGGCGGGCAGGTGAAGGTGAACTGCTGCAGCGTGCGCATCTTGTCGATCAGCTCGGGCGCACCGGCCGCCCAGCCGAGCCGCCAGCCGGCCATGCCGAACGCCTTGCTCGTGCCTCCGATCAGCAGCGACTCGGGGCCGAGCACCTCCTTGACCGTGGCGTGCCGGCCCTCGTAGACGAACTGGTGATACAGCTCGTCGCTCACCACCATGATCCGGTGCTTCCGACAGATCTCGGCCACCACGTCGAGCTCGCCGCGGGTCAGGCACATGCCGGTCGGGTTCGCGGGGGAGTTCAGGACGAGCACCCGCGTGCGGTCGGTGATCGCCTCCAGGAGCGCCTCGGGGCGCAGCCGGAAGTCCGGGTACAGCGAGTAGGGGACCGGCGTCGCGCCGACGATCCGGGCGAGGCTCGGATAGAGCACGAAGTGGGGGTCGGGGAGCAGGACCTCGTCCCCCTCGTCGAGCAGCGCCATGAACGCCAGGGTCAGCGCGCCGCTCGCCCCCGACGTCATCATCACCTGCTCGCCGGGGTCGAGGCCGAAGTCCGCGCGCAGGTGCTCGGTCGCCGCCGCGACGACCTCGGTGTAGCCCTCGGTCGCGCTGTAGCCGCCGCAGCCCTCCTCGATCGCCGCCGCGGTGGCTTCACGGATCGGCAGCGGTACGTCGAAGTCGGCCTGCCCGATGGACAGGTCGATCGCGCCGGGGCGCTGGCGTCCGGCGTCGAACAGCTCCCGGATCTTCGACGCCTTGACCCGATCCATGCGGGCCGCGAAGCGGATGGTCCAGTCGGAGGACGGCGCCGTCACGGGGTCGCCGGATCGGACCAGAACCGCCGCAGGCAGCAGTCGTCGCCGTCCGGCAGCGTCGACAGGGTCTCCACCCGCAGCGACGTGCCCAGCTCCTCGTTCAGGCGCGCGACGGTGGTCTGGAACCAGACGTCGCAGCCGGGGCGGTCCTCGGCGAGCAGATCCAGCTTCTTGTGCCAGTGGAACCACGGGCAGTCCGAGTGGCGGACGAAGGCCTCGTCAGCCGAGGCCCCGATCTCGACGACCGCGTCCTCGCCCATGCAGTCGGACGACCAGGCGATGCTCGCCGCCACCTGGGGGGCCAGCGGTTCGCTCTCGTCGATCCGGCGCGCGTACGAGGCGCCGGTCTGCTGTCCGGTGAGCTCCCACATCTTGTCGACGACCGCGGTCGGGTCGACGTCGGGGCAGAGCTCCACGACGGCGGCTCGCCACGCGAAGTGCTGAGCCCGGGTGATCTGGCAGAGGACCTCGAATCGATGCGCGACAGTCTTTTCGCTCACGTCGCTTCCTCCTCGTTGGCCGCGAGGGCTGCGAGCAGCTTCTCGGGGGTGATGGGCAGGTCGTGCACGCGCACGCCCGTGGCGTCCGCGATCGCGTTCGCGATGGCCGGGGCGGTCGGGGTCAGACCCGGCTCCCCGATCCCCTTGACCCCGTAGGGGCCGGCGGGCTCGTCCGTCTCCAGGAACTCCAGCTCGATCGGGAAGTCCATCTCGATCGCGGTGGGGATCTTGTAGTCCATGAAGCTGGGGTTGAGCACCCGGCCTTCGTGGGTGATCACCTGTTCGTACAGCGCGTAGCCGACGCCCTGGGCCAGGGCGCCGAGCGTCTGGCCGCGCAGCGCCTGGGGGTTGATCACCTTGCCGACGTCCAGCACCGAGACCATCTTGAGGATGCGCACCTCGCCGGTCTCGCGGTCCACCTCCACCTCGACGCCCTGCGTTCCGAAGGTGTAGCAGGCGGACATGTTGCCGACGCCCCGCTCCCAGTCGGGCAGCTCGCTGGGCGGGTCGTAGAACGCCTCCACGGTGAACATCGCGCCGCCGCCGTCCCGGAAGTGAGCGGCCCGCACCAGCTTGCTCAGCGGCACCCGCAGCCAGGGCACGTCGGGCCGCTCCCGCAGGAACAGCGCGTCGTCGACCAGCTCGAACGCGTCCGCGGCGATGAGCGCCCGCCAGTCGAAGTCCGGCGGCGCCACGGTCGGGTCGCGCCGGAACAGCGCCTCGAGGTTGCGGTCGACGAGGCCCGCGTACAGCTCGACCGCGGCGTCGAAGATCTTCGCCCGCAGCTTGTCGGCCGCCATCAGCAGCGCGTTGCAGGCGGTGAAGGCGCCCCGGCTCGCGTGGGTGCCGACGTCCCACGGGCAGGTCGACGTGTCGGTCTGGTTGATGAAGATCCGCTCGGGGGTGACCCCCACCGACTCCGCCGCGACGATCTGCAGCGAGCTGTGGAAGCCCTGCCCCATCTCGACGCCGCCGGACAGCACGTACAGGTTCCCGAAGTCGTCCAGCCGCAGGATCACGCCCGCCGCGTCGCTCCGGTAGATGCGCCCCGATCCGCCGACATGCATCAGCGACGCCATGCCGACCCCGCGCACCACGTCACCGCCCTTGGGCCGCTCGGCCCGCCAGTCCAGCCGCTGCGCGGTGTTCGTCAGGCACTCCCGCAGTCCGCACGTCGTGACCTTCAGGCCCATCGGGGTGGTCACGTCCGGCTCGTTGCAGTTGAGCAGCCGCAGGTCCAGGGGGTCGACGCCGGCCAGGCCGGCGAGGTCGTCCAGGTTGCTCTCCAGGGCCCAGGTGAGCTCCGGGTTGCCGTAGCCCCGCATCGCCTGGGCGTAGGTGTTGTTGGTGTAGACCAGCTCGCAGTCGAAGTGGATGTTGGAGACGCGGTACAGCGACGTCGCCGGGATGAGCATCACCGACGGGTAGGTCGCCCCCCACGATCCGTACGCGCCGTTGTCCTGGACCACGTGGACGTGCCGGAAGGTCAGCCGCCCCTGGGCGTCGCACCCCTGCTCGATCCGGACCGTGCTCGACTGGCGGGGCGACAGGTAGGCGAACTCCTGGTCCCGGTCGTAGAGCATCTTGACCGGCTTGCCGGTCGCGTCGGCGAGCAGGATGGCGATGTACTCGTAGCAATGGGTGTCCAGCCCGGTGCCGAAGCCGCCCCCCAGGGCGGGCACGATGACCCGCGCGTTGCGGCCCTCGTAGCCCATCTGGCTCAGCGCGCCGACGAAGTCCCGCTGGGCGAGGAACGGGATCTGGGTCTTGGCCCACATCGTCAGGTTGTGCTGCAGGTCGAACTCGGCGATGCAGCCGGCGGTGCCCATGCAGGTCTGCTGGATCAGCGGGGTGGAGTACTCGCCCGCGACGACGTGGGCGGAGGCCGCGCGCGCGGCGTCGACGTCGCCCGAGACGTGGCGGAAGTGCACCGGGAGCAGGTTGCTGGTCACCGGCCGGCCCCGGGGGTCGACCTCGTGGACCAGCGGGGCCCCGTCGGCGAGCGCCTCGATCGGGTCGAAGACGCCGGGCAGCGGCTCGTACTCGACCACGATGGCGGCGGCCGCCTCGGCGGCGATGTCGGGGTCGATGGCGGCGACGGCGGCCACCTCGTCCCGGAACTGGCGGACCTTGCCCCCCTTGAGGGCGACGTTGTCCCGCAGGAACCCGAGGCGCACCTGCGGCGTGTTGTCGGCCGTGATGACCGCCCGCACGCCGGGCATGCGCTCCGCGGCGCTGGTGTCGATCCGCGCGATGCGGGCGTGGGCGTGCTCGCTGAACCGGATCGCGCCGTACAGCATCCCCGGCCGGACGACGTCGTGGATGTACTCGGTCCGGCCCGTCGCCTTGTCGGCGACGTCCGGGCGCTCGCGGGTCTTCCCGAGGTAGCGGCTCACGAGTCACCCTCCCGGCGCAGCTCGGCGGCGCGCTGCACGGACTCGATGATCTGGCTGTAGCCGGTGCACCGGCAGAGGTTGCCGATCAGCGCCTCCCGGATCTCCCGGTCGGTGGGGTCCGGCACGCGGTCCAGGAGCGCCCGGGAGGCCAGGATCATCCCCGGGCTGCAGAAGCCGCACTGGATGCCGCCGGCCTCGACGAACGCTCGCTGCACCGGCGACAGCTCGCCGGGGGCGGGGGCCAGCCCTTCGACCGTGGTGACGGCGCGGCCGTGCACCTCCGCCGCGGGCAGCAGGCAGGCGTTGAACGGTCGGCCGTCCACCAGCACCGTGCAGGCGCCGCACTCGCCCTTGCCGCAGCCCTCCTTGGGGCCGAGCACGCCGAGGGATCGCCGGAGCACGTCCAGGAGCAGCTCCGACCCGACCAGCGAGCAGGAGACCTCGTGTCCGTTCAGCTGGAATCGCAGGTCCATCAGCCGCCCCCCTCGCTCATCGCGACCAGCGCGTTCATCGCCCGCTGCACGTAGACGCCGACGATGCGGCGGCGGTACCCGGCGCCGGCCCGCAGGTCGGTGATCGGGCTGACCTCCTCCTCCGCGATCCGACGGGCGGCCGCGATCCGCTCCGCCGTGGGGGCGTGGCCGCGCAGCGCCGCCTCGGTGGCGGGCAGCCGCATGGGGGTCGGCGCCACCGACCCGGCGGCCAGCCGGACGTCGACGCAGACGCCGTCCCGGATCACCGCGGCGGCGGCGAGCGAGGCGGTGGCGATGTCCATCGCGACCCGCTTCTTCTTGAAGAAGATCCCCTGCAGCCCCGCCGGGGGGCGGTCCACCTCGACGTGGGTCAGCAGCTCGCCGGCCCCCAGCTGGGTGATGCCCGCCGCCTCGAAGAAGTCCTCCAGCGGGATCACCCGCTCGCCGTCCTTGCCCCGCAACCCGACGCGGGCCCCCAGGACCAGCAGCGCAGGGGCCGAGTCGGCGCACGGAGACGCGTTGCAGAGGTTGCCCCCGAGGGTCGCGCTGCTCCGGATCTGGGCCGACGCCATCTCCCCCAGCGCGTCCCCGAGCACCGGCCAGCCGGCCATCAGGGCTTCGTTGTCGAGCAGGTCGGCGACCGGGGCGGCGGCGCCCAGGCGGGCGGTCTCCCCGATGTCCGTGACCTTCAGCTCGTCGATCCCCCGCAGCGAGATCAGGGCGGACGGCCGGGCGGCGCCCCCCTTGAGGCGCACGAGCAGGTCGGTCCCGCCGGCGATGAAGCGGGAGCCGGGCAGCGATCCAGCCAGCCCGAGGGCCTCGTCGACGGTGCCGGGTCGGTGGTACGGCAGGGGGCGCATCGCGTCCTCTCAGGCGACGACGCCGCCGGCGCGGAGCCGGTCGGTCTCGTCGGGGTTCAGGCCGATCTCGGACAGCAGGTCGGAGGTGTGCTGCCCGTAGGACGGGGCGAAGGGGAGCTCGGAGTCGACGGCGTCCAGGTGCGGCGTCGACACCGCGGCGGGCGGCAGGCGGACCACGCGTCCGTCCGGCGCGACGGTGCGCAGCGCCTGCTCCGCCACCCACGGCAGCTCCAGGACGCCTTCGACCGGGGTGATGGGGGCGTGGGGGATCGCCGCCGCTCGCAGTTCCGCGGCCACCGCGTCCCCCGGGAGCCGGGAGGTGACGGCCTCGATGGCGGCGGTCAGGTCGGCCTTGTGGCGCCGGCGGGACTCGTTGCTCGCGAAGCGCTCGTGGTCCAGCCCTGCGAACGGCTCCCGGGCGACGAAGCGACCCCACTGGGCGTCGCTTCCGATGGCCACGTAGATGTAGCCGTCGGCCGTCCGGTAGGCGTTGACGGGGATGAACTGCCGGTGCTCGTTGCCCGAGCGGCGCAGCTCGTCGGGGGGGCTGCCCATGTCGAGCATCGGCAGGAAGGTGTGCAGCCAGGAGACCGCCGCCCGCCCCATGGCGACGTCGATGCAGCGGCCGCCGAGCCCCTGGCTCCGCTGCCACAGCGCGTGGATCACCTGGGTGAACGCCTCGTCGCCGGCCTTCAGGTCGATCAGCGGGGGGCCGCACTGGGTCGGCGGGCCGTCGGCCATGCCGGTCAGGTCCATGTAGCCGCACAGCGCCTGGAGCACCGGGTCGTAGCCCGGCACGTTCGGCTGGGCCAGGCCCATCGCCGAGATGCAGCACCAGATCAGGTCGTCCCGCTCGGCCCGCAGGGTCTCGTAGCCGATGCCGAGGGGCTCGTGGCGCGACGGCATCGTGTTGGTGCAGAAGACGTCCACCGGCAGCTCGCGGATCATGCGACGAAGCACGTCGCGGCCCTCGTCCGTCTTCAGGTTGATCGCGATCGACTCCTTCCCGGCGTTGGGCGCGACGTAGTAGCTGTGCCGGTCCTCCCCCGCGACGGGGCGGCCGATGTACCGGTTGGGGTCGCCCTTGCTCGCGCGGCCCGGCACCGGGGTCGGCTCCACCCGGATGACGCGCCAGCCGAGGTGGACCATGCGCAGCGTCGCGTACGACATGCTCAGCGCCTGCTCCAGGCTGATCACCACCGGCCGGCCGTCCGCCATCAGAACCGCACCGGCTCGTCGTAGAGGCCGAACACCCCCTGGAGCGTCGCGACCACCTCGCCGACCGTGGCGTAGGCCTCCACCGCGTCGATGATCGGGGGCATGACGTTGGCGTCGCCCGCCGCCGCGTCCCGGACCCGGGCGAGGGCCTGCGCGACGGCGTCGTCGTCCCGCTGCCCCTTGACCGAGGCGAGCCGCCGCAGCTGCTTGTCGGCCTCCTCGGAGCGGTAGGGGTGGAACTCCACCTCCTGCTCGTCCGCCTCGTCGTCGACGTAGCAGTTGACCCCCACCTTGCGGACCTCGCCGCTGCTCAGCTTCTTGTGCGCCTCGTAGGCCTGGCGGCTGACCTCCGCCTGCACGAAGCCGCTGGCGACGCCGGCGACGATGCCGCCGGCCTCCCGCAGGGCGTCCATGTGCTGGACGATGAGCTGCTCCATCTCGTTGGTGGTGGTCTCCACGAACCACGACCCGGCCAGCGGGTCGACGGTGTCGCACAGGCCGATCTCGGTGGCGAGGATCTGCATCGTGCGCAGCGACAGCCGCGCCGCGTGCTCGCTCGGGATGGTGTAGGCCTCGTCGTAGCTGCACAGCGCCATCGTCTGGGTGCCGCTGAGCGCGCTGGTCATGGCGTAGTAGGCGCCCCGCACGATGTTGTTGTGGGGCTGCTGGATGGTGAGCCCGCCGCCGCCGCCGCCGGCGATCATGCGCAGCCGCATCGCCTTGGGGTCGGTGACGCCGTAGCGCTCCCGGAGCAGCTTCGCCCAGAGCCGGCGACCGGCCCGGAACTTGGCGACCTGCTCCCAGAGGTTGCCGTAGATGTCGAAGTTGAACGTCAGCCCCGCGGCGCACGGGTCCGCCGGCAGCCCGCGCGCGATCGCTCGCTCGAGGTAGGCGCAGGCGATGCTCAGGCCGTACGCCATCTCCTGGGCGGGGTTCGCCCCGGACTCCCGGATGTGATAGCCGCAGACGCTGACGGGGCTGTATTTCGGGGCGTTGCGGGCGCAGAACTCGATGGTGTCGACCACGAGCCGGACCGACTCCTCGACCGGGAAGATCCAGGTCCCCCGTCCGATGAACTCCTTGAGGATGTCATTCTGGGCGTTGCCGCGCAGGCGGCTCAGCTCGTAACCCCGCTTGCGGGCCATCGCGAAGTACATCGCCATGAGCGCGACGGCGGAGCCGTTGATCGTCATCGAGACGGTGATGGCGTCCAGATCGATGTCGGCGAACGCCTCCTCCATGTCCGCCAGCGTGTCGACCGCCATGCCGACCCGGCCGACCTCGCCGCTCGCCATGGGGTGGTCGCTGTCCAGCCCGCACTGGGTCGGCAGGTCGAACGCGACGTTCAGTCCCGTGTTGCCGTGCTTGATCAAGTACAGGAACCGCTCGTGGGTCTCGGCCGCGGTGCCGAAGCCGGAGTACTGGCGCATCGTCCACGGGCGCGACCGGTACATGTGCTTGTGCACGCCCCGGGTGAACGGGTACTCGCCGGGCTCGCCGACGCCGTCGAAGCCGCCGCTCCCCTCGACGTCCTGCGCCGTGTAGACGGGCCTCACCTCGAGGCCGGACTCCCAGACCAGCGGCCTGGGCCCTGACTTGGAACCGCTCATGACGGGACCCCCTCGCGGATCGCCGAGACCACCTCTTCGAAGGCCGCCCCGGTGGGGAAGATGCCGCCTACGCCGAGGGCGCGGAGGGCCGGGAAGTCGCGCTTCGGGATGTTCCCGCCGACCAGCCACAGCACCTCGCCGGTCATGCCCTCCTGCTCCAGCCTTGCGGCGACCTGCTCGCACAGCGGCAGGTGGGCGCCGGACAGGATCGACAGTCCGATGACGTCGACGTCCTCCTGGGACGCCGTCCGCACGATCGCGTCGGCGGACTGCCGAAGGCCGGTGTAGATGACCTCCATGCCGGCGTCCCGCAGGGCGCGGCAGAGCACCTTGGCGCCGACGTCGTGGCCGTCGAGGCCGGGTTTGCCGATCAGCACGCGCACGGTCATCGCCCCAGTCCTCTCGCGATGTTGACGCGGAGGACCTCGGAGGTGCCCCCGCCGATCAGGGTGAAGCGCACGTCCCGCAGGTAGCGCTGCACGTTGTACTCGGTGGCGTAGCCGTAGCTGGCGAGCACGCGGGCGGCCCGGTCGCAGATGCGGTACGCCGCCTCCGACGCGAACAGCTTGGCCATCGACGCCTCGTGGGCGTTGGGCAGCCCCTGGTCGCTGCGCCACGCGGCCCAGCGGACCATCTGGCGGGCGGCCGCGAGGTCGGTCGCCATGTCCGCGAGGTGCGCCTGGACCGCGCCGAACCGGTTGATCGGCTTGCCGAACTGCTTCCGCTCCCCGGCGTAGACCACGGCGTCGTCGAGCGCCGCCTGCGCCGTGCCGACGGCCAGCGCGCCGGTCATCACCCGGACCTCCGCGAGCAGGGCCCGCAGGTAGGTGGTGCCCTGGTCGGGCTCGCCCAGGATGCAGGTGGCGGGCACGTCATCGAACGCGACCTCCGACGTCACCGACGCCTTGACCCCCATCTTGTCGATGGTGCGGCCGACCTCGAGGCCGGGGGCCCCCTTCTCGACCAGGAACACGCTCAGCGCCCGCTCCCCGGTCCGCGCGAAGACGGTGAACATGTCGGCCACGGGGGCGGACGTGATCCACGTCTTGGTGCCCGTCAGGCGCCACACGCCGTCCCGCTGCTCGGCGCGGGTCTTCATCGAGAACAGGTCCGAGCCGGAGTCCGGCTCGGTCATGCAGACGGTGCCGAGCACCTCGCCCCGCAGGGCCGGGCCGAGCAGCCGCTCGCGGACCTCGCCCCGGGCGAACCGCTGGACGAACGTGGTCCCCATCAGCGACTGCATGGCGCAGCCGGCGGCGACCGCGAGGCTGCCCCGGGCGATCTCCTCGGTCGCCAGGGCGTACGACACGACGTCGAGGCCGGAGCCGTCGGGTTCGGGGTAGCGCATGGCGAAGTAGCCGAGGGCGCCGACCTGCTCGAACAGCGCGCGGGGGAAGTCCGCCGCCTCGTCCAGCTCGGCCGCGACGGGACGGATCTGCTGGTCGGAGAAGTCCGCGAACGTGCGTCGGACCGCCTCCTGGGTCTCGCTGAGGGCGAAGTCCATCGCTACGACCTCCTCGCCGCGGTGGCCGCTTCGTCGACCTCGAACGTGTCGGGGTCGATGACCACGCCGTAGCGCTGCTCCGCCGCGGCGACGCTGATGACGCCGTCGCGCACCTCGGCGCGGAGCCGGTCGGCGGGCCGCAGCTTCGGGTCGCCGTAGCCGCCCCCGCCGCCGGCGGCCTGCACGTAGCGGGTGCCCTTGGGGATGCCGGTGAGCAGGTCCTTGCTGGTCGGCACTCGGGTGGTGCCGTCCGGCAGGTGCAGCTCGATCTTGTTCAGCGTGCCGTCGCCGCCCCCGAACAGGCCGAACGCCGGCTCCACGTCGCCGTCGCCGAAGGTGACGATCTGGGTGTCGTCGCCGCCCACCTCGTACTGCGTCTCGACCCCGAGGCCGCCCCGGAAGTGGCCCGGGCCGGCGGAGTCGCACAGGTACTCGTGCCGGATGAGCCGGTGGGGCGTCATCTGCTCGAACATCTCGTAGTCCTGGTCGAGGATGCCGCCGGAGGCGTCGATCATGCCGATGTGGTCGTAGCCGTCGCACTCACAGGTGGCGCCGCTGCCCCCCTTGAGCCCCATGAACAGGATGTCGACGTAGGTGTCGTCACGGTGGGGGTGGTCGCCGGTGGACAGGGAGCACAGCAGGTTGTTCCAGCCGGCCGTGACCCGGTCGGGGATGACCGGCGCGAGCGCGCGGATGATCGCGTCGGCGTTGGGCGGGCAGAGGTGGTTGCCGAAGGTGGTGGCGGCCGGGTAGGCGGCGTTGAGCACCGTCCCCTCGGGGATGATGATCTCGATGGGCTCGATCATCCCTTCGTTGTGGGGGATGTCGGGGTTCACCATCTGCAGGAACGTCAAGATGGTGGCCGACGCCGACGAGGTGAACGTGCCGTTGACGAAGCCGGTGGTCTGGGGGTCGGTGTCGCTGTAGTCGAACGTGATCCGCTCGCCGTCGACCCGGACGGTGACGCGGATCGTGTACTCCGAGCCGGGCGTCTTGCCGTCGAAGTAGATCATCCCCTCGCCCCGGTACTCGCCGTCGGGGATGGAGGCGATCTCCGACCGCATCATCACGCGCGCAGCGTCGAACAGCGCCCGCTTGTGCGACTCGAAGACGTCGATGCCGTACTTGTCGATCAGCCCCAGGAGCCGCCGTTCGCCGACCGTGCAGGCGCCGATCTCGGCCCGCATGTCCTCCTGGACGATGTCGAGCCGGATGTTGGCGAAGATCAGGTCCCAGACGTCCTCGCGCAGCACGCCCCGCTCGTAGACCTTCACCGCGGGGATGCGCAGCGCCTCCTGCCAGACCTCGGTCGCGTTGGGGTTGTAGCCGCCCCGCACGTTGCCGCCGATGTCGGCCATGTGGCCCTTGGCCGCGGACCAGGCGACCAGCCGGTCTCCGTGGAAGATCGGCTTGAAGACGGCGACGTCGTTGTTCTGGTTGCCCAGGGAGAAGACGTCGTTGTGGAAGAAGACGTCGCCGTCGTAGACGCGGCCCTCGAACTTCCTGGCGATGAAGCGGCAGACCGGGCCGAGCGAGAAGCTGAGGATCGGCAGGTTCTCGGTCTGCTCCAGCATGCGACCTTCGGCGTCGTACAGCCCCGTGACGAAGTCCTTGGCCTCGCACAGGATCGGCGACCGCGTGGTCTTCTCCATCGTCAGGGACATCTCGTCCGTGATCGCCTTGAGGGCTCGGCCGAGGATGGCGACGAGCACCTTGTCGATGCGCGGCTCGGTCATGACTGCTCCCCCTGGCGCGCCTGCAGCACGACGCTGCCCAGCGGGTCGACCGACGCGTCGAACCCGGCGCTGACGAAGATCGTGGTGTCGACCCGCTCGATCAGGGCGGGGCCTGCGAGCTGGTTGCCGGCGCACAGGGCGTGGCCGTCGTAGACCGGGATGACCTCGAAGCGGGCCCGCTCGGGCACCCACGCGCGCCGCTCGCCCCGCAGCGCGGCCGACGGGTCGGCGTCGCCGACCGGCAGCATCGGCAGGTCGGGCCGCTCGGTGTGGCCGACGGACCGGACCCGCAGGTTGATCAGCTCCAGGCCGGTGCCCGCCTCCTCCAGGCTGTAGCCGTACAGCCGGTCGTGGGCGCCGTGGAACTCGGCCCCGATCGCCGCGATGTCCCCCTGCTCGACGGCCTCGCCGGGCACCCGCACGGTGACCTCGTGGTACTGCTTGAGGTAGCGCAGATCGAGCGACACCTGGTGCTCGATGCTCGCGGCCCCCTCGGCCTCCAGTTGGCGGGCCCCCTCGGCGGAGAGCTCCCGGACCAGGCGGCCGAGCCGGCCGTCCCGGAGCTGCTCGTCCAGCGGTCCGACGCAGGAGCGCACGAAGTCGTGCTGCAGGTCGGACAGGAGCATGCCGGTGGCGCACAGCGTGGACGCCGTGGGGGGCACGATCAGCGTCGGGATCTGCAGCTCCGCCGCGATGGCGCAGGCGTGCAGCGCCCCGGCGCCGCCGGCCACGACCATCGGGAACTCCCGCGGGTCGAGGCCTCGCTTGACGGTGATCTCCCGGACGCCGTGGGCCATGTTGGCGTTGATGACGGCGTACATGCCGGCCGCCGCCTCCTCGACCGAGACGCCCAGCGGCTCCGCCACGTGCTCGCGGATCGCCGCCTCGGCCAGGTCGGGCGCCAGCGGCATGTCGCCGCCGGCGAAGAGGCCGGCGTCGAGGAAGCCGAGCACCAGGTCGGCGTCGGTGCAGGCGGGCTTGCGGCCGCCGCGGTCGTAGCAGGCGGGGCCGGGCAGGGCGCCCGCGGACTCCGGCCCCATCTGGAGCAGGCCGCCGGCGTCGATCCAGCCGACCGAGCCGCCGCCGGCGCCGATGGTGGCGATCTCGAGCATGGGCAGGGCGATCCGCAGCCGGTCGATCTCGCCGTCGCTGCTCAGCGAGGCGGCGCCGTCGCGCACCAGCGACGCGTCGAAGCTGGTGCCCCCCATGTCCATGAGGATGCAGTCCTCCCAGCCCAGCGCGGCGGCGTACGTCGCCGCGGCGCGGGGGCCCGCGGCGGGGCCGCTGAGCAGCGTCGTCGCGGGTCGAGCTTGCACCAGGTCGGGCACCGCGACCCCGCCGTTGGACTGCATGATCAGCAGCACGCCGTCGAAACCGACGTCGCTCAGGCGGTGGGTCAGGCTGCCCAGGTACTCACGCAGCACGGGGCCGACGTAGGCGTTGAGCACCGTGGTGGAGACCCGCTCGTAGAAGCGGATGGTCGGCATCACCTCGGAGGAAACGCTCAGCCAGGCGTCCGGCAGCTCCTCCCGGAGCACCGACGCGACGGCCTGCTCGTGGGCGTCGCTCGCGTACGAGTGCATCAGGCAGACGGCGACCGCCTCGATCCCCTCGTCCCGGAACCGCGCAGCGGCCTCCCGCACGTCGTCCAGCGCCAGCGGCGCGACCTCCTCGCCCCGGAAGTCGAGGCGCCCCGCGACCGGCCGGCGCAGGTAGCGCGGCACCAGCGGCACGACGTTGGTGTAGCGGTTGTCGTACTGCCGCTCCCGGATCCCCCGGCGCATCTCCAGCGCGTCGCGTACCCCCTCGGTGGTCACCAACCCGGTCTTCGCGCCCCCCCGGGTGAGCGAGGCGTTGGTGGTGACGGTCGTGCCGTGCACGACCAGGCTCGTGCGGCCGGCGAGCTCCCGCGGGGTGATCCCCCGGGACGCGGCGATGGCCTCCAGGCCGGCCAGCACGCCCACGGATGGGTCGCGCGGAGTGGAGAGCACCTTGAAGGTCTGGGCCGCCCGGTCGTCGGACCACAGGAACAGGTCGGTGAACGTGCCGCCGACGTCGATGCCGATCTTGAAGCTCATGGGGCCACTGCCCTCCAGCCGGCGTCGAATGCGCGGCGGTTGCGATCCCGACGAGCGGGAGAAGAAGACAGGTCGAGGGCGGCCTTCACCGGGTCCGGGCCGAACGGCAGCCAGCCTTGGGCGAGGAGCGCGCCGAGCAGCACCGCGTTGAGCGCGCCGGCGGCGTCGGCGGCCGCGGCGATGGCGCCACCCTCCACCGCGATCACCTCGTCCGTCGCGTCCTGCACGTCGGCGAGGATGCCGGCGACGTGGGGGTACTCCTCGCCCTGCACGCTCATCGACGTCGGCACCACCGGGTCGCGGCAGACCAGCACCCGGCTGCCGGGGTGCAGGCTCGGTCGGGCGCGCAGCACCTCCAGGGGCTCCAGGCCGAGCACGACGTCCGCGCCCCGGGTCGGCAGGAAGGCGGTCTGGCCGGGGCCGATGACCACCGTCGACTCGACGCTGCCGCCGCGCTGGGACATGCCGTGCAGCTGCCCCAGCCGGACCGGCAGCCCCGCCGACATCGCCGCCTCCCCGAGCACCCGGGCGGCCGTGATCGCGCCCTGGCCCCCGACGCCGACGACCAGCAGGGAGAGGGGGGCCGACATGCTCACGCCGTCACCTCCGGCGCCGGCTTGATGGCGTCGTTGGGGCAGAACGCCGCGCAGACGCCGCAGCCGGTGCAGAGCTTCGGGTCGATCTGGATGACGCCGTCCCGCATGAAGAAGGCAGGGCAGCCGAAGGTGTCCAGGCAGGCCCGGCAGGAGCCGCAGCTGCCGCACAGCGTGCAGCGGGCCGCCTCGGCCCGGGCCTGCTCGGCGGTGAACACGCCGACGACCTCGTCCGACGGCCCCCGCCGGTCGGGAGCCAGCTCGGGCGGGTCGCGCCGGGCGACGGCGTCGCGCGGGACCGCGGCTCGGGGGGCGGGCCACGCTCCGGGTCGAGGCGGCGGTGGCCTCCGGTCCGCCGAGGCGGCGCCTCGCAGGCTGCGGTCGATCCCCCACGCCGCCCGCATGCCCGCCGCCATCGCCTCGGTCACCGTCCGGCCGCCCGCCACGACGTCCCCCGCGGCGAAGACGGCCGGGTGGGAGGTGGCGCAGGTCGTGGGGTCGGCGGCGAGCGCCCCCCGCTCGCCCCGCTCGATGGCGACGTCGTCCGCCGCGAGGAAGGAGGGGTCGACGGCCTGCCCGACGGCGACGACGATCAGATCCGCGGGGAGGTCTTCGTGGGTCTCGGGGCCGCGGACGAACAGGCCGCCGGCGATCTCCTCGATCGGCGTGGTGCCGGCTCGCATCACGACCCCCTCGACGCTGGCCGCCTCGACCTCGTGGAAGTCCGCCGGCACCAGGGCCTGCTTCTCCAGGACCGTCACGGCCGTCGCGCCCGAGCGCACCGCGCGGCGGGCCACGTCCATGCCGGCGTTGCCGCCGCCGATGACGACGACCCGCCGACCCGTCGCGGCCGCTCCGTCGCCGGCCAGGAAGGCCAACGCGTCGGTCCGCTCCGGCCCCTCGGGGTGCGGCCCGACGGACGTCAAGGGCGCCGCCCGGCCGGCGCCGACGGCGACGAGCACCGCGTCGAAGTCCGCCGCCAGCAGGTCCGCCAGCCGCAGGTCTCCGCCCAGGCGGCGTCCCGGCTCGAACCTGACCCCCAGGTCGAGGATGCGCTGCACGTCCCGGTCGACCGCGCCGACGGGGAGTCGGAAGCCGGGGATGCCGTGCCGCAGCAGCCCGCCCGGTCGGTCGGCCGCGTCGTACAAGGCGACCCCGTACCCGCGCAGCGCGAGCTCGTGGGCCGCCGACAGCCCCGCCGGCCCGGCGCCGATGATGGCGACGCGGCGGTCGTGCTCCGGCTCGCGGGGCGGGGACCACGTCGGCCCGCCCTGCTCCGCGGCGAGGTCCATCACGAACCGCTTGATCCCGTTGACGGCGACCGCCCCGTCACGCGGCTCCCGCACGCACACCGCCTCGCAGGGTCGGTGGCAGACGCGGCAGACCGAGTCCGGCAGGGGCACCCGGTCCATCACCATCTGCAGCGCAGCGGCGGACTCCCCGGCCGCGACGTGGCCGATGTAGCCCTGGATGCAGACCCCCAGGGGGCAGGCGGCGCCGCACGGCGCGGTCGTCGGTGACGCGGACGCCGTCGGCTGCAGCACGCTCAGGGCCCGGCTCCGCCCCATCGCCCGCTCGGTCGCGGGGGTCGGGCTCATGCCGCAGTCCAGGCCGCAGCCGTCCCGGCCGCACGCGCTGCAGAGGCTCGCGTCGACCTGGAAGCAGCCCTCGGTGAGGGGGGCGCCGGTGCTCCGGGCGTGGTGCACCGGGCAGGGGCTCTGGGCGACCAGCACGCTGGTGCCGGTCGCGTCCCGGGCCCGCTCGAAGGCGCCGATCGCGGCCGGCAGGTCCATCGGGTCGAAGGTCTCGACGTGGCCCGCGCCGAGGGCCCGCGCGACGCCCGCGATCGACGCCGTGCGCGGCCGCTCCGGGGCCCCCTCGAGCCCGGGGCTGTCCTGGAAGCCGGTCATCGCGGTGACCTCGTTGTCGAGGACGACCGCGATCATGTCCGTGCCTTCCTTGATCGCGTCGAGCAGCGGCGGCATGCCGGCGTGGAAGAAGGTGGAGTCGCCCAGGAACCCGAGGGTGCGCTGACCCGTCACCCGGGCGGCGCCGGCCGCCATGCTGAACCCGGCCCCCATGCAGAGCACCGCGTCGCCGGCCGACAGGGGGGCGGAGAAGCCGAGCGTGTAGCAGCCGATGTCGTTGAAGTAGAGGTGGTCTTCTCCGAACACCGCCTTCGCCGCGAAGAACGTCGAGCGGTGGGGGCAGCCGGCGCAGAGCACCGGCGGTCGGGGCGGCGGCGGGGCGGGCTGCTCCTCCTCGCCGGCCGGGGCGGGCCCCAGGCCGAGGCCGGCGTGGAGGCCGCCGGCGATCACCGCGGGCAGGTACTCGAACTCCTCGGGCAGGTGGCCGGTACTCTTGCCGAGGATCTCCACCGCGATCCCTTCGCGCGCGGCGAGCAGGCGGACGGCGTCCTCGACGAAGGGCGAGAGCTCCTCGACGACGAGGAGCCGCTCGGAGGAGCGGAGCAGGTCGGTCAGCCCCACCTCCGGGAGCGGGTGCACGCAGGGGACCCGGGCGAGGGTCACCCGGTCGCTCAGGCCGTGCTCCGCCAGCAGATCGGCGACCGTCGCGGCGGGCACCCCGGCGGCCAGCACCGCGGTCCGCTCGTCGCCCTGACGCACGAACAGCTCCTCCGCCCGTCGGCGCGCCACCTCCATCTTCCCCTTCAGCTCCTGTCGAAGCCGGCGGGCGTGGTGGGGCACCGGGACCAGCCGGGAGGGGTCCCGCTCGAAGCCGATCCCGGTCGGCGCCCGGAGCGGCCCGAAGGGCACGACGGCTCGGCTGTGGGCGACCCGGGTGGTGGTCCGAAGGAGCACCGGCAGCCCCGACGCCTCCGACAGCTCGAAGGCGACCTTCGTCAGCTCCCGCGCTTCGGCCGGGGTGCTCGGGTCGAGCACCGGGAAGTGCAGCATGCGGCCGAGGTGCCGCTGATCCTGCTCGTTGGGGCTGGTCAGGCAGGAGGGGTCGCCGGCGCTCACGATCACCAGGCCGGCGCGCACGCCGACGTAGGGGATGGTGGAGAGCGGGTCCCCCGCCACCATCAGCCCGAGGTGCTTCATCGCGCAGATCGAGCGGGCGCCGGCGAGCGACGCCCCGAACGCGAGCTCCAGGCAGACCTTCTCGTTGACGGCGTACTCGAACTCGATCCCGGCCGCGTCGGCGATCCGGGCGAACGAGTCGGTCACCTCCGACGAGGGGGTGCCGGGGTAGCCGGTGGCGAACCCGACGCCCGCCTCCAGCGCCCCTCGAACGATCGCCTCGTTGCCGAGCAGCAGCGCCGCGTGACCGGGCGCAGCGACGAGCAGTGGGTCGACCACCACCTCCTCCGCGTCGCTCGGCCCGGCGACCACGGCCCCTACCCGGTCACCTTGACGACGACCGACATCGCCGAGTCACCCGCCGCGCAGCCGGTGAACAGGCCGACGCCGCCGCCCCGCAGGATCAGCTCCTCGCACAGCTCGATGACGACCCGCAGCCCCATCGGCGCCTGCGGGTGGCCGTACACCAGGGGCGAGCCGTAGTTGTTCACCTGCTCCGGCTTCAGCTCCATCTTCCGGCAGAAGTAGACGTCGTTGACGGCGAACGGGTTGTGGGTCTTGAACGCGTCCACCTGGCCGACGGTCAGCCCCGCCTGCTTCAGCGCGGCCATCGCCGCGGGCACGGTCGCCGTCGGCATGTAGCCCTTCTCGACCCGCGCCTCGCCGTAGGACAGCAGCTGCACCCGCACCGGGGAGCCGCCGGACAGCTCGGCCGCGCGGCCGGCGCTGCAGACGAGCATCCCGGCGTTGGCGTCCGCGGGGTGGGTCTGGCTGCCGAACGTGATGGTGCCGCCCTCGGCCGCCGGCCGGAGCTTGGCGAGCCCCTCGGCGGTGGTCGGGAAGACGCCCTCGTCCGCCTCGATGACCTTCGCCCGGCGGCCTCGACCGATGGTCACGGGGGCCATGTAGCGGCGCTGGAACGCGCGGTCGTCGGCGAGCGCGGCCTCGTACTGGCCGGCCCGGACCAGGGTCATCGCGTCCTGCTCTTCGCGGCTGATGCCTTCGCGGCGGGCGACGTTCTCACCCGTCTCCGACATGGCGTTGCCGGCGTGGGGGTCGAGCCCGAAGTTGTCCCACACGGGATCCTCGTGCACGCCCATGCCGCCGGGGCCCTTGGGGTTGGGGTAGTAGACGTGGGGACCGTTGCTCGTGCGATCGCAGGCGACCGCGAGGATGCTGTTGCGCTGCCCGAGCTCCACCTCCAGGGCGGCGCTGGCGAGCATGCGGGCGCCCGTCGCGCAGGCCTGGGACACGGTCGTGCCGGTGGCGTGCTCGATGCCCATCATCCCGGCGAGCCAGGGGGCGCCGTAGAACGAGCGCTTCTGGTGCACCGAGATGCCCAGCACGAGCCCGTCGATCGCCTCGCCGGGCAGCCCCCTGGCCTCGAGCACGGCCTTGCCGGTGCTCGCGGCGAGCTTCATGGAGTGTTCGCTCGCGAAGGATCCCTGCCAACGGCAGAAGGGGCTGGACCACCACGATCCATGGGCGAGGTAGGCGTTGTTCAGCGGCATGGGTACTCCGTTCAACCGGTCTTGGAGAAGTCGGGACGTCGGTGCTTGAGGAACGCGGTCACCCCTTCGCGCGCGGCGGGGGTGCAGGCGCTGGCCGCGAAGGCCCGGTAGCCGATCTCCAGCGCCTCCTCGAAGTCGGCGGCGGCGGCGGCGTCGCGGATCGCGGCTCCGATGATGTCGATCACCTCGCGGCTGATCAGCTGCTTGCCGGCGTACGGCTCGACCGCCGGCAGGTCACCGATGTCGACCGGACCCTGCGCGATGGTCTCGACGTGGCCGGCGAGCTCGCGGACGCGGCCGACGGCGAGGTCGACCAGGGAGGCGTAGTCGTCGGCGAGGCCGTCGACGACGCCGAGGTCCGCCGCGTCCGTCGCGCGCAGCTTGCGAGCGGTGCGGAGCATGTCGTGGAAGACGCCTGCGGCGGCGGGCCAGCGGCGATACGGCACGACCATGCCGCCGATGCCGGGGGCGATGCCGAGGGTGATCTCGGGGAACTGCAGGAAGGCACGCTTGCTCGCGACGATCCCGTGGCACCGCAGCGCCAGCTCGAGGCCGCCGCCCAGCGCCATGCCGTTGAGCGCGGCGACCACCGGCTTGGACATGCCGTCCAGGTGGCGCAGCAGGCCGCTGCAGTCGCGGGCGTACTGCGCGGAGCGCTCGGTGTCGCCGAGGCACTCGGGGAACCGGCCGATGTCGGCGCCGGCGCTGAACGCCTTGTCGCCGTAGCCGATGATCACGAAGCCGGTGACCGCGGGGTCGCCCTCGGCCTGCTCGATGGCGGCGAGCAGCTCGGCGGTGACCCGGTCGTCCAGCGCGCCCATCGCCTGGGGGCGGCGGATGGTGAGCACCTGGATGCCGTCGAGGTCGTCGACCAGCACGTGCCGCGCGAAGTCGGTGTACTCCGCGACGGTGCGCTCGGGGGTCGGTCCGCCGGGGCGCTGCTCGTCGAAGCCGCGGGTGATGACGTCGAACTCGCCCTGGCCGAGGTCGGCCATCAGCCCCAAAGGTCCCTGCTTGAAGCCGAGGGCGACGGTGCAGCCCAGCTCCAGGTCGGCGGGGCCGGCGATGTCGCGGTCGAGGATGTCGCAGCTCTGGGTCAGCAGCGAGCCGAGGAGCCGGGTGCGCACGTAGGTCGCGACGCCGTCGCTCATCTCGACGCGGGACCCCGGCTTGCCGGTCACCCAGGTGTCGACGGAGCGGAACAGGCCGGCCGGCCGGTAGTGCTCGCCCTCCTCCATCTGCAGCGTGTTCGTGTGCCAGATGATCGGGTTGCCGCGGGCCAGGTTGAGCACGAAGAAGGGGCCGGCGTGCACGTAGTCGTGGGCGACCGAGTCGACCTCGAGCGTCGTCGCGGCGTCGAGGCACAGCGCCGCCTCGTTGCACCAGTTGTCGAAGACGCGGTCGAGCATGAAGCAGAGCACGTCGTCGGTGACCATCGGCACCTTGCCGGTCTTGCAGAAGGTCCAGCGCAGCCAGTCCAGGACGTCCTGGTCGACCGCCTCGGACGCGATCACCTCGACGGCCGGGTTGCGCCAGGCCGGCGCGAAGAAGTGCGTGACGGTGGCGCGGCCGGGGTTCGGCAGCTCGTCGAACATGCGCGACGCCGGCAGCGAGCTCGTGTTGGACGTGATGACCACGTCGTCGCCGACCACCTCGGCGATCTGGGCGAAGATCCGGCGCTTGAGCGGCAGGTCCTCGGTCGCCGCCTCGATGACCCAGTCGCAGCCGGCGAGGTCCGCGTAGTCGAGGGTGGCGGTGATCCCCTGGACGACCTTCGCGGCCGCCTCCTCGGTCATCTTGCGGCGGGCCACGCCCTTGGCGGCGTACTTGCCGAACCGGGCCACGGCGCCGTCGAGCGCGTCCTGGCTCACGTCGACCAGCACCAGCTCCAGGTCCGGCAACGCGGCCTTGAGGTAGTAGCCGATGTCGGGGCCGATGGTCCCGGCGCCGACGATGCCGACCTTCCGGGGCAACGGGCGGGTGGGTTGGATGAGCAGGGGGTTCTTCGGGGTGCTCGCGCGCTCTACCGTCATGGCGCCTCCTCTAGGCAGGTCGAGACCGTACCGTGGACCGCGGCGAGCGCCCTGACCGCGGTCAGGGGTCGTCGGGTACGAGCGCCAGGGCGTCGACCACCACCTCGATCCCCGCGTCCGGCCGGGTCGCCGCCTCCGAGATGTGCCGCCGCCACTTCCGGGCGCCAGGCTGGCGCGCGAAGAGGTTGAGCATGTGGCGCGCCATGCGGTGCACCGGCTCCCCCGCCGCGATGCGCTCCTCGATGTAGGGGAGGTGGGCGCGGGCGACCTCGTGTCGGGTGGCGGCGGGGGCGGGGGCGTCGAAGAAGCGCGGGTCGGCGTCGGCGAACGCCCAGGGGTCGTCCTCGGCCGCCCGACCGATCATCACGCCGTCGACGTGCTCCAGCTGCTCCGCCACGGCGTCCATCGTCTTGAGGCCGCCGTTGATCTCGATCGCCAGCTCGGGATGCTCGGCCTTGAGGCGGTGCACGTCCTCGTAGCGCAGCGGCGGCACGTTGCGGTTCTCCTTGGGGCTGAGGCCCCGCAGCCAGGCCTTGCGGGCGTGCACGATGAAGCGGTCGCAGTCCGCCTCCGCGACGATCTCCACGAACCGCAGCATGTCCTCGTACCGGTCGAGCTCGTCGACGCCGATCCGGTGCTTGACGGTCACCGGGATCGTGGTCGCCGCCCGCATCGCCGCGACCGCCTCCGCGACCCGCTCGGGGCGCCGCATCAGCACCGCCCCGAACGCGCCCTTTCGGACCCGGGAGCTGGGGCAGCCGACGTTCAGGTCGACCTCGTCGTAGCCCTCCTCCTGGGCGATCCGGGCGCACTCGGCGAGCGCCTCGGGGTCGTCGCCGCCCAGCTGCAAGGAGAGCGGGTGCTCGACGTCGGAGTACGCGAGGAACCGGGCGCGGTCGCCCTGGAGGATGGCGCCGGTCGACACCATCTCCGTGTAGAGCAGCGCGCCGCGCGTGATCCGGCGCATGAACACCCGCTGGTGACGGTCGGTGACCGCCATCATCGGCGCGACCGACAGCGGCCGCAGCGGTCCTCGGCGCCCGGTCATCCGGCGTCGCGCGGGATCCGGATGGCGGCGGACGTGACGCCCTCGATGCGGTGGGCCAGCCCCGGGGGGACCCGGACGAACGTGCCGGGCTTCATCGGCAGCGTCGTCTCCTCGAAGGAGAGCGTGCCTTCGCCCCCGCCGACGAGGTAGAGCACGTCGGCGTCGCCGCCGGGGTCGTCGACGTCGGTCACCCAGGTCAGGTCCCAGCCGTCGAAGGCGCCGGGCACGCGATCGGAGCGGCCGAACCGGCCCGCCACCCGGTCGGTGTCGACCTCGCCGGGGAGCACGAACCAGTTCTGACCGAACTCGGGCCGGTGCACGACGATCGCGGCCAGCGGCTCGGGCTTGCGGTTGCGCACCGAGTGCACCGTGCCCATCGGGGCGATCATCGCCTCGCCCTGGCTGAGCACGAAGGTGTCGACGCCGCCGGTCGTCCAGTTGCCCCACTCCGCCTTGCCCGACGCGACGAAGGTGAGCTCGTCGTTCTCCGGGTGGCGGTGGGGGGGGACCAGCTGGTGCTGGGGGATGACGTGCACGTGAGCCGACCACGACTCGGACGCGATGAGGTCGAAGGACCAGTCCGCCTTGAAGGAGCCTTGCCCCTGGGCGACCTTGTCCGGCACGTGTACGTGGATCAGCGGCTCCCGGTCGGCGGATTGCGTCGGGGGAGGGTCGGCCGGCGCGGGGGCGGTCGGCTCGGGCGCGGAGCACGCCGACAGCAGGCCCAGCAGCAGGATCGGGGTCGTTCGGAGCACCGCCGAATCCTAGAGCACCAATCACATAGTCGCTCGGTCGCTCCGTGGACGGATCCACGCGATCTCTGCGTCACTCCTCGTTGCGCATCTCGATGCGCGGCCTCGTTGTTCCTCGACCTCGCGCGCCTCGGCCTCACGCCGCTCGGTCGGACTACATGATCGGTGCTCTAGAGCACCCATCGCGAACGTGCCGCCGGGTATCCTCGCCGGCCGACGGATGAGCGACGACGCACCGAGCTTGCGCCCCATCGACCGGCCGGTCACGTCCTGGCTGTTGTTCGCGGCGTTCGTGTTGCTCTACCTGCCGACCTGCGCCCGGGTCGTGCAGGGCGGCGACTCGCCGGAGTTCCTGACCATCGCGGCGAAGGGCGGGGTCGCCCACCCGTCGGGCTACCCGCTGTTCGGCCTGCTCGCCCGCGGGCTGGTGCTCGCGCTCCCCTTCGGCACGGTCGCGTGGAAGGTGAGCGCGCTGTCCGCGACGCTCGGCGCGGCGACCCTGGGGCTGCTGCACCGCGCCACGCTGCTGGTGACGGAGGACGGGGTCGCGGCGACGGTGGCCGCCGGCGCGCTCGGGTTCTCGGTGTTGTTCTGGCGATGGAGCGTCGTGCCGGAGGTGCTCAGCGGCTCGACGCTGACGGCTGCGCTGGTGCTGCTCGCCTGCGCCCACGTCGCGCGGGGCCTGCAGGGGCCGAAGGCGGGGCTGTTCCTGGGGTTGGCGTTCGCCACCGGGGTGGCCCACCACCACACCGCGATCCTGTTGGCCCCGGTGTTGGTGTGGGCCTGGTGGGCGGCCTGGCCGACTCCCCGGACGGCGCGGGGAGCGCTGGCGGTGACGGGGGCGGGGGTCGCCGGGACGCTGGTCGGGCTGCTGCCCTACCTGACGCTGATGCTGCCCGGCGGGGCCTGGCGCTGGGGGGACACGGAGACGCTGTCCGGGTTGGTGCACCACTTCCTGCGGGCCGACTACGGCACGTTCGTCACCGGGCAGATCGACCGCGGGATCGCGTGGTGGGTGCAGCCGGGGCTGTACGGGTCGGGGCTGTTCCGGCAGTTCGCGGGGCTGCCGGCGGTGCTCGGGCTGGCTGGGGTCGCGGCGACGCTGTCGGCTCCGAAGCGGCTGCGCGGGTTCGGGGTCGCGGTGGTCGCCACGTGGCTGCTCGCGGGGCCGCTGTTCGTCACCCGCTTCGATCTGCCGGCCCAGGCCTACTACCGGGTCGTGGTCGAGCGGTTCCACTCGTTCCCCAACGTGGCGTTCGCGCTGCTGATCGGCGTCGGCGTGGCCTGGTTCGTGCGGCTGAAGGTGTGGAGCCGGCCGGAGCTGCCGGTCGCGCTGCTGGGGCTGAACCTGCTGGTGGTCGGCGCCCTGGCGATGCCCCGGGCGTCGATGCGGGACGCCACGATCCTGGACGACTTCCTGCGCAACACGCTGACTTCGGTCGAGCCGGGCGCGCTGGTGATCTCTCACGGCGACTCCTTCAACTTCGGCTGCGTCTACGCCAGCGAGGTGCTGGAGCTGCGGCCCGACGTCGCCTGCGTCAGCCCGAAGCTGCTGCAACACGACTGGTACCGGGACTGGGTCGCCGAGCGTCACCCCGACCTGGTCACCCGACTGGACGGCGCCCCGATGCCGCTGCCCGAGCTGGTCATCGCCAACGCGGAGCAGCGGCCGGTCTACCTGTCCGTGCGGATCCCGGAGATCCACCCCGAGGTGGTCGGCATCATCCCGCCGACTTGGCCGGCCGCGGGCACGCTGCTGCGGGTGTCCGGCCAGGGCTACTACCCGCCGGCCCCCGAGACGGTGGAGGCTGCCCTGACCCGGGACTGGGAGCGGTTCACGATCCGGTCACGCCTGGTCGCCGTCGAGGAGCTCGACGAGTCCCTGGAGGCCCCCGCGTGGGACCACTACGCCCTGGTCTGGTGGCGGCTCGCGGCGGGCTACGAGAACGCCGGCGACGAGGAGGGGCGGCAGCGGTGCCTGGACCGGGCGCGGGAGCTGTCCCCCTGGTTGGTCGAGTAGGCCCCGCGTTGGACGGAGGCCCTGCTCGCGGTCTCGATCCTCCTCGTCGGTCAGGGGAACAGGGGCAGGGACAGCGGGACCCAGCCGACGTCTGCGGGGGTCTCGTCGTCGCCGATGTTCTGCGTGCTCCCGCGACCGAGGAGCCCGTGGCTTCCCTGGCCCCAGCAGTTGACCGCCCCCGTGTCGAGCAGGGCGCAGGTGGCGCTCTCCATCGCGAGGCTCGAGGTCGGCCCTCCCACGTCGACGACGCCGGCGGACGCGGGGGCCTCGTCATCGCCGATGTGCTCGGTGTCCCCGTAGCCGAGCCCTCCGGAGAGCCCGTAGCCCCAGCAGAGGACGTCGCCGTCCTCCAGCAACGCGCAGGTGCGGTTGTCGCCCGCGGCGATCTCCACCGCGAGCCCGCCGATGTCGACGTCGCCCGCGTCCTCGGGGGTCTCGTCGTCGCCGACGTGCTCCGAGTCCGCGTAGCCGAGGCGGCCGCTCCAGCCGTTGCCCCAGCAGCGGACCGCGCCGGTGTCGAGCAGCGCGCAGCTGTGCTGGTTGCCCACCGCGATCTGGACGACGTCGCCTCCCACCGGCACGTCGCCGACCGACGAGGGGGTCTCGTCGTCACCGATCGCCTGGATCTCGTCGACGTCGAAGGAGAGGGTGTCGCCGTAGCCCAGCCGGCCGTACTCCGCCGACCCCCAGCAGCGAACCGCGCCGGTGTCGAGCAGCGCGCAGGTGTGCTCGTTCCCGGCGCCGACCTGGACCACGGTGCCCCCCACGTCGACGTCCCCGGCGGCCGCGGGGGCCTCGTCGTCGCCGATGTCCTGCGCGTTCCCATAGCCGAGCTGGCCCAAGCTGCCCCGACCCCAGCACCGGAGCGCGCCGCCGTCGAGCACGGCGCAGGTGTGGGCGCTGCCGGTGGCGATCTGCACGACGTCGCCGCCCACGTCGACGTCCCCGGCGGCCGCGGGGGCTTCGTCGTCGCCGATCGCCTCCACGGGCTCGCCATAGCCGAGGCGTCCGCGGCCGTCGCTCCCCCAGCACCGCACCGACCCGCCGTCGAGGATCGCGCAGGTGAAGGACGCTCCGGCGTCGATCGCGGCGACCGGAGCCCCGACATGGACCTGTCCCGCGGACCAGGCGGGCTCGACGTCCCCCACGGTGTCCGTGTTGCCGTAGCCGAGCTGCCCCGAACTCCCGCGACCCCAACAGTGCACGCCGCCGGTGTCCAGGATGGCGCAGATGTGGATGTCCCCCGCGGCCAGCGCCACCACCTCGCAGGGGCCTGCCCGTCCGTCGTCGCAGTCCCCCCCGCAGCCGCCCGCGAACAGGCCGTCGCCGTCTTCATCCGTGTCCCCCTCCTCGTCGACGAGCGTGTCGCAGTCGTCGTCGAGGCTGTTGCAGACCTCTTCGGCGATCGGGTTCCTGCTTGCGTCGTCGTCGTCGCAGTCCGCGCAGCTGGGGAACCCGTCGCCGTCGTAGTCGGCCTCGTTGATCACCACCCCGTCGCAGTTGGTGTCGACTCCGTCACAGGCCTCGAAGAACCCCGGGCGGACCGACGGGTCGTCGTCGTCGCAGTCCCCCGCGCACGTGGTCGCGCCGTCCAGATCCCCGTCGAATCCGTCGTCGACGACCCCGTCGCAGTCGTCGTCGATCGAGTTGCAGAGCTCCGCCTGGCCGGGGAAGCGAGCCGGGTCGGCGTCGGCGCAGTCCTCGCAGGCGAGCGACCCGTCGCCGTCCCCGTCGCCCTCCCCCGTGGCGAACCCGTCGCAGTCGTCGTCGATCCCGTTGCATTGCTCCGGCAGCCCCGGCCTGCGGGCCGGGTCGTCGTCGTCGCAGTCGCCGTCGCACAGCGGGCTGCCGTCGCCGTCGTCGTCGGTCCAGGAGCCGACCACGGGGTCGTCGTCGTCGCAGTCGGCGCCGCCGGACCCGACGCCCGCCTCGCCGTCCTGGTCACCGTCGACGCCGTCGATGTCGTCGCAGTTCTGGTCGACGCCGTCGCCCCAGAGATCGGTCGCGAACGGGTTCACCGCGGCCACCGTGTCCGCGCAGTCGCCGTCGCAGGAGGTCACGCCGTCCAGGTCCACGTCGAGCGCGTCCAGGGCCGCGTCGGAGTCGTCGCAGTCCCCCCCGCAGGTGGTGGAGCCGTCCCCGTCGGCGTCGAAGCCGTCGTCGACGATCCCGTCGCAGTCCTGGTCGACGCCGTCGCACGCCTCGGTCGCCGACGGGCTCACCGTGGGGTCGTCGTCGTCGCAGTCGGCGCAGGCCAGCGCCCCGTCGCCGTCCACGTCGCCCTCCCCCAGCGCGAAGCCGTCGCAGTCGGTGTCCAGGCCGTCGCACAGCTCCCCGAAGCCCGGCCGAACGTCGGGGTCGTCGTCGTCGCAGTCGCCGTCGCACAGCGCGACCCCGTCGCCGTCTTCGTCGGTCGCCGAGGTGATCAGGAAGTTGTCGTCGTCGCAGTCGGCTCCACCGCTGGCGACGTTCGGCTCGCCGTCACCGTCGGTGTCGATGCCGTCCACCCCGTCGCAGTTCTGGTCGACGCCGTCCCCGACCACGTCGGTGGCCAGCGGGTTGGCTTCGGCGATCGTGTCCAGGCAGTCCCCGTCGCAGCTGGAGATGCCGTCGCCGTCGGAGTCGGCGGTCGTTCGATCGGGGTCGTCGTCGTCGCAGTCCGAGCAGGCGGGATCGCCGTCGAGGTCGGCGTCGTGCTCCCCCTGGGCGACTCCGTCGCAGTCGGTGTCGACCCCGTCGCACGCCTCCACCGCGCCGGGCCGCACTTCCGGGTCGGTGTCGTCGCAGTCCGGTGGATCCGCGCAGGTGGAGATGCCGTCGCCGTCGGCGTCCAGCGGGTTGAGGGCGGAGTTGGTGTCGTCGCAGTCGCCGTCGCACGGGGAGTGGCCGTCGCCGTCCGTGTCCAGCGGGGTGACGAGCGGATCGGAGTCATCGCAGTCGGATCCGCCGCTCGCCTCGGACGGGAAGCCGTCCCCGTCCTCGTCGGTGCCGTCGGTGCCGTCGCAGTCGGCGTCGAGGCCGTCGCCGGTGGAGTCCAGCGCGCCGGGGTGGACCAGGGCGGTGCTGTCGTCGCAGTCCCGGTCGACGTCGGCGTTGGCGCTGTAGCCGTCGCCGTCCCGATCGATGCCGTCGAAGCCGTCACAGTCCTGGTCGATCCCGTCCCCCCAGGGGTCGTCGATGCCCGGCCGTCGGTCGGGGTCCGCGGGGGCGCAGTCGTCGGGGTCGTCGGCTCCGTCTCCGTCGAAGTCGAACTCCCGGTTCGCCGGGGCACAGGACGCCACCAGCCAACCGGCCAACAGCGCGAGGAGCGCTCGGAAGAGCAATGCCATCGCGTCCTCCCACTCGACGCGGCCCGGGTCGGGTCGCGCCCGCCTGTCCCCTCGGTGACGGTACCTCCGGCGCGGGAGCGCACCCTGACCGACGCCGTCCCGCCGGACGGCTCGCCGAATCGACGGGTCCGGCGAGGGAATCGACGAAGACCGCGGCGCTGGGGGGCCGGCCGCGCGTACACTCGCGGCCATGTGGAAACCCGCCCTGTTGACCCTGCTCCTGGCGAGCCCCGCCTGGGCGACGGTCGCGCCGCTGTCGATCGACGAGGACGCCACCTGGACCCTGGCCGACAGCCCCATCGAGGTCGAAGCGAGCTGCCGCGTCTACGAAGGCGCCACGCTGACGATCGAGCCGGGGGTCCAGGTCTGGATGCACCCCGACGCGTCGCTGCGGATCTCCGGCGAGCTGATCGCTCGGGGCACCGCCGACGCCCCCATCGTGTTCACCAGCGCGCCGGGGGACGAGTTCGCGCCGTGGCTGTCGGTCCTGTTCGAGGACAGCTCGGTCGACGCCACCTTCGAGGCGGTCGACGACTACGTCGCCGGCTCCATCGTCGAGCACTGCACCTTCGAGCACGCCACCCGCGCGCTCGACCTCGACGGCGCGTCCCCGTACATCACGAGCAACACCTTCGTGGACAACGACTGCGACTGCGACGACACCCAGGTCGGCGGCGCCGCCCTGCACATCGGCCCCGACAGCGCGCCCCGGGTGCGGGGCAACCGGTTCGAGAACAACAGCGTCGGCACCATCGCCTGGGGCGGCGCGGTCTACGCCCACAGCGCGGCGCCGATCCTCCAGGGCAACACCTTCGTCGGCAACAGCGGCCCCTACGGCGGCGCGCTCTGCACCAGCAGCCACTACGCCCCCATCGTCGGCAACACCTTCACCGACAACACCACCAACTGGGAGGGCGGCGGGGTCAGCCTGTACAGCTCGTCTCCCGCGTTCTTCGACAACACCCTCACCGGCAACACCGGGGTGCTGGACGGCGCCGCGATCCATGTCTGCATCGACTGCTTCCCCCACGCGACCCCGCTGATGATGGACAACGTCGTGGTCGACAACATCCTCAGCTCGGAGTTCGGCGCGGCCGGGGTCGGCGCGGCCTACATGCGCGTCTTCCGGGACAACGACCTGCACGGCAACCTGGCGGCCGACCAGCCGTCGGACTTCGGTTGGTTCAACGAGTGGCTGGACCTGTACCGGCCGTGGGTCACCGCGCCGGACATCTCTCGCAACTGGTGGGGCACCACCGACGCCGCCGCCATCGAGCGCGCGATCCACGACGGCGCGGACGAGGAGGGGCTGGGGGTGGTCACCTGGGACCCGCCCCGAGACGCCCCCGCCGCCGCGTCCCGCACCCGCGTCGGGGTCACCACGACCCGCCTGCACTACCACCAGGAGGGGCTGGAGATGCCCCTGTACGTGACCCTGTACAACCCCGGAGCGGAGCGGGCGGCCGACCTGCTGCTCCTCGTGCAGGTCGGCGACGCGGCGCCCATGCCCTGGCTCGGCGCCCTCGACTTCCCGGGGGCCGAGCGTCGGGGCGACCTGCTCCGGCTGACGCTTCCGGAGGACTCGGTCTGGTTCGGGGTGCCCCTGGAGCCCGGCTACGCGCCCGCCGACGCGTCGCTCGACCACCTCACCTGGCACGCGGTGCTGCTCGACCCCGACACGGGGGCGGCGCTCGACTCGGCGGTGTCCGCCCGGGTCGACCTGTTCGACGACCAGGGGGTGCAGCGATGAGCCGGTTCGCGACCCTGGTGGTGGTCCTGCTCCTCGCGACGGGCTGCGGCACGCCCCCCTGCCTGGACGACGACGGCGTCGTGCCGGGGGTCGGCGCGTCGATGGACGGGGCGTCCCTGTGCGTCGGCGACAGCGCCGAGCTGCTCCGCGGCCGGCTCGGGGACGAGGCGGCGACGGCGGACCTGGGGCCGACGGTCGGCCTGCGGCTGACGTGGGCGGAGCCGGACGTGGTCGGCACGTTGATCGCCGACAGCGCGTCGGCGCTCCAGCTGGGCGCAGGGTTCGTCGGGGAGACGGCCGGCGGCGTCGGGGTCGGGGCGTCGGAGGAGGCGGTGCGGGCCGAGTTCGGCGACCCCGCGGTCGAGCCGTTCACCGGCTCGTGGGTCTACGCGGGCGACGGGATCGGCTTCCAGTGGGCCGACGGCGCGGTCGCCCGGATCCACCTGTTCGCCGCGGACTGAGACGGACCCCAGGCCCCCCGGGGGTCAGCCGGTCTCGTCCGGGAGGATGCGCCCCGACGCGTCCACCCGGCCGGGCAGATCCAGCCCCTCGCGCAGCCCCATCAGCCCCTCGAACAGGGCCGCCCGCTCGGTCCGCAGCCGCTCGATCGCCCGACCGCGGCGAGCCCGGGTCAGCCGGACCCGCAGCGCCCGCAGCGTCTCCTGGGTGAGGCGCGAATAGGGCAGCGCGACGATCCCGCCGACGATCCCGAGCACGACGGCGAGGACGCCGGTCAGCACCGGCGTGTTCGGCAGCGACGGCCAGATGCCGTGCAGGTAGTCGTGCCCCCAGGCGCAGACGAAGGCCGCCGTCGCCCAGGCGACGGGGAACGCGACGACTCCGAAGATCACCTTGATGGACGCTTCGTCCTTGCGCTCCTTGCTCAGCACCCGGGACAGCGCCCACAGCCCGACCAGGGGGAACAGGTTGACCGCGTAACCGACCAGCAGGATCGGCGGCAGCAGCACGAACACCAGCAGCGCCTGCAGCGCCAGGTACAGCCCCAGCTTGGGCCGCACCAGCCGGGGACCCCGGTCCAGCTCGTGGTCGTGCAGGGCGAGGGCGCGGATGTCCTGGTCGTACTCCCGGATGCGGTCGAGCAGCGCGCCGACCTCCTGGGGGTGCGTCTCCAGCCGCTCGTAGTAGCCCTTCCAGACCCGCGCGAAGCCGAGGGTGCGCTCCTCCATCGCGACGCGGCCCGGATCGGCGCCGGCCCGGTGCGCGCGCTCGGCCCGGACCAGCTTGCGGGCGCGGTGCATCAGGTGGTGCAGCTCCCAGTTCTCCGTCGCGTGCACCACGTCGTGGAGCACGCCCTCGATGCGCCTCGTCAGCTGCTCGAAGCGGTCGGGGGAGGGGGCGTCCTCCTCCGGCTCGAGGCGGGCCAGCGCCTCGTCCAGCTTCAGCGGCGGGTGGAACGCGACCAGGGCGTTGCTTCGGAAGCCCCGCTTGTGGTCGTAGTGGAGGCCGACGGGGATGATCACCGGCTCCGGGGCGCCGTCGGGCTGGAGCTCCCGGGCGCGGAAGTAGAACCGGGCCGCGCCGGTCTTGATGTGGCGCAGGTGGGGGTCGTCGTGGCTGTGTCCCTCGGGGAACAGGCACGAGAAGGAGCCCGCCGCGACCTGCTCGGCGAGGGCGTCCAGGGAGCGGGCGTTGGCCGCCCGGCGCGCCTCCGGGTCGGCGTTGTCGGCGTCGCTCGCCCGGTAGATCGGCACCGTGCCGATGGCCCGCATCAGCCGGCCGAGCACGGGGAAGCGGAACAGCTTGTGCTGCGCTCCGAAGATCACCTGGCGGGGGAACTGGCTGAGGATCAGGCCGGGGTCGATCATCCCGTTGGGGTGCCACGACACCAGCACGCCGCCGCCGTCCTCGGGCAGGTGCTCGGTGCCGGTCACCTCGACCTCGCGGAAGAAGAGCCGGATCAGCAGGCGGACGAACCCGACGATCGTGGTGTACGCGGAGGGCACCGCGCAGATCCTACCGTCAGCCGAGCCTCGACCGGTCCAGTACACTCCCAGGCCGATGATCCACGTCGCCCTGCCGGCCTACTGCGAAGAGGCCAACATCGCGTCCCTGCTCCGCGACATCTGCCTCACGATGGGGGACGTCGCGCCGCACCGCTCGTTCCGGATCCTGGTCGTGGACGACGGCAGCACCGACGGCACCGCCGACCGCGTCCGCGACTTCATGCAGGAGCTGGAGCTGTTCCCGCACGCGGTCATCGAGCTGGTCCAGCACGACGTCAACAAGGGGCTCGCGGAGGCGATCAAGACCGGGCTGACCACCGCGATCGCTTCGTCCCAGGACCGGGACATCGTGCTGACGATGGACGCCGACAACAGCCACCTCCCGGGGCTCATCCCGTCGATGATCCGGAAGATCGAGGAGGGGCACGACGTGGTCGTCGCCTCCCGGTACCAGCGGGGCGCCCGGGTGATCGGGCTGACCGCCCAGCGCCGCTTCCTGTCGTGGGGGGCCAGCTGGCTGTTCCGGGCCGCGTTCCCGATCCCCAACGTGCGCGACTACACGTGCGGCTTCCGCGCCTACCGGGCCGGCACGCTGCGCCGGGCGATCGACGGCAACCCCGACTTCTTCAGCGAGCGCGGCTTCACCTGCATGGTGGACATCCTGCTCAAGCTGCGGACCGAGGACCCGCCGGTGCTGATGACCGAGGTGCCGCTCCTGCTGCGCTACGACAAGAAGATCGGCGCCAGCAAGATGGACGTCGGCCAGACCGTGCGGGACACGTTCGACCTGATGGGGCGCCGGCTGCTCGAGCGGCGGGGCCGGTAGCGTTGGACTTCGAGCGGAGCTACTTCGACGACGTCTACGGCGGTGACTACGACCGCCGGAACCCCCGCTACAAGATGCGTCGGCTGCTCCGGACCGTGATGCGGTTCGAGGACGGCGGCCGCATGCTGGACGTCGGCTGCGCCTACGGCGCCTACCTCGCCGAGGCGGCCGCGAGCGGTCGCTTCGAGCTGGCGGGCACGGACATCAGCGAGCACGCCGTCGACGTCGCGCGTCAGCGGCTGCCCGACGCCGTGGACCTGCGGCCCGGCGGCCTGTTCGACGCCGACTTCGAGCCCGGCTCCTTCGACGCGGTCTGCATGTTCGACGTCATCGAGCACATCGAAGACCTGGAGGCGGCGTATGCCCGGGTGCGGGAGCTGCTCCGGCCCCGGGGGCTGTTCGCGATGAGCGTGCCGGTCTACGACGGCCCGCTCGGCCCGCTCGTCCAGGCGCTCGACAAGGACCCCACCCACCTGCACAAGTGGCCTCGCGGCGACTGGATCGACGCGACCGCCCGCAACGGCTTCGACGTGATGCACTGGGCCGGCCTGTTCCGGTATTTCCTGGCCGGCCGGCGCTACCTGTTCTGGGACACGCTGGTGGGTCGGAGCTTCTGCCCGGCCATCCTCGTGCTGGCCCGTCCGCGCTGATTTCGAGAAATCGCGAGGACTCGCTCAAGGTTCTCCCGCCTCGGGCGATAAGCCAAGACGAGCAGGACTCCCGAAGGTTCGGCGGCCTCCCAGGCGGAGAGGCCCCCAAATGGCACGCGGCCAGGAAGGCCGGCCACTTGTCCAGGACGGACCACCGAACAGCCGGTTCCCACGGGGGCCGGCTGTTCCGGTTCTGCTGCTTTCCGTGGAAAGATGGGTCGGAGCGCGATCGCGCGCTGTCGGGGAGCACCGTCCATGAACCTGCGAAGCGTCCTTCTTCTCCTCCTCACCCTCGGGCTGTCCTTCGCCGTGGTCGCCTGCGGACCGCAGCGCGGTGACGACGACACCGAGGACGACGACGACTCCTCGGTCGACGACGACGACGCGTCGGACGACGACGACGGGTCGGACGACGACGACGCGTCGGACGACGACGACGGGTCGGACGACGACGACGCCAGCGACGACGACGACGCCAGCGACGACGACGACGACGTCAGCGGCTCCTGCCTCTTCTACTTCGACGGGGACCTGATCGCCTGCCGTCCCAACCTGGACGGGGTCGACTGCAGCGTGCCGCCGGACGGTCCGCCGGGCATCACCACCGAGACCGAGGCCGGCGACTGCCCCGGCAGCGAGACCGCGTCCTGCGACGCGCCGGGGCCGGGCGGCAACTACGACTGGGTCTACTACGGCCCCGAGAAGGGCCCGATGCGGGACGGCTGGTGCGCCAACTGCGTCGGCAACATCGAGCCGTCGGACTTCTGCGAGGGGATCGAAGGCCCCGGCGACGACGACGACGACGACTCCGCCCCCGAGTAGCTAGATTCCGTCCGGAAACTGGAGTTTCTCTGGGCAGTTGGGCGTGGGCTG
>CAYQEG010000041.1:0-5401 GCA_964416435.1 uncultured Rickettsiales bacterium
AGAAACCGAAGAAGTGCCCTGACGACCAAAGTGCAGAACTTGCGCGACACGACTGTCCGGCGATCAGGCCGTACTCGATGGCGGTGGTGCCAGAGTCGTCGTACAGGAGGTTCTTGAAGGTCGGCATGGTGAATCCCTTTCTCCCGTCACGGGGCTAGATGACCTCATGACCCAGCAGCAACCGTGCCAGCTGCGGGCTCCCCCCAGCACGGCGGTCGAGCAGGGGTCGAACTCGTGCCCCGTGCAGCGTCCGTCGAGGGTCGCGCCCGTCGCGCGACCCACCGCGACCGACGCATCGCCCCACCATCCGGTGAGGGCCTATTGCACGCCCCGGTGTGGATTTCTGCACGCCCCGCCTCCTCCCAGCGTCGCCTTGCAGGGCCCGACCATCGCCGACCCCTGTGTCGTCATCGCTTCGGAGGGGGGAACCAGGGCTCGCGAACGCATGGTTCGAGCGGAGAACGAGGGGGCCCTTCAACCGGAAGCCCCAGCCCCCCGGTGACCGATGAGGGACGCACGAATCGGGTCTCCAGACCCGCGCGGAGGGCCTCAGCATTGTGAGGGGCCGATTAGCGTGCGCTCGCGGCCAGCCGCAGCCTCCTGGCGCACAGGGCACGCCACTCCTGGCGGACCGCCGCCTGGGCGTCGGCGTCCAGCCCGAGCAGCCCCCCGACGACGCTGTCCAGCCGTTGGATCGCCGCCCGCCACGTCGGCTGGGAGTCCAGCTGGTGGGCCGGGGGCACCGGGTCGTTGGGGAAGTCGGCGAACGCCGACGCCAGGGCGTGACGATCCGCCGCACGGGTCGGCCCCCGGACGTCCGGTAGCCACAGCCGCTCGCGGGCGTCCCCCAGCCCGAGCCACAGCACCCCGTCGCCGAAGTTGACCCGCGCGCCCAGCTCCAGGGCGAGGTGTCCCCACGAGCTGTTGAGCAGCCCCGCCAGCGCCTCCACCTCGACGCCGGGTCGCGGCCGCACCAGGTACAGCTGCTGGTCGGCGTACACCGGCCGGTCGGCGAGCGGGTGGCGGTGCCGGTCGTGGGTCCCCTTCACCAGGAACAGCCGGGCCGGCGTCTGGGGCCGCAGTCGCCAGTCGTCCCGCTCGTACAGGTCGATCCAGGCTCGCGCCCCGGGGGGCGGCGCGCCGGCCCCGAAGAAGGCGCGGTGCCGCAGGGCGGCCGCCTCGAAGCGCACCCCCCGCAGCCCCTTGGGGCCCTTGGCGAGGGGCTGGAGCCAGGCCGCCTCGATGCCCGCGTCGGCCGGGGGGTAGAAGAACCGGTTGTGGTTGGTGGTCCACCCCCGCTGCACTTCGGCCAGCTCGCCCAGCGCCACGCAGCGCCCGCGCAGCTCCAGGAACCGGTCCGACGCCCGCAGCAGCGGCCCCCACGGCTCGTTCGCCGGCAGCTCCGCGGCCTTCACCTCACGCACGACCTCGGGCTCGGCGGGCAACGCACCCCGCACCAGCGCGAACCGGGTCCGCTCCCCCGGCGTCGGCGGCCCCTTGCGCACCACCAGCACCATCGTGTTGACGCTCGCCCCCTCGAACCACCGCTCATCCGCCGCCTCGACGACCCACTCGACCGTCGCCTCCCGCAGCAGCAGCTCGCGCAGCTCCCGCCCGTACCCGACGTCCAGCCACGCGTTGCTCAGCACGAACGCCAGCCGCCCCCCCAGCCGCAGGTGGGACAGCCCCCGGCGCACGAACCGCACGTACAGGTCCCGCTTGCGCCCCCGGCTGCGCACGTACGGCGGGTTGCCGATGACCAGATCCATCTCGCCGGCGCCGTCGGTGGCCAGGAAGTCGGCGTCGCTGATCAGGGCGCCGGGCAGCTGCACCGTCGCCGCGACCATCGCCTCGTGCTCCGTCTCGAAGCCGAACAGCTGGGCTGCCGGCCACCGCTCCTCGGCCGCCAGCAGGAACCGGCCGGTGCCGCACGCCGGGTCCATGACCCGCCCCGCCGGCGCACCCGCGGGGACGAGCGACAGCACGAGGTCGACGACCTCGTCGGGCGTGAAGTACTGGCCCCGTCCGTGCCGCTCGGACGCCGGCACGGACTCTTCCAGCGCGACGCCGAGGGGGTCCCTCATCCGCTCAGTCGAGGTCCTCGCCCTTCTTGAGCTTCTGGTACTGGAGGTAGAAGAACACCACCTCTCCGAACACCGGATAGAAGGCGATGATCAGCCCGTCCTTCAAGAACTTCCAGAAGAGCGCGCCCTCGCTGAAGAAGCCGGGCTCGGCCCGGTTGTAGATGTCCTGGACGAAGTACTGGAACGGGCCGCCCATGTAGGCGACGAAGGCGAGCAGCAGCACGACGACGAACAGGATGCCGGGGATGAACCCGGCGTAGTCGTCGGCGTACGGGTAGTTGAAGTACGCCATCAGCCGCGCCGTGAACGGCACCGCGATGGCGAACAGCGGCACGATGTTCATCGTCTCCGGGTACAGGTCGAGGTAGACGCCGGCGGACCACGCGGCGAACCACAGGCACTCGCTGAACACCACCAGGTAGAACCACGCGACGATGTAGTGGTAGGCGAACACCACGAGCGCCGAGCTGACGTGCCGCGGGAACGGCGAGTCGGGCTTGGGCAGGTCGTTGAAGTTCAGCAGCTTGACGAAGAACTGCTTGTACTCCTTCTTGAGGAGATGCCCGCGGATCAGGTCCTCGAGCAGCCGCACCGAGTACAGGTTGGTGATCGTCTGCGTGAACAGGTTCGTCAGCGTGAAGACGATGACGATGCCCAGGCCGATGATGACCACCGTGAGCATGCCGATCACGAGGTCGTTGATGCCGTCGAGGATCTTGAAGAAGCCCAGGACGGGGTTCATCTTGTGAACCACGAGGTTGTAGACGTACAGCCAGACCAGCACGACCGACAGCGACACCATCAAGGTGGCCGTCGCGCCCTTCAGCAGGGCGATGCGCTCGGGGCTCTCTTCGACCGGGGTCTCGGCCACGGGGGTGGGGTTCTCAGATGACATTCTTGAGGCCCTCCGAACCCATGAGCATGAACGCGGTCATGACGAAGAAGAAGATGGCGAACCACCGCTTGTGGCTCCAGCGCCAGACCTGCACGCCGTCCAGGGGCGCCAGGGGGAAGGTCTGCACCATCGGGTAGATGAGGAACGCGTCGGACGCGAGCAGGATCCACATCGACTCGCCGCCGGTCAGCTTCCAGGCGAGCCAGAGCAGGATCGACACGCACGTCGGCACGATCAGGCCGACCGCCGACACCCGGCCCTTGTCCTCGGCGGTGCCCTCCACGACCACGTCGGACGTCAGCGGCATGAACGAGAAGGCGCCCGCGAAGTACAGCTGGATGAAGCCGCCGTCGACGCCGGTCTCGTGCCGGATGACCTTGCCCATCCGGCCCGCCTTGCGCGCCTGCACGCCGTAGATGAACCACAGCGGGAGCACCCACAGCACGCCGCCGGCCCAGATGACCGGGGAGCCCCAGTCGATCTCGCCCGGGAACGGCGCGTACGTGTAGAGCCAGTCCACCGCGTCGTCGAACGCCGTGGGTTCGAACTCCGCCGGAGGCGGCAGCGGCGCGCGGATCTTGCCGCCCGACTTGACCAGCAGGTCGGTCAGCACCGTCTGCATGTCCATCAGCTCGAACTGCGCGTCGTCCAGCTGCAGCCGGAGCGCGGACCGGGCGCCCTCGTCGCGCGCGCCCTTGTAGTCCCGTCGCAGCTTCGAGAGCGCCTCCTTCTTCTCGGTGATGGCGGCGCGCTGGTTGTAGGCCTCCACCTCCGGAAGCACCCGGGCCGGGTTGAGCAGCGCCTCCCGCTGGGCCTCGGCCTCGGCCTCGGCGGAGATCGCCGCCTGGTCGGCGTCCTCGAGCTCCCCGAACGGCTGGCCGAGCCCGATGACGATGACCCAGGACGCGTACAGCAGGACCGAGCCGAACATCAGGCTCTTGAGGTTCGACTTGCGGATGGCCGCCGGCTCGGTCGGCTTCGGGCCCGATCCGGTCAGCTTCTGTCCGAACGCGCTCTTGAACAGCGAGGCGAACAGCGTGCGGCTGGCGGCCCGCGTGCCGGCGTGCACCGCGCCCCGCATGGACGCCTTGATGCCCGCCCGCGCCGACGTCCGCACGATGGTCCGGAGCACCGTCCTGGAGACCGTCCTCATCACCACCGCGAGGGCCAGGGTGGCGCCCGCGGCGCCCTCCTTGATGTCCCCCGACTCGGAGACGAAGATCTCGTAGCGGTGCTGGATCCAGAAGATCGGCAAGAGCATCGCAGCGGCGCAGATGACCGCCGCCACCGCCGTCTCGACCGGCCCACCGCCTTCGCGTTCGACGATCGGCTCTGCGCCGCCGTCTTCGACAGGTTCGTTCATCGAGTCCTCCCGACCGCGAAGTCTAACGAAGCTGACAGGGCTTGTTGGCGGTCGGGGGCGTCCCGGGTGTCGATGACGTCGGACGCGACGAGCCCGAAGGTCGGTCGCCAGCCGCCGATGGTGTTGGCACGGACCCTCAGCTCATGGCGGTCCAGCCCGGCGCCCGTGACGCCGACGAACACGTCGGTGATCAGGTTGCCGCGCAAGTCGCTGATCGGGAGGTGCCGGTGGCGCGGGAGGCGGTGGTAGACGCCCCACGACGGGCCGCTGATCCGATTCTGGTAGCCCCGCCAGCGGGTGTCGCCGGCGTAGATACCGCTCATCGCGCCCGGGGACACGATCTGGTTGCGCTCGACCAGGACGTGCGTGGCGTGGCCCGATCCGAGCATCACGATGCCGTTGCGGTTGTCGAGCAGTCGGCTGTCACGCACCACCCCCGACCCTCCCACCCCCTCGATCCACAGCGCCACCCCGAAGCGCTCGAACTGGCAGCCCTGGACCGTGAACGGCCGGCGGGCGTCGACGGCCACCGACCAGCCGCCGCTCCCCTCGAACAGCAGCCCGTCGAGCGCCGCTCCCGCCGCGCTCAGGGTCCAGGTGGAGGGCGGCCGCACCACGGTGCGCAGGCCCGGGTGGCCGACGATCGTCACCGCGACGTCCACGTGCACCGACTCCGCGAAGGTGCCGGCCCCGACCACCACCTGGTCGCCCGAGTCGGCCGCCCCCACCGCGGCCGAGATGCTGGCGAACGGGTGGTCCGCCGTGCCGTCGGCCCCGGCCGGGTCGGCGTCGACCTCGACGTACAGCGTCGTCGCGCTGGCGCCGGCGGCGGCGAGGGACGGGGCGGTCAGGGCCAGGGCGACGGCGATGAAACGGCGAATCATGCGGTTCCTCCAGGGCTCCCCTCGGTAATCGCAAGGCTCGTGCCATCCCACGGTCGTCCCGTGAACGCTGTGCGTCGCCCCTGCTGACTCCGCGCGGGGGTGGGGGGGGGCGGGGGGGGGGCCCCCCCCCGCCCGAGGGGGGCGCCCCCCCCCCCCCCCCCCCCCCCCCCCCCCC
>CAYQEG010000041.1:5411-42974 GCA_964416435.1 uncultured Rickettsiales bacterium
GAGGGGTGCGCGCACGCTCGAGCACGGTGCGTGCACCCCGCGGCGCACGCTCACCGCGCGGAACACGCGGGTACGATCCGCGGATGCCCGACTCCGGCCCGATCCGCGTCGGTTCGTTCGACCTCGGCGACCAGATCGGGCGGGGCGGCATGGGCGTGGTGCTGGCCGGCGTGCACCGGGGCACCGGCGCACCCGTCGCGGTCAAGCTGCTGACCCGGGCCCACGCGGAGTCGGCTCGACGCCGCGAGGCGCTGCTCGACGAGGTCCGGGCGATGGCCCGCCTCGATCATCCCGGCATCGTCACGGTCTACGACGCCGGCACCATCGGAGAAGAGGAGGCGGCCGGCTCGTCGGGGCGGCTCACCGCGGGCACTGCGTGGCTGGCGATGGACCGGATCGACGGCGGTCCGCTGACCCGCGAGCGCGGCCGGCTCGGCTGGGCTCGGCTGGAGGAGACGCTGCGCGGGCTGCTCGACGCGCTCGCCCACGCCCACGCCCGAGGTGTCGTGCACCGAGATCTCAAGCCGTCCAACGTGCTGCGGGACCGCGCCTCGGGTCGGGTCCTGCTGATGGACTTCGGCCTCGCCCACGCGCTGGGGGAGGTCGCCCGGTCCGAGCAGACGGAGACGATCGAGGGCACCCCGCACTACATGGCGCCCGAGCAGGTGGAGGGGCGGTGGCGCGACTTCGGCCCCTGGACCGACCTGTACGCCGTCGGCTGCCTGACCTTCGCGCTCGTTACCGGCAGCCCCCCGTTCGCCGACGCGGACGACGTCGTCACGGTGATGCGGGCCCATCGGTTCGAGCGGGCGCCGCGCCTGCCGTCGCGGCCGGGCATGCCCGAGGGACTGGCGGAGTGGGTCGACATCCTGCTTCGGAAGGCGCCGAGCGAGCGGTTCGGGCGGGCCGCCGAGGCCCGCAGCGCCCTGGCCGCGATCGTGGACGACCCGCGGAGCTCCGCGGCCTGGGTGCCGGTCCGGACGGTGCGGGCGGCCGAGACGGTGGTCGACCGGGTGAGCGACAGCATGGCGCTGGTCGGCTCGACGGAGCTGTTCGACGAGGGATCGACGATCTCCGGCGGCTGGATCTCCGGCGAACTCGAGGCGGCGGGGCGCGGCGCGCCGACCGTGCCGGTCAAGGTGCCACCGGATTGGCGTCGTCGTCGCCCCGTGCTGTCCGGTCGGCAGCTGCTCGGGGCTGGCGTGGGGCTGTTCGGGCTGCGCCGCATCCCGATGGTCGGCCGGGAGGTCGAGCGGGACGAGCTGTGGACCTGGCTACGCCGGGTCGCCCAGGGCGACGGCCCCCGCATGGTGTTGCTCCGAGGGGCGCCCGGGATCGGCAAGAGCCGGCTCGCGTCGTGGCTCTGCGAGCGGGCCCACGAGACGGGCGTCGCCACGGTGCTGCGCGCGGTCCACTCCGAGCGCGAGGGCGGCGAGGCGGAGGGGCTCGGCTCGATGGTCGCGCGCCACCTGGGCATCGAGCGGCTGCCGGTCGCCGCGGCCCTCGACCGGGTGGAGGGGGCGATCCGTCCTTCCGGCGGAGGGGCGGCGGAGGCCCGCGCGCTCGTCGGCCTGGCCGCGCCGCTGATCCAGGGCGGAGACGCGCTCCCGTCCGGCTTCGCCAACCCCCGGCAGCGCTACGAGGCGCTGCGCCAGATGCTCCTGCGGGACGCCGGTCGGCGCGTGGTCGTGCTGTGGCTGGACGACATCCAGTGGGGCACCGACGCCCAGGCCCTGGCGATGCACCTGCTCCAGCGGGACGCTGCGGGTCTGCTCATCGTCGGCACCGAGCGGGTCAGCGGCGGCGAGCCGGACACCGGCGTGGCCGAGCTCATCGGCCACGAGCGATGCCGGGTCCTCGACCTGTCGGCGTTGGCCGACCGGGAGGTGGCGGAGCTGTCCAGCCGGCTCATCGGTCTGCGGCCGACGCTGGCCGCGGAGCTCGCGTCCCGGAGCGGGGGGAGCCCGCTGTTCGCGATGCAGATCGTCGGCGCGTGGCTGGAGGCGGGGGCCCTGGAGGCGGCCGAGGACGGCTTCACGCTGCGCCCGGACGCCGCCCCGGTCGAGGAGACCGGTCTCGTCGACGCGTTCCTCGCGCCCCGCCCGACGGAGGACGCGACGGCCCTGGAGTTGGCGTCCCTGCTCGGGGTCGAGGTCGAGGAGCGGCTGTGGCGCGATGCGTGTGACCTGGCCGGGGCGCGCGCGTCGGGCCGGCTGGTCGACGCGATGCTGCGGGCCGGGCTGGCCGCGAGGACCCAGGACTCCCAGCGTCGGTCCTGGCGGTTCACCCACGGCATGCTCGCCGAGGCGCTGCGCGCCCGAGCCGAGGCGGGGGGGCGAGCGCCGGAGCTGCACCGGGCCTGCGCCGAGGCGCTCGAGGCGTTCGGGGCGGCTCGGGACTACCAGCTGGCGGGGCACCTGCTGGGCGCCGGACGCAGGACTGACGCCCTCCCACGGCTGCTGGAGGCGGCCCTGTCGGCGTACCACGACGGCGACTTCGACGGCATGGCCCGCTCGCTCGACCTCGCCGACCAGACGATGGACGCGCTGGGGTTGCCGGCGTCAGACCCCCTGCGGATCCAGGCGATGGTGCAGCGCTCGGTCCGGCTCCGGCGCGTCGGTCGGGTCGCCGAGGCGGTGGAGCAGGCGACCCGCCTGGTCGAGCAGGCGCGCGGTTCGGGTGACACCGGGGTCCTCGTGCGGGCCCTGAGGGCGCTCGGGGTGGCCCATCACCAGCGGGGCAGCACCACCGTCGCGGTCGAGACGCTGCGGGAGGCGGAGGCGCTGGCCGAGTCAGCCGGGGAGACGGCGCAGCTGCTCCGGGTCCGGAACAAGCTGGCCGACGCGTTGCTCAAGTCCGGTCGTCGCGGCGAGGCGCACGAGGTCGTGCGGGCCGCCCTGGCCGTCGATCCGCCCGAAGACCCGCGCCTGTTCCTCACGATCGCGGGCCTGCACCGGGCGGTGCACCGCGTCCTGGACATGGAGGACACCGGCCAGAGCGAGGAGGGCCAGCAGCACCTCCGGCTCGCCGCCACGATGTACGAGCAGGCGGGGGCGCTGTGGGGGCTGGCGGCGACCCACAACGACCTGGGCGAGCTGGCGCGCCGGGTCGGCGACCTGGACGGAGCGCGGCGTTGGTACCTGGTGTCGATCGAGGTGCACAACCGATCGGGGCTGCCGGGCCTGATCCCGGCGGTCAACCTGGGGCTCGTGCTGCTGACCCAGCGCCGCTTCGCCGAGGCGCGGGAGGTCGCGGTCGACTGCATCCGGGCGGCGGAGCGCCGGGAGCGGTTCGACGTCGTGCTCTTCGGCCGCCTCTTGCTGATGACCTGCCTCGCCGAGCTGGAGGCGTGGGGGGCGGTCCTGGAGCAGCTCTGGGCGGTCCAGGACGAGCTGCGTCGCACCCCGGTCTGGACGTCGGACAGCGAGCCGCTCTGCCGCCGGGCCGCCGCCCGGGCCCGGGAGCGCGACGTCGGCCTCGCGGGGCAGCTCGACGAGCTCGCCGAGCGCTTCGCGCAGATGGCCCGCGACTGACGTGACCGAGACGATCCGGAACGTCGTTTGCAGTCACACCGTCCGGTCGCGCCGCACTCCCGCGCCGCGGCGTTGGGAGGACGTCATGCCCCGGATCACGGATCTCGAGCCGAGGTACTTCGAAGACTGGCTGCATTGCTTCGAGCCCTGGAGCGCGGAGATGACCGACGGTCGCGACCGCAAGGCCGCCTGGTACGACCGCATGAAGGACCGCGGGCTGTTCGTGAAGCTCGCCATCGACGACGACGGCAAGGCGGTCGGCATGATCCAGGTCGTCCCGATCGAGGAGAGCTTCGCGCGCGGCGCGAACCTGGCCTTCGTCGAGTGCGTCTGGGTCCACGGCCATCGTCGCGGCGTCGGCAAGCGCCAGGGGCGAGGCCTCGGCACCGCCCTGGTGGAGGCGGCGGAGGCGGAGGCGCACAAGCGGGGCGCGCTGGGCATCGCCGCCTGGGGCGTCGTCGGACCGGTCTGGATGCGAGCCTCGTGGTGGCGCCACAACGGGTACGTCACCTCCGACCGGGACCAGGGCGGGATCCTGCTCTGGAAGCCCTTCGAAGGGGCGGCAGAGCCGCCGTTCTGGCCCGAGCCGATGGCCCCGCGCACGGCCGCGCGCCCCCGGGTCACCTGCCTCAGCAACGGCTGGTGCACGGCGATGAACGCCGTCTGCGCCAGGGCCGAGCGCGTCGCCCGGTCGATGAGCGACGTCGTCGACTACCGGGAGATCGACACCCAGGACCGCGAGGAGTTCGCCCGCTGGGGCCGCAGCGACGCCGTCTTCGTCGACGGCCGTCAGATCCAGATCGGACCGCCGCCTTCGGAGCGGAAGATCAGGAAGGTGATCCGCCAGGCCGCCAAGCGCCGCTCCGCGTCGATCGGATCACCGCGGCTGGGGTGATCCCTCTGTGGACCCGTGCACGGGTCCCTGTGGAGCAGTCCGCGAATTCGCCGCAATCAGGGGGCCAGGAAGTAGCCGCAGGCGAGCAACGCGTCGCAGTCTTCGTCGCAGGTCGCCTGGAGCATGCAGTCGACCATGACGTCGTCGGCGCAGGTGATCGTCGTGATCATCTCGCAGTCGATCGAGCACTGGGACGTGTCCGGCTCGATGCCGCACCCCACCGCGAACTCGCACATCGTCCCGTCCGACGCGAAGCCGCACATCGCGCTCGCGCCGTCCCAGGTCAGGCAACTGTCCTCGTCGAACTCGGGCACGTAGTCGGGGTAGCAGTCGTCCACCGCGTCGTCGTCGTCAGCCGCGTCGTCGTCGTCGGCCGCGTCGTCGTCGTCCGCCCCGCTTCCGCTGTCGTCGTCGTCGTCGTCGCCGCGACGGGTCGGGGTGCAGGCCATCAGGGCGCCCAGGAGGACGATGAGCAGGACGGTCGGGGTGCGCATGGCGGCGATGCTACCGGGACCGCTCCGCCACGCACGGGGTAGAACCCGCCCGATGAACGCGCGCGTCCTGTTCCTGCATGGCCTCGAGTCCCCCGTCGGCCCCGACGGGGTCGCCTGTGGCCGCAAGGCGACGTTCCTGCGGCAGACGTTCGACGCGGCCGGGCCCGACCTGCGGACCGGCGCGGCGATCGAAGCGGCTCGAGGTGCGGTCGAACAGACCGGCACGTGGCGGTACCCGTTCGACGGGTACGACCCCGCCTTCGCGGCGCCGATGGCGGTCGCGAAGGACGCGTTGGCGGCCCGACCGCGGGTGGTCGTCGCCTCCTCGTTCGGCGCCGCGGTGATGCTCCGAGCGATGCACGAGGGGCTGGTCGGAGAGGCCGCGGTGGTGTTGATGGCGGGGGCGGGTCCGAAGCTGACGCCCTGGCGCACGCTCCCGCCGGGCCCCCGGGTGCTCCTGATCCACGGCCTGGGGGATGACGTCGTGCCGGCCGCCGACTCGCTGGAGCTGTTCCGCTCCTCCCCCGACGCGGCGCTGCTGCTCGTCGACGACGTGCACGGCCTCCCCACGACCGTCGGGCCGACCCTGGAGCGCGCCGTGCGCTGGGGGCTGGGGGAGCGCCCGGTGGGGGCCCCGGTCCCCGGCTACTGCGTGCGACCGGAGCGGCCGGGGGACGAAGCGGCGGTGCGTCGGGTGCACACCGAGGCGTTCCCCGGGCCCGAGGAGGCGGGCATCGTCGAACGCATCCGGGGGTCGTCCGACTCGCTCGCCTCGCTCGTCGCGGAGGATCGGGCGGGGGAGGTCATCGGCCACGTCCTGTTCGTGCGGGTCGACCTCGGGGGCGTCGCGATCGCCGGGTTGGCGCCGCTCGCGGTGCGCCCGGACCACCACCGTCGGGGGGTCGGGATGTGGCTCGGCGCCGCGGGGCTGGACGCCCTCCGGGCGGTCGGAGAGCGGGCCTGCGTCGTGCTCGGGGACCCCGGCTACTACGCGCGACTGGGCTTCGAGCCGTCCGGCGATCACGGGGTCGACAACGAGTACGGCGTGCCGTCCGAGGTGTTCCGGGTGATGGCGCTGACGCCGGGGGGGCTGGACCGCCTGAGCGGCCTGGCGACCTACCCGAAGGCGTTCGCCGAGGCGGGGGTCTGATCGCGATGACCGGGGCTCAGGGCCCTTCGTCCTCTTCGGTCTGGTCGCCGCCGTCGCCGGTGTCCTCGCCGTCGTCCCCGTCGCCGGTGTCGTCGCCGCCGTCCCCGGGCACCGGCTGGTCCCCGTCGCAGACGTCGACCACCGGCACCGCGGCGCCGCCGTCGCACCAGCGCAGGTCGTTGCTCAGCTGGCGCATCAGCGCGTGCATGCCCTCGAGCTCGGGCGGCGGCTCGTTGTACTCGTAGTCGGTCCGCTCGGGGCCGGCCTCGGCGCCCAGCTCGACGTACTCGCCGCCGCCATCGGCGCAGTCGGGGCAGCCGTAGACCTCGAGCAGCACGCCGGCGTCGACCGAGTCCCACTCCTCCTGCAGCTGCTCCATCCAGTCCTCGGTCAGGTCGCCGGCCGACTGCGTGTAGGTCTCGCCGTCCCACCCGAACGCCTCGAAGCTCGCTCGCCCGGTCTCGCCGTCGACCTCGATGCGCCCCTGACAGTCGCCCCAGCACTCCCCGAAGTACCAGCCGCTCGCGACCTGGAGCGGCTCGATGGGGGGCTCCCCGCTGCCCGGCGGGGTCGAGCGCTGGGGGGCGCACGCCGCGAGGAGCAGGACAGAGACGAAGAGAAGAGGGCGGCTCAGATGCATGCCGGGGCGGGGTTCACGATCCGGGCACGGCGGCCGGGCAGCTGCGTGCCCGGTCGGGGTCAGTCCCCGCTCGCAGCGCTGTCGTCGTCGGCCTGGTCGAGGCCGTACTTCTTCATCAGCCGCCGCAGCTGGAACCGGTTGCGCAGCCCGAGCTCCTTCCAGGCGCGGGCCTGGACGCCCTCGCAGCGCTCCAGCGTCTCCCGGATCACGTCGGCCGTGAGCTCCTCCGGTCGGCTGCCGCTCTGCTCGTCGCCGGGCAGGTCGAGCACCTCGCTCACCTCCGGCAGCAGCCGCAGCGTGCGGCCCCGGCTGGACGACATGGTCATCCACAGCAGCCGGTTCAGCTCCCGGACGTGGGTGGAGTACCGGTGGCGCAGCAGCGCCTCGACCAGCAGCACGTCGATCCGCGGCCGCATGCGGCCGGTCCGCTCCTGGGTGTCGAAGAAGCGACTGGCGATCGCCGGGTCCTTCGTCGCCGCGGCGTACAGGAGGTGGCGGATCAGCAGGGGCACGTCGGCCCGCCGCTCGGCGAGCGTCGGCGCCTTGACCCGGTGGACCAGCCGCGCCGCGAGGTCGTGCTTGAGCTGATCGACCTCCCGGTTGGTGGCCGCGACCAGCCGCAGGTCCGACCGCCGCACCTTGCTCTCGCCCAGCCGCTGGTACTCGCCGTCGCTGTCGAGCACCCGCAGCAGGTGGGCCTGCAGGTCGTGGTTCAGCTCGCCGACCTCGTCCAGGAACAGCGTCGAGCCGTCCGCTTCGCCGATCAGCCCCGACCTCGGCTGCATGCCGGGGTTGGGGTAGCTCTTGGCGTTGCCGAACAGCTCGGCGTCGATGAGCCCCGGCGGCAGCGTCGCTGCGTTGCGGGTGATCAGCGGCCGCTGTCCGCGATCGCTGAGCGCGTGGATCGCCCGGGCGGCCAGCTCCTTGCCGGTGCCCGACTCGCCCGTCAGCAGCACGTGGCCGTCCCGCCCCGCGGCGAAGGCGAGATCCTCGCGCAGGCTCCAGGCGCGGATCGACTCGCCGACGACCCCGAACCGGTCCGGCTCCCCGAACGGGGGGCTGTACCGATCGGGCCAGCTGTGCAGCGCGTACATGCGATCGGGTCGAACGAGCACCTGCAGCACCATCGAGCTGCCGATGACGAGCACGTCGCCGATGTCGACCTTGACGTGCTTGACCTCCTGACCGCGGTGGTACAGCGGCGGTCGGCCGAGGTTCTCGATCTCGAGCGGCCCCTCGCGGGTCGCCCGCACCATGAGCTGTCGCCGGGACAGCGTCGCCGTCTCCAGGGGGGCCATCGGCGTGTTGCGCCCGGGGCGCTGCCGCAGCGGCACCAGTCGGACCGCCGGGTCGTCCGGCAGGTCCCCGCCCCGCCCGATCAGCGCCGGAGGGGAGCTCTTGCCCGTGGGGGGCACCAGGATCTCGCCGATCCGCTCGGGCTCGGAGACCGACCACGCGATCTGAAGGACGGACTGCATCCTGGCCCAGTCGGCCGAGTCCGATCCGCGCAGGACGCTGACCTCGAACTGGGTTGAGCCGCCGGACGGTGCCATGAGCCAGGGTTCGCCTCGGGGGGGGCCATGTCAAGGCGCCCTCCGGATGACTCCGGCCTAGACTGCTCGCCATGCGCTCGCTGCTCGCCGTCCTCGTGCTGCTCTGTGGATGCACCCGCACGCTGGACGTCGAGCCCATCTGGGTCGCCGGAGACCTGCACGTTCACTCCAGCGTCGGCAGCAACGACACCGACGGGGACTCGTCGGTCAGCGCCATCGCGACGGTCGCGCGGGACCGCGGGCTCGGGTTCGTGGTGCTCACCGACCACTCCAACGCGACCGGCTCGATGGAGTGCGCCGACGTCGAGGACTGCCCCAACGCCGGCCCGGAGTTCCCGACCGCGGCGGAAGCGGCGGCATCATCGGGCGACGGGTTCGTGATGGTCGCGGGCAACGAGATCTCCCCGATCTGGGCCGGCCACGTCGGCTGTCTCCCCCCCGACGGCGGGTTCGCCTGGGACGGCGCCTTCGTGGACCGACCCGAAGGGGAGGTGACCGGGGCCGACGCCTTGGCCGCCTGCCGCACGGCCGGAGGCTGGCCGGTGCTCAATCACCCGTTCGCGCAGGCGCCCTGGATCGCGTGGGACTGGACGTCGACCGACTACGCGGCGATGGAGGTCTGGAACGGTGGTTGGCGATGGGACGCCGGGGACGCCCGGGCGCTCGCCGCCTGGGAGTGCAACGTGGCGCGGGGGCAGGCGGTCACCCCGATCGCCGCGTCGGACAACCACCGGGTGTTGATCGATCCGCCGGGGGACGTGCTCGATCCGCCGCTCGGGCAGCCCCGGACGTCCGTCGGCCTGCTGCCCGACGTCGAGCCGACCTGGGAGGCGATCCGGCGGGCGCTCGTGGCGGGGCGGGTCGTGCTGCACGAGGAGGACACCTGGCTGGAGGCGACGTCCCTGACCTGGACCCCGGGGGCGGAGCGATGGACGATCGAGGGGATCGCCCCCGTGCCGGCCCGGGTCGAGCTGAGGGGCCTGCCCGATCTGCTCGGCGGGGAGGAGGGCTGCGACCCCGCCGACGCGGAGTCGCTGCACGAGGTCCTGTGGTCCTCCGACGTCGACGGCGCCTTCGGCCTGGAGACCGGATCGATCGAGCACGAACGGGACACCTCGCGCCTCCGCTACCTGGCGCTGATGCCCGAGCCGCCGCTGGAGGACGGGGGGGGCGGCGTCGCGCTCACCGGTTTGCTGGAGGTGCCCCCGGGCTGACCGGCCGAAGGATCAGTAGACTCCCGCCGTGCCGTTCCTCCGCTTTGCGATCCCGCTGATCCGGCCGATCCGCTGGGACGTGCTCCTGATCGCCGCCGCCGTCCCGGCGCTGCTGGGTCGCCCGGAGACCTGGTACCTGGCCCTCGCCAACGGCGCGGGGTTCGCGGTCGCCCTGACGATGGCGGTGCGCTGCTCCGGCGGCTGGCCGGCGTGGCTCGCCCTCGCCGGCGCGATCGGGCTGCCGGCCGGCTGGAGCGCGCTGCGGGGCGCGCCCGAGCTGACCCCGACGACGGCCCTGTACGGGGCGCTCGGCATGGGCGCGATCGCCTGGTTCCGGGTGAGGCACGAGCTGACCTATCGCGGCCGGGTGGACCTCATGGCGGGCTTCGCGACGCTGGGGCTGGTCGCCCTGGCGCTGGTGGCGCCGCGCCTGCTGCAGGCGCCGTTCCGCTGGATCCACGTCATCGCGTTCGCCTGGTCGGCCGCGATCCTCGCCGTCACGCCCCGCGCGTGGGGGGACGCTACGAAGCCGGGAACAGGTTCCGCGGCGCCATCATCCCCGTTGGATCGAACGCCGCCTTGACCCCCTTCATCACCGCCAACTCCAGCTCGGAGAAGCGGTGATGCACCCACGGCAGCTTCACCTTGCCGACCCCGTGCTCGGCGGCCAGCGTGCCCCCGAGGCGGCAGGCCTCGGCGACCATGCGATCCACCACCGCGTGGGCCCGCTCGGCCTCGTCGCCGTCGCGCACGATGATGTTGTAGTGGGGGTGTCCGTTGCCGACGTGGCCGTACCGGGCGACCCGGGCGAGGCCCGCGTCGACCAGCCAGCCGTCCGCCCGCTCCATCAACCCGGGGAGGTGCTCGAAGGGCACCGCCCAGTCGGTCGACACCTTCTTGCCACCCGCCCGCGCGTAGGAGTGGCCCTCCTCGTTGAGCGTGGCCGGGATGGCGTGACGCAGGGTGCGCAGCTCCTCTTGCTGCGCCCGGTCCAGGGCGACGGCGGTGTCGTCCGGGAGCGCCCCGTCGGAGCGCTCCAGCAGCTCCCACCACCGGGTGAGCACCGGCTCGTCGGCGCCCGCGGCGTGCTCCTCTTCGAAGAAGACGACCGCGCCCGCGGCCTCCGGCAGCCCGACGCCGGAGTCCTGCGCCCGCATGATCTCGAGGCAGGCTCCGTCCAACAGCTCCAGGCACCGGGGGCGCACCCCCGAGCCGGCCCGGTCCTCCTGCCGGGCCGCGCCGACGAAGCGCAGCGCGTCCGGAACCGAGCGGAAGAACGCGAACCCGGCGACGAACGCGTCGGGCGCCGGCGCGAGGTCGACCTCCACCCGGGTGATGAACCCCAGGGTGCCTTCGCTCCCGCAGATGACGCCGACCAGGTCGCGGAGCGCGGCGTAGCCCGTCGAGTCCTTGCTCACCGGCCGTCGCCGCAGCCAGCGCACGGTGCCGTCGGGCAGCGCCACCTCGACGCCGCGCACCCAGCGGCTGGTGGGGCCGTAGCGGTAGGTCCGCGCTCCGCTGGCGTCGCAGGCGACCGCGCCGCCGAGGGAGCACTCCTTCTCCGAGGTCGGGTCGGGGGGGAACAGCAGCCCCGCTTGTGCGACGTGGTCCTTGAAGTCGCGGAGCACGGTCCCGGCGCGCACGATGGCGGTGCGTCGGTCGACGTCGACCGAGTCGACCCCGACCATGCGCTCGCACGACATCACCCAGCCGTGGGGGGCCAGCCCCGCCCCGGTGGTGGACGAGCGCAGCCCGCAGGGGGTCACCGCGACGCCCCGGGAGCGCCCCTCCGCGATCCACGCCGCCGCCTCCGCCGACGAGGTCGGGCGCAGCAGCCCCTCGGGCGAGCCCACCACCGACGATGCGTCTTGCCGGTAGCCGGCGAGAACCTCGGGGTCGGTCACCAGGGAGGCCGACTGGACAGGGGAGTCGCTTTCAACCACCATGTTCGTTCCTCGCAGGTGAGCGAAGAGCCGTAGCCTAGAGCACCGCCGAGCCCGGTGCTTCCCCCTGGAACCAGGGATCCCCGACCAGCCGTGCGACCGTTCCGAAACCACAGCCCTGCCGACGGCCGCGCCCCCATGCCCCTGCCGGGTCTGCGCCCCGGCGTCGTCATGGTCGGCGAGGGGGACGAAGCCGAGCTGCGGGACCTGCAGCTGGGCCAGGTCGTCAAGCTGGGGGAGGTGGCGTCGGTCATCGTCGCGTTGCTCGACGGCACGCGGGACGCCGAAGCCCTGCTCGCCGACGCCGCCCACGCGCTGGGTGAAGAGCTCAACCCGATGGGGCTGGTCGAGCTGCTCCAGGCCTTGGACCGCCGCGCCCTCCTGGACACCCCGCGCGCCCGCATGGTGGTCGCCCAGGGGCTCGTCCGGGCCGACATCGCCGCGCTCCAGCGCCTCGCCCGTCGCACCCGTCCGATCGTCGACTTCGACGTGGAGGACGACGACGTGGTCGAGATCGGCACCCCCCGAATGGCGCCGGGCAGTCGGTTCGAGTGCCACTCGTGCAATCGCTGCTGCAGCGAACAGCACCTGCTGGGTCCGATCCCGCGGGAGGAGCGCGACGCCATCCTCGGCGCCTTCAGCGACCTGGGGGACGTCGCCGGCAGCGACCCGAGCAACTTCATCCCGCTGCCCACCGGCGCTTCGGAGCCGGTCTACCTGCTCCGTCCCCGCGACGGGCATTGCAGCTACCTCGATCGGGAAGACGGGCTCTGCACCGTGCACAAGGTGCTCGGTGAGGACGTCAAGCCCTCCGTCTGCCGCATGTTCCCCTACCGGGCGGTCCGCACGCCGGACGGCTGGGACGTCGGCATGAGCCTGGGCTGCCCCACCGTCGCCACGGGCGCCGGGCCCGATCCGCTGGAGGACGCCGAGCGGGTGCTGACCGCCCTGCGCGAACGCTCCCAGGCTCTGCACCAGGTGCCCAGCCGAGTCCCCCTCGTCAGCGGCGTGCTCGCCGACTGGTCCGAGTGGTCCGACTGGGAGACCAGCACCGGCGCTCGATTCGAGGACGGCGAACCCGCCGAAGCGTGGATGGCATCCCTGCGGGCGTTCAGCGAGCTGGCCGAGGGGGAGCACACCCCGCACCCCCTGGACGAGACCCAGGCGGTGGAGCCCGCCGCGGACGACGGCGACTCCGAGTTCGTGCCGCTGGGCGGCCTCGGCGACGCGGGAGAGGCGGAGCTCGAAGCCGCGGACCTCCTGCTCAAGGACCTCTCCTTCTGGGCTGAACTGCTGGTGGGCCTGGAGGCCGCAGACCCGATGTCGCTGCGGCGGTTCCGCTCGGGCGTGCTCCGGCTCCGCCACGCGCTCGGGCACCGGCCCGACGACGCCCCGGTGCTCGCCGAGCAGGCTCGCCTCGAAGCCCGCCGCGAGGAGTTCGGGACCGAGAGCGCGTGGGCCACGCAGGACACCGACGCCCACTCGATCCTGGATCGGCCGCGCCCGATGATGCCGCGCCCGGGGCCCGCCCCCGACGTGCAGCGCCGGTTCGTCATGCAGGAGCTCTTCGCCAAGCGGCCGTTCGAATACGGCACGCTCGGTCGGGGGCTCGTCTCGCTGACCCTGTTCCTCGCGCTGCTCCGCCTCGAAGCGGTGCCCGGCGACGAGCTGCACCCCACGGTCGCAGACCTGTCGTACCTGGTGCACCACCCGCAGCTGACCGACATCATCGACACCCGCGCCACGGTCCGCCGCTGGGACGGGGCCCTCGGTCTGCACGCCGCGCTCCTCGGCCAGACCGAGGCGTAGGACCCTCCCAGGACGGGCGACCGCTCGCTCAGCATGAGCCTGATCGTGCGCTGATCGCCGACCCGTTCAGCCGGTGTTGCGAAGCCCCGCCGCGACGCCGTTGATGCTCCGCAGAATCGCCGAGAGGAGGTCGTCCGAGGACTGGGCCTCGCTCGCCCGGCGCCGCCGCAGCAGCTCCACCTGCAGGAACGACAGGGCGTCGACGTAGGGGTTGCGCAGGTCGATCGACCGGCGCAGCACGGGGTTGCGGGCGAGCAGGTGGGGGGCGTCCAGGATCCGGGCCAGGGCGCCCGTGGTGCGCTCGTACTCGGCCCTCAGCGACTCGAAGATGCGCTCGGCGTCCGGCCGATCGTTCAGCGTCTCCACGTAGTGGGCGGCGATGTCGAGGTCGCCCTTGGCGCAGACCATCTCGACGCTCTCCAGCAGGGCGGTGAAGAACGGCCAGCGGGCCGCCATGTCGCGCAGCGTGGCGAGGCCCTCCTCGCCGTGGCGCTCCAGGTAGCCGTGGAGCGCGCTGCCGACTCCGAGCCAGCCCGTCAGCACGTGGCGAGACTGCATCCAGCCGAAGACCCAGGGGATGGCGCGGAGCGAGCCGATGGCCCGGGCGCTCCCGGAGCGGTACGCGGGGCGCGACCCGATCGGCAGCACCGCCAGCTCCTCCAGGGGGCTGACCGCCATGAAGTAGTCGAACAGCGCGGGGTCGTCGTAGACCGTGCCGCGGAACGTGCGCCAGGCCTGCTCGGACAGCTCGTCCATCACGTCGGCGAACCGCTGCTGGTCGGCGTCGCTCACGTCGGCGCGCCAGTCGAGGAAGCCGTGCTGCAGCACCGCCGCGCAGGTCAGCTCGAGGGTCCGCCGGGCGAGGTCGGGCAGGCCGTACTTCAGCTCGATCACCTCGCCCTGCTCGGTGATCTTGATCCGCCCCTCCACGCTGCCCGGGGGCTGCGCGAGGATCGCCTTGTGGGCGGGGCCGCCGCCCCGGCTCACCGTGCCGCCCCGACCGTGGAACAGCACCAGGTCGACGTCATGCTCCCGGGCGGTCGTCGCGATCGCCGCCTGGGCGCGGTACAGCGACCACGCCGCGGTGAGCAGCCCGGCGTCCTTGGCCGAGTCGGAGTAGCCGATCATCACCTCCTGCAGCCCGCCGTGGGCCTGCAGGTGGGCCTGGTAGACCGGGTCCGCGAAGAGCGACGCCATGATGCGCGGCGCCGCCACGAGGTCGTCCCGGGTCTCGAACAGCGGCGCCACCCGCAGCTCCGAGTGGAGGGTCTCCCCCTCCCAGCGGACGAGGCCCGCCTCCCGCGCGAGCACGAGCACCTCGAGCAGGTCCGACGCCGAGTCGGTCATCGACACGACGCAGGTCTCGATCGACGCCGGCCCGCAGACGCGTCGCACCTCGGCGACCGTCTCGAACAGCTCCAGCGTCTCCCGGGTCTCCGGGCTGAGCTCGCAGCCCGGCGCCGTGAGCAGGCGACGACCGCACAGCTCGTCGCGCAGGAAGGCGACCCGCTCGTCCTCGGGCAGGTCCGCGTAGCGCCGGCCGTCCAGCTCGCCCGCCTGGGCGGCCAGCTCGTCGAGCGCGGCCTCGTGCCGTCGGGAGTGCTGCCGGATGTCCAGCGTCGCGAGGTGGAACCCGAACGTGCGGACCCGGTCGATGGCCGGCTGCATCAGCCGCTCCACCGCCCGGTCGGCGCCGTGACTGCGCAGGCTGGCGGCGACGAGCTGCAGGTCGTTGAGCAGCTGGCGGCTGCCCTCGTAGGGGCCGGGCTGGCGCTCCCCGCCCTCGACCCCGGCGTCGGCGCGGAGGTTGGCGAGGGTCGACTCGAGGCGCGCCTCGACGAACGACAGCTTCAGCCGGTAGGGCTCCCACCGGTTGCGCACCGCGTTGCGGGTCCGGACGGCCGGCAGATCCCGACCGTCGCGCTCCAGGCTGTCGAGCAGCGCCGGCAGGGCGAGCACCCGGCGGGTGGAGTGGGAGATGAGCCGCTTGAGCTGCTGGACCACGTCGATGTACCGCAGCAGCAGCCGCTCCTTCATCATCCTCGCGGTCGTCAGGGTGACGTCGGGGGTGACGAACGGGTTGCCGTCGCGGTCGCCGCCGATCCAGGAGCCCAGGCGGAGCGGTCGGGCGTCGGCGGGCAGGTCGGCTCCGACCTGTTGCAGCTCGGAGCGCAGCTCGCCGCAGACGTCGGGGATCGCGTCCCACAGCGTGCGGTCGAACACCTCGAGCAGGGTCTTGACCTCCTCCAGCACCGTCGGGCGGCGGTGACGCAGGCCGTCGGACTGCCACAGGCTCTCGACGTGCATCGCGATCTCGGCCCACGCCTCGTCCGGGTCGTCCGAGAGCAGCAGGTGGTGGATCGCGAGCAGCTTGTCCCGGGTGGTCTGGCGGAGCGACTCCGTCGGGTGGGCCGTGAGCACCGGTCGGATCGCCAGCCTCGACGCGTGCTGCGTCAGCTCTTCGGGCGAGGCCCCGCGGGCGACGAGCTCGGCCACGGCGGCGGCGAGGGAGCCCTTCTGGGGGGGCGCGTGAGCCTGGCTGTAGTGTCTGCGTCGGCGTACCCGGTGGGTCTGCTCGGCGGTGTTGACGAGCTGGAAGTACAGCGCGAAGGCGCGCACGACCTCGTTGGCCCGACCGGTGTTCCAGGCGCGGGTGAGGGCCTCGATGCTCGCGTCGGGGTCGTCCTCGGCGGCTCCGGCCACGCCCCGGCGGGCGCGGGTGAGCGCCCGGAGCGCCTCGACGTCCTCGAACGTCGCCTCTCCGGACAGCGCGCCGATCGTCTCGCCGAGGCACGACCCGAGCCGGCGGACGTCGTCGTGGAGCGGGCGGTCCTGCGGACGGGTGTCGCTCACGAGTCGCCTTTCTTCGGCGGTCCGGACTCGCCGGGTCGAGGGGCGCCGGGGTTGCGTCGTCGTCGTCGTCGTCGCTTCGGGCGGCTCGGCTGGCCCGGCGGTCGTCCGTCGGACGGGGGACCGCCGCGCTGCTCGTCTCCGTCGGCGGCGCGCTGGGGGGGGCGGGTCGAGGGGCCCGGTGCGGGTCGCTTCGGGGGGCGGTCGGGCTGGTCGCGTCGGCGCGGTCGGCGGTCGCCGCCGGCCACCCTGCGAAGCTCCTCCTCCTGCTCCATCTTCTCCCGCTTGCGGACCAGGGCGTAGGGGATGTAGCGGCCGCGGGTCTCCTTGGCCGGCGCCTCGTCGATCTTCACGGTGACGTCCCCGAACACCTTCAGCTGGCAGCTGAGGCGCTCGCGGGTCAGGAAGAACACGTTGCCCATGTGCCCTTCCTCCTCCCAGGTCATCGGGGAGACGAGCTCCTCTCCGGCCATCACCTCCACCCGACACAGCGCGCAGGCGCACTTCCCGCCGCACTGGCTGGGGATGGCGACCTCGGCCCTGGCCGCGGCGTTGAAGACGGTGGTGCCGGGCTGGACGTCGATCGTCACGTCGGCCGGCAGGAAGGTGATCTTCGGCACCGACGAATCATAGGGCACGTCGCCGCCTTCAGCGCAGCGGCGGCCAGGCGTGAGGCAGGTCGGCGGGCGGCAGGCCCGACGCGGCGCGGAGCAGCGGCAGGGCGGGCTCGCCCAGGGCGGTCAGGGGGAGGCGGGGCTCCGCGGGCGCGAGGCCCCAACGCGACTCGGGCACGGTCGACGGCTCGGGGGCGTACCGCGGCAGCACCGGCGGCGGCTCCGGATCCGCGCCCCGCTCCACCAGGAGCAGCGCGCGGCCCGCCCACGCGGACGCCCGCCGGCCCGCGGCCCGGCGCAGCCGCCCGCCCGCGTCCAGCGAGACCAGCCGGGCTCGCCCGTCGACCACCACGCGGGTGCCCGACGCTGACTCGAACACCCACCGCTCGACGGGCCGAGGGCCGGCCAGCCAGGCGAGGGAGCGGGGCAGCTCCGGCGGGTCGAGCGCCTGCAGCGCGAGGAGCAGCGAGTCGTGCTCGACGGCGGCCCGGCCGGCGGCGCCGGGCACCAGGGGGTCGTCGGACAAGGCCTCCAGGGCGGAGCAGCGGGTCTCCGACGGACGTGTCGCGGCGGCGCCGGGGAGGGCGTCGCAGAGCCCCGGGCGGAGGTCCTGCACGCCCGGAGGCAGCCCGTCGGCCGCGACCTGGAGGGTGCCCCGGGGGGCGAGCCCGGGCTCGGACGTGGCGAACCCGTCGAGCCCGGGTGAGAGGCCGATGATCGCGACCTCTCGGGAGCCGGGCGGCAACGCGGGGCGAGCCCGACGCTCGGCGATCGCGCGGAGCAGGTCCGCCCCCGGTACCTCGATCTGCCAGGCGGCGGGGGGCAGCGCGACGAAGCCGCGGTGCAGGTCCGCCGAGGTCGGCAGGTCGCCGCCGAGGATCAGCGCCTCCAGGGGGGTCACCCGAGGCGCGCCGGGCGGGCCCGGCACGAGCAGGTCGGCGCCCGGCACGGTCGGCAGGCTCGATCCGATGCCCGCTTCGGCGTCCTCCGGCGGGAGCAGCGCGTCGGCCGCTCCGAGGGCCAGTCGGGGCGCGCGCCAGGCCGGCCCGATGACCACCCCGGCGGGCAGCCGGGCGAGGTCCGACTCGGCGAGCCCGAGGCCCGTCCACCACGCCCACACGCCGCCCGGATCCCCCGGCGGGGCCGGCTCGGCCCCCGGAGCGGCGGGGTCCAGGGCGCCGGGGGGAGCGGGGTAGCCGAGCCAGCCGTCGGGCGTGCTCCAGCGTCCGCCGGGGCGGGGGAGGCGCAGCCCGGTCAGCTCCGCGTCGGGGCCGAGCCACGCGACGGTTCCGCCGGCCCCCGCGGCCAACCGCAGCCAACCAGAGGCCGACGCGCCGGCCCCTCGGCCGTCGGGCGCCGGCAGCCAGTTCATGCCGTCGGGGGTGCCGAGCACCGCCGGCCCCCACGCGAGCGCCGCGCCAGGGGCGCCCAGCTCGGCGGCGATGGGGTCGTCGACGGTCGGGCTCGGCAGGTCGATCGGCTGCACGAGGGGGGACTCGTCCAGCTCCGGCTCGGCGTTGGAGCCCCAGAACCCCTCGGAGCCGGCGTGGGCGCCGGTGTTGGAGCGCAGCTCGTCCACCTCGAGCAGCGTCCCGCCGCCGGCCAGCTCCACCCGCAGCTGGCGCGAACCCGACGGCCGGCCCGCGTCGGGTCGCACGTCGTCGGTCTCCACGCCCAGCGCCTGGGCGAGGGAGTCGTCCCCTCCGCTCCCGGTGCCGTCCAGCGGCTCGAAGGTGGCGGTCCAGCGATCGGCCACCCGCCAGCGCTCCACCCGCCCCAGCGGATCGCGGTCCAGGGTCCAGGTGCGGCCGTCCGGCAGCACGACCGAGCCGACGCGGGACATGGAGTCGCGCACGAACGACCAGGACGGGCCGTCGGGGCCGATCGCCAGCTCGCGCACGTCTCCGGCCGGATCCCGGAACACCTCGACCGTCGCGCCGTCGGGCCCCGTCAGCTCGCGCACCCGGCCGGCGCCGTCCCGCCGGAGCTCCCAGCCGACGCCCCCCGGCGCGTCGGGGTCGCCGTAGCTCAGCCCGTCCAGGGCGTGGGTCCAGCGGGCCCTCCAGGGGCCGACGACCAGCGGTCGGCCGGCGGAGTCGCGCTCCAGGTCGCGGGCCGGCGGGGAGTGCCGACGGGCGGTTCGACCCGACGGTGCGCGCCACTCGACCCCCGAGACACGGCCCACGTCGTCACGCGCGAGGGTCCAGTAGCCGAGCTCGTCCTGGGGCCCCCACCCGTCCAGGGAGCCGGCCGGCCCGAGCTGGAACCGGGCGCCCGCCGACTCCACGGGCCCCCAGGCGTTCCAGTCCGCCTCCAGGGCGCCGCCGGGGAGCTCGATGCGCGACCATCGACTTCCGCGATCCCAGCGCAGCTCCACGATGCGCTTCACCGGGTCGCTGAACTCTCGGGGCTCGCCGTTGCGGGCGCGCCGCAGCTGCCAGCTGCCCCGGTCGCTGCGCAGCTCCTGGAGTCGGCCGACGGGGTCCCGGAGCAGCGTCCACGCAAACCCGCGGGGGCCGGAGACCCGGTCGGGGCGGCCGGCGCGGTCGAGGGTCAGCCGGAAGCTGGCGCCGCCTGCGGTCAGGCCGGTCGGCCGCCCGGTGGAGTCCCGGTCGATGGCCCAGCGACCCGAGCCGCGCGAGACCGAGACCGCCCGGCCGGCGTCGTCGAGCTCCAGCTCGAACGAGCCCCAGGCGGCCGACGTCACGCCGGCGGTCCGGCCGTCCCGGTCGCGGTCGAGCTCCACCCGGGTCCCGTGATCGGTGCTCCAGCCGGTCACCCGGCCCGCCGCGTCCCGGTCGATGGTGCGGCTCGGGAGCCCTCCGAGCTCCAGCTCGGTGACCCGCCCGCGGTCGTCCCGGCGGGCGCTCCAGGGGCCGATGGGGGCGTCGACGCCGACCGCCCGGCCGTCCGGCTCGCGCTCGATGGTCAGCGCCCCGCCCCGGAGGATCCGCCCGCTTCCGTCGACGGTCAGGTCGATCCGCTCGCGCCGGTCGTCGGCCGAGTCCAGCCGGTCCGCGGTCCGGCCCAGGTCGACGGTCCGTCCGCCCGGCGGCTCGAAGCGCTGCACTCGCCCCCGAGCGTCGACCGAGAAGCCGGCGTCGCCGGACGTCACCGACTCGACCGTGCGCAGGAAGCCGCGGCCGTCCCGGCGCAGCTCCAGCGACTCCCCCCCGGTGGTCGCGACCGAGCGCAGCAGGCCGTCGGCGGTCCGCCACGCGGACTCCTCCAGCCCGGCCGGATGCACGACGCTCTCGGGGCGGCCGGCGGCGTCGAGGCGGACGTCGGTGCGGCGGCCCTCGGGATCGGTCCAGCCGACCAGCGCGGCCGCGCTCCCGGCCCGGTCGACGGAGCCCCGGGAGCCGGCGGTGTCGACGATCGCGGTCGCCCGTCCCGCCGCGTCCCGCTCCCAGGTGGTGCTGAGGTTGCCCCGGCTCGCCGACGTGAGCCGTCCCGAGGCGTGCCACTCCAGCTGGAGCACGCGGCCGTCCTGCTCGACCTGGGTGGGGAGCGGCCGCGCCGGCTCGAACAGCACCCGCTGGCTCCAGCCCGCCCCCGTGATCTCCCGCTGCCGGCCAGCGGGATCCCAGCTGCAGGTCATCGTCTCGCCGTCGACCTCGACCTCGACGGTCGCGACGTCGATGCCGTCCAGCTCGCCCAGCGTGACCTCGCCCCGAGGCCCGCTGGCCTCGAGCAGCCGCCCGCTGGCGTCGTAGAGGGCGACGACGCGGCCGTCCGGACCGTCCGCCGAGGTCAGCCGACCGGCGGCGTCGTAGGTGAAGCGCCACTCCCCCGCCGGGCCGGCGATCCGCCACAGCTGGGAGCCCGCGTAGTCGAACTCGGTGGTCGACGCGCCGGGCCCCCGCACGGTGCGGAGGCGGCTCATGGAGTCCCGGAGCACCTGGTAGCGCTCGTTCCGCCCCACCACGACCGAAGACAGGCCCACCGAGTCTCGTCGCAGCTCGATCGTCCTCGCCCCGGGCACGTCGACGCGGACCAGGTGTCCCTCGATCGAGTACTGCTCGGTGCCGCCGTCGGACCGCTCCAGGAGCACCCCGTCGTCGGTCGCGATCATCCGCCGCTGGCCCCGGCCGGGGGAGGTCCAGACCAGGTCCTCGCCGGTCTCCGGCTCGGGCGCCGCGGCGGGGCCGAGGTAGCGCAGCCGCATCTCGGCGAGGAAGAGCGGATCCGCGCCGAGCATGCTCCTCATCGCCGCGGGCCCGCCGACCTGTCGCTGCTCCCGCCGCGGGGTGTCACGCCGCCAGGCCCGCACCAGCTCGTCGATGGTGTCCGCCACCTCGTCCGGGTCGGGCGGCTCCCCGACGAAGAACGAGTCGCGGAAGCCGTCGGCGTCGACGAGCACCCGGTCGCCCCAGGCTCCGGGCGCCCAGTAGCGGCCCAGGTCGTGGGTCCAGCCCGGGGCGAGCTCGCGTCCGCCGGCGCTGTCCTTGTGGTTGTAGGTCAGCCCCAGTTGGCTGTCGGGCACCGCGTCGGCGCGCACGAAGGGCCGCACGCTGAGCACCAGGTTGCCCGAGAAGACCGACACCGCCGCCCCCGCCCCGAGGTCGACGTGGAGGTCTTCGAGCGTGCCCCACCCGAGGTGGTCCAGCGGGCCCCGGTCGACGGCGTACCGCTCGGCCTCCAGCCGCTCTTCGGTGGTGCGCAGGTCGATGTCCTGGCCCACGCCCGGCGAGGCGGGCAGCGCGGCCAGCGCGATCAGCGCGACGATCGGGGGAAGCGGCCGCACCCGCGGGAGTCTACGCCGTCGGCGCGTCCTCGACCTCGGGCTCTGCGCCGTCGTCCTCGGCCGAGTCCCCGTGGCCGCGGTCGCCCCGAGTCCAGTTGACGAGGCTCGCGAGGCTGTCGGAGATGCCCTCGGTGGCGGTGGAGATGCCGCGCCCGACGCCCTTCACCAGCTCCATGAGGGGGTCCTTGCTGCCGTCGAAGTCGTCCTCGTAGGCGGAGCCGGCGGCCTTGATCTCCTGGTAGACGGACGCCGCCGGGTCGGCGTCTCGCCGCGGGTACTCGCCCTCGACGAGGGAGCCGTAGTCGCCGTCCTCGGCCCAGCGCTTGATCTCGGCGAGGCGGAGCACCGGGAAGGGGTGCGTCCGGCCGATGAGGTTGAGCAGCTTGACCATGCCGTCGAGCACGTTGCCGCCGGCCGCGTACTCGTCCGCCTGGGCCATGAACTCGTCGACGTTCATCTCGCTCGTCTGGCCGCCGCCGGCCATCTTCATCATCACGCGCATCGCCAGGGCGGGGTCCTGGACGGCGAGCAGCCCGGCACGGTCGGCGCTCAGCTCGCTCTTTCGGTCCCACTCCAGCAACGCGGTGGTGATGGCGTACAGCGCGGCCCCGCCCAGGGGCACGGACATCGCGATGATCGTCATGCGCATGAGCAGGCGGAGCATCGTCTTGTAGAGGACGTGCCCGGAGAGCACGTGGCCCAGCTCGTGGGCGAGGATGAACTGGATCTCGTCGTCGTCCATCAGGGCGATGGAGCCGCTGTTGACGACGATGAACGGTCGATCCACGCCGATGGCGCCGGCGTTCACGATGGGCGTCTGGGCGACGTACAGCTCGGGCAGCTCCTGCACGTCGAGGACCCGGCAGGCCTCCAGATAGCTGGCGTGCAGCTTGGGGAACTGGTTCTCGCCCACCCGCACCGCGGAAGCGAGGAAGGCGAGCCGCAGGGAGCGGTCGCCGATCGTGCCGAACAGCTTTCTGACCACGGTGTCGAAGCCGGGCACCTTGCGCAGCGCCACGAGGGCGGCGCGGTCGGCGGGGTGCTCCCAGGCGCGGGGGGAGATTCCGGGGAAGTTGCGTCGTTCAGTCATGTCCGTCCTACGGTGCAGACCCGCGGACGCTTGCAGCTGTTCCCGTGGATCAATGGCTGCTCGGATCCCACTTGCGCGGATACGGACGCTCGCCGAGCTGGCGCATGCGGAACGTGCGCGGCCCCCGCTTGGGCACCGACGTCGTGTAGCCGCGGAGCATCTTGTCGCGATCGTCGAACTCGACGAGCAGGTACTCGTCCTGCGGCAGGTGCGACTCGTAGTCGAGCAGCAGCTGACGGAACCCGCGCACGAAGAGCCCGTCCAGGCCCGCCTGGTCGGGGTACAGCCAGGTCGTGTAGACCATCACCTTGGTGCTGCTGCGGGAGTCCATCAGCTTGTAGAAGTCGCGGAACACCTCTTCGAGGTTCTGGCGGAACACCTGGGTGTGCGGGCGCTGTCCCTGGCGGCCCCACTCGACTTCGAGGGTCAGCACGAGCCGGCGATAGGGGGCGGCCGGGAACTTGAGGCCTACGTCCAGCCCGGCGCCGGACGGAGGCTGGCCGCGCTTGACCTTGTCCTCGACCGTCCAGGCGAGGTCCCACAGGTAGGCGGCGCTCTTGCGGCGGTCGTCCGTCGCGAACGGCACGTAGCCGCGGCGCTTGCCCAGCCGCTCGAAGCGCACCTTGACGGCGGCGCTCCAGTCGCTGAGCCGCTCGCTGGTGTCCAGGTTCCGCTCGCGGACCATGCTCGCGGCGAACTCGTCGAACAGCAGCTTCAGGTCCACAGGCGCTCCTCCCGAGGGGCGGGACCCTAGCAAAGCGCCACGGTGCGCCCAAGCCCCGGAGGCCGCCGTGCGGCCGATCCGCGCGTACCATGAGGGCGTGCGCGCGTTCCTCATCGCGGTCGTGCTCCTCGGGCAAGCGCTCGGCGCTCCGGCGATCCGGCCGGGCGACGCCGTCGTCGACGCCGACGAGGCGGGCATCGTCTCGGGCGAGGTGCTCGACCGGGCGCTCGGGCAGCCGGCGGCGGACATCGAGGTGCGGCTGCTGAGGCCCGGCCCGGAGGCCGATCGCAGCTGGCCGGAGCCCTGGGTCCTGGAGCGGGGCGCTACGTCCGAGGAGCTGGCCCGCGTTCGTACGTCGCCGGCCGGCCGGTTCGAGTTCCGAGGCGTCGCGCCGGGCCGCTACCGGGTCCGGGCCCGCGACAGCTCGGGGACCCTCGCGACCGAGGACGTGTCCGTCGCGGCGGACGACCTGCGGCGCTCCGTCACCCTGGAGATCACCCGCATCGGGGGCATCGGCGTGCGGCTGCACTTCGAGGACGGCGAGGCTCCGCGGGTGCGATCCACGATCGCCGGCATGGCAGCGGCGGAAGCCGGGCTCCAGCCAGACGATCTCATCGTCTCGCTCGACGATCGGCCGACGGCGGGGCTCCGGATCCGGGAGTTCGTCGACCTGTGTCGCGGCCCCGTCGGCAGCACCGTGCTCGTCGGCGTGCGGCGCGGGGACGAGGTGCGGCAGATGCAGCTCGAGCGCCGCAGCTTCCCGAGGCGCTGATGGCTCGCTCGGACCGTCCGCTTCGACTCGTCGCCCGCCTCAAGGGAGCGGTCCGGCGCGAGGTCCGGGTCTTCGGCCTGAGCGCCCCGGCGACCGTCCGCGTCGAAGGGGAGGAGGCGAGGGTCGAGGTCGGCGCCGAGTCGGACCGGGCGGTCGTCGACGGCTTCGCGGTTGCCGCGGAGCGCATGGTCGCAATGGACCTGGCGCGGCGCCTGTGGTCCGGTCGGCTCGCGGAGCTGCTCGGCGAGCGACCCCTCGAAGGCGGCCTGACGGCGGTCGACCTCGACGTGTTCGTGCGCATCCTGGGGTTCCGGGACGACGCGGAGCGGGCGTTCAAGGCGAAGCCGGCGGCTCAGCGGGAGGACCTCGAGGCGTTCGCCCGGGGCGTCAACGCCTGGATCGACTGCGGCAGCTGGCAGGACGACCCGCGCTGGGCGGCGCTGCGCAGCCGGCCTCGACTGTGGGGGGCGGCGGACGGTCGGCTGGTGGTCGGCGCGGCGGCGCGGGTCGACGGCACGCCTCCGCAGATCGACCTGGAGGCGGCCCGCGCCGCGGGCTGGACGGACGGCTGGTCGACCGCCGTCGGCACGCTCTGGAGCGCGCTGCGTCGCCCGTTGCTGCGCGCCCCCGGAGCGGTGGGCGGCTGGGGAGCAGAGGGGGGCGAGGAGCGCGCGGCGGCCCGGATCGTGCCGGTCGAGGTGGTGCCCGGATACGACAACCACCGCTATGTCCGCCAGGACGGCCGGGTGGGGCGCCTGCGGGCGCGCCGACCCGACGTGACGGTGCGGGGCGGGTCGCCCCACCGCGCCTGGGTCCGGCGCTCGGACCGGGGTGGGCTCGTGAGCGACGCCCTGATCGGAGGGGGCCCCGAGGCCCCGGTCGGCCGCGCCTTCGCCTGGGCGTGGGGCGGTCCGGTCGGCCGCCACGTCTCCGCCCCCCGGCACCCGGCGCTGGCGCTGGACGACCCCTGGCGGCTGGTGGAGCCCGCCGCGGCGAGCGCCTCGACGTTCCGTCTCGTGCCCCTGGACGGCGGAGCGTAGGACCGAGCGGCTACACTCCCTGCGCATGCGGAGGCTGCGCCCGGTCCACGTCGGATGGCTCCTGCTCGGCGCGAGCCTCCTGCTGGTGGGGCTGAACGTCGCGCAGCCCGTGCGCCCGATCCCCGACCGCCCCGACCTCCTCGCGTACCTCCGCCTCGCGGTCGGCCTGCCCGTCGTGCTGCTCGTGCCGGGCTGGTTCCTGGTGCCCGCGCTCGCGGGCCGCGACGCCGACCGCGACGGGGGGCTCGACCCGGGCTGGGCGGTGCTCTTCGCCGTGGGGATGAGCCTCGCGGGCCACGTCCTGCACTTCAACCTGCTGCGGGGCCTCGGCCTGCCCATCGAGTGGCCGGCCCTGGGCGGCGTCGCGGTGGTGGAGTGCGCCGTCGGCGCTGCCTGGTGGCGAGCCCGCAAGGCGGACCTGGAGTTCGCCTGGTGGGACGCCGGCACCGCCCGGGGCGTCGCCCTGGGGTGCGCCTGCGTCGTCGCGTTCTCCGCCTGGTCGGCCCCGTCGCTGCTCCGCGATGGGAGCTGGTACTTCTTCGAGCCGGATCTCGAGGTCGGCTGGGCCGCCGCGCCGGGCGTCACCGCCACGTGGGGGGATGGCGCCCCGATCGAGCAGGGCGCAGTGCTCCGGGACGTCGGTCCGACCACCACCGTGGTGGTCGACAACCCGGGCCCCGCGGGCGCCCTCGCGCCGCTCCTGATCGTCGTGCACGCCCCCGTCGGCACGACCGCCCGCCTCACCCTCGACGGCCACGAGGTGGACGCCGACACCATCGCCCGGGTCGCCCCGCTGGGCGCCGACGGGCCTCCCGTCGAGCGGTACTGGGCCTGGGGGAGCGCCGCCCTGGCCGGTCGGCCGACGGTGCCCGGCGGGGGCGAGCTGACGCTCGAGCTGACGATCGAGCAGCCCGCCGACGCCGAGCCGCAGCCGCTCGCCGTCGCCGCCTGGGCGGGACAGGGGAGCGCCGACACGCTCGAGGACCTGCAGCGGAGGGGGTTCCGCCAGATGCACCCCTTCCAGCTGCTGAACGTCACGGAGAACATCCGCTGGGCGGACGAGGTGGCCGGGGAGTTCGTGCTCGCCGGGCGGTCCCCGGACGGCAGCTCGACGCTGCACCAGCCGCCGGCCTGGACCTACCTGTACGCTCCCGCGCGCGAGCTGTTGACCGACCAGACCGTCGCCGCCGGGGCGCTCCTGGTGTTCATCCTGTTGATGATCCCGCTGGTCGGCCTGCTCGGCGTGCGCGACGACGTCGGCAGCGTGCCCGCCCCCGCCCTCGGCCTGGTGCTGGGGTTGGCGGCCGCGCAGCACGGCCGCCTGATGGTCTCCGACGGTTCGCTCAACTTCCCCGACAGCCTGTACGCCCTGGCGCTGGTGATCGCGGTGGTCGCGCTGTCGGTCGGTCGGGTCCGGGTGTTCGTGCTGTGGGCGCTGCTCGCCGCCCTGCTGCGCTACCCGGGCGCGGTGGTCATCGTGATGGCGGGCGGGCTGATGCTGCTCCTGGACCCGTCACGCCGCCGGCGCGCGCTGATCTCCCTCGCGCGGTTCGGGCTGATCCTGGCGATGGTGTGCGGCGTCATGCTCGTCGTCGGGGCTCTGTCCGGCAGCCTGCAGACCTGGTTCTTCGCGCTGTACTTCGAGACGGTGCCCGAGCACTTCAACAACAACCCCGAGGCGCTGCCGTGGCTCGCCCGGCCGCCGGAGTTCCTGCGGCTGTGGGCGCTGTTCGGCGGCGGGGTGGCGCTGCTCGCGCTGCCGCTGCGGGGGCGCCTGTCGAAGCTGAGCCTGGGGACCGCCCTGGCGTACTTCCCGTTCCTGGCCTTCATCGACCACTTCAGCCACCACTACTTCCTGCCGCTGGTGGGGCTGGCGGGGGTGGCCACCTGCGCGTCGATCGCCCGGATCGAGGACCCGGCGCGTCGACGGATGCTCGCGTGGGCCGCCGCCGCGGTGGCGCTCGGGCTGGCCGCCGCCGCCGCCGGCCTGAGGCTGTAGCTCGGCCCCGTCAGAGCCAGCCGAGGCCCAGACCGAAGATCGCGACGCTCAGCGCCGCGATCCCCCAGATCACCCCGACGGTCTTCACCTTGCTCTCGACGGTCTCCATGTCGTGCACCCAGAACGCGACGACGTTGAAGTGCAGGTAGCCGAAGATCACGATCAGCCAGACGTGGGGGAAGCTCCAGAAGCGGTACTCCCAGATCAGCATGTCGGCGCGGTTGAGGAGGATCTCGACGCCGACGCAGAACACCGAGTTGACCAGGGCGAAGAACAGCCGGTTCGGCAGGCCGAGGATCTTCATCTTCTTGTCGGCGGGCAGCATCTTGGCCAGGGCGATGCCGCCGATCGCGAACATGAAGCAGATCTCGATGTTGAGCCCGACGAGGATGATGTACGCGCTCGAGTCCGGGGCGGTCCACAGCGCCGAGCGGCCGGTGCCGTGCAGGACGAGGCCGTTGGCGATCTCGTTCAGCCAATCCATGCCCCAGAACGCGAGCCCGGCGAAGACCAGGTTCCAGTTCCGTCGCTCGATCTCGACGGCGTAGGCGTAGATCGCCAGGGCGATGAGCGGGATGACGTACCACTGCAGGTGGGACGGGTCGCGCAGGTTCGCGAGGGCTTGCAGGGAGGCTTCGGTCATGGCCGCCGGAGCGTACTGCGGGCCGCGGGCGGCGGACATGGCGATGCCGGGTCTCCCCGAGGGCCGGTCACCCGGGCGGTCGGGGGCATACTGACCCGGTGACCGGAGGGAACGACCGCGACCGCAAGAGCGTCGAGCGCCTGCTCGCCACGCTCGACATCACGAGTCAGACGACGCTGTCGGCGCCGGCGCTGCCGCCCGACGGCGACAGCCTGGCCCGGTTCGTCCTGCTCGGGGAGCTCGGTCGCGGCGGCATGGGTCGGGTGATCGAGGCGGTGGATCCCGACCTCGGCCGGGCGGTCGCGATCAAGGTGGTCATCGACCCCGAGGGGGTGAGCCGGGGCCAGCTGGCCCGCTTCGTCGCCGAGGCCCGGGTCACCGCCCAGCTCGAACACCCGAACATCGTCCCGATCTACGAGACCGGCATCACCGAAGACGGGCAGGTCTTCTTCGTGATGCGCAAGGTGCAGGGCCGCTCCCTGCGAGACCTGCTCGAGGCGCTCGGCCGGGGCGAGCCCGAGGCGGTCGCCGGCTGGAGCCGGCATCGCCTCCTTCGTGCGTTCGTCCAGGTCTGCAACGCGGTCGCGTTCGCGCACAGCCGGGGGGTGCTGCACCGGGACCTCAAGCCCGACAACGTCATGCTCGGCGCCTTCGGCGAGGTGCTGCTGCTGGACTGGGGCGTCGCCCGCACGATCGGCGGGCCGCCGGAGGCGCCGGCGCGGCCGATGGCGCCCGTCGCCGCGCCGGGCCTCACGGCCGACGGCACCTCGGTCGGCACGCCGGGCTACATGAGCCCGGAGCAGGCCCAGGCCCAGCCGCTCGACGAGCGGTCCGACGTCTTCAGCCTGGGCTCGATCCTGTACGAGATCCTCGCCTCGAGCCGGGCCTACGGCGGCGACACCGCCATCCAGGTGCTGTTCCAGTCCCTCGAGGGGCCGCCCCAGGATCCCCGGGAGCGGGCCCCCGGCCGGGCGATCCCGGACGAGCTGGCCGCCTGCTGCATGCGGGCGATGTCCCCGACCTCGGCGGAGCGTCACCCGAGCGCGGCTGCGCTCGCGGCCGACGTGGAGGCGTGGCTGGAGGGGAGCCGACGCCGGGATCGAGCGGCGGCCCAGCTACAGGTCGCGGCGGACGCGCTGGCCCGCTACGGCGAGCTGAAGGCCGAGGAGTCGGGGCTGGGTGCGGAGGAGACGCGGCTCGCGTCGGTCGTCTCCCCCGCCGCCCCTCGGGACGACGATGGCAAGGCCCGGCTGCTCACGGTGCGCGAACGGCTGGAAGAGCTGGTCCCGGAGGCCAACGAGGTGTTTGCCCGCGCGGTCGGGGAGGCTGAAGGGGCGCTCGTGCTCGATCCGGACAACCCGGACGCCCGAGCGCTGCTCGCGGACGCCTGGTGGACGCGGCTGGAGGAGGCGGAGGCGAGCGGTGATCGCTTCGCCCGGGGCTGGGCCGAGGACCGGGTGCGGCGATACGACGACGGCCGGTACGCCTTCCGGCTCCGCGGGATCGGCTCCCTGTCGCTCACGACGGACCCGCCGGGGGCGTCGGTGGTGGCCCGCTCGGTCAAGCGCAAGGGGCTGATCTGGGGGTCCGGCCGCGCCCAGGAGATGGGCCGCACGCCGGTGCGCGAGGGGCTGCTCGGTCGCGGGTCGTGGATCCTGACGCTCTCAGCCCCGGGGCGGGTCGAGGTGCGCTACCCGGTGACCGTGGCGCGGGGCGGCGACTGGACCGGCCCGACCGTGCGACTGCCCGCCGTCGGCGAGATCCCCGACGGCTTCCGGTACGTGCCGGCCGGTCCGTTCCAGCGAGGGGCGCGCGACCGGGCGCAGCACGGCCTCCCGGCGGGGCGGGAGACGCTCGACGCGTTCCTCATCGCCGAGCTGCCCGTCACCGTCGAGCAGTACTGCCGGTTCCTCAACGCCGTCGCGCAGGTCGACCCCGAGCTCGCCTGGGGCCGCGTCCCCCGCCTGCACTCCGGCCTGGAGGAGGGGGGCGGCCAGTACTGGGAGCGACCCGCGACCGGCCAGCCCTACGTGCCCCCCGAGCGCGACGCCCAGGGCGACCGCTGGGATCCGCGCTGGCCCGTGCTCTCGGTGTCCTGGTTCGACGCGGTCGCGTTCGCCCGGTGGCGATCGGAGCAGGACGGCGTCGCCTGGCGGCTGCCGACGGAGCGGGAGTGGGAGAAGGCCGCGCGGGGGGTCGATGGCCGCGTCTTCCCCTGGGGCGACTCGTTCGACCCGACGACCTGCGTCATGAAGGACAGCTTTGAGGGCAACCCGGAGCCGCTGCCCGTCGGCTCGGCCCGGGACGACGTGTCCGTGTACGGGGTGCGGGACCTCGCGGGGAGCGCCCGGGAGTGGTGCGCCGACGTGCTGCCGGGGCGGGGCGACGGCCTGCGCCCGATCCGGGGCGGATCGTGGTGGACGGCCGAGCTCACCTGCCGCGCGGACTACCGCCTGCCGTCCGAGCCGGGCGGCTGCAACGCCTACACGGGGTTCCGGCTCGCCCGCTCGTTCGCCTAGAAGACCAGCTTCAGCCCGCCGGTCACGGACCAGCCGCCGAAGCCGAGGCCGTCCGACGTCGTGGCGCCGTCGCGCACCTGGTACTTCACGTCGGCCCAGCGGCCTTCGATCGTGATGTAGGCGTCGTTGATGCCGGTCGCTTCGTCCAACTGGTGGGAGCGGCTGCGCTCGATGACGTCGAGGAGGAAGGCGGCGCCGAAGAACGTGTTGAAGCCGAACCGGTCGCCGTTCCACTTGTCGCCACCGCCGGTCTCGTGCTCCCTCCAGAAGGCCATCGCCAGCCCGATGCCGCCGTAGGGCACGACCGGCTGCTCGTCGACCAGGTCGATGCCGACGAGCAGGTCCACCGTCACCGGGAAGATCGTCATCATCACCTTGTCTGAGGACACGTCGCCGCTGTCGACGAACGTCTGGGTGCCGGTGAACTGCAGGAAGCCGAGCCCCGCGTCGAGCTCGATGTGGACGTACTTGCTCCAGGGCACGAAGCCGAAGTGGAGCTTCGTCATGAAGCGACCCTGAGAGCCGTAGGTCGCCTGGATGTTGCTGTCGTTCAGGAACACCGCCCCGAAGGACAAGCCGGTCGAGAACCACTTCGGGCTCTCGCGGAACTCGGACTCCTGGGAGACCTGGGCGGACGCGGCCGCCGGCGCCATGAGCAGCGCGGCGAGGAGGGGGACAACGAGGAGGAAGGGTCTGCGCATCATGAGCGAGCTCCGCGGCGCCGCCGGAGCAGCGGCCCGACCGCGAGGAGGAACAGGACACCGGCGGGGACGCCGGTGGCGATGGAACTGTTGCAGGAGCAGCCGCCGGTGTCACCCGCGAGCACCGCGGCGCCGCCGCGGGCCGACGGAACCGCCGACAGGGTCGAGGTCCGAGGGCCGTCGGCCCCGTCCGAGCCTCGCCCGGCGACCGCGAACCAGTAGCGGGTGCCGTTGGTGAGGCCGGTCACGACGACGGTGACCTCGTCGGAGCGCTCTTCGGCCGAGTCGTCGTCGTCGTCCGCGGACGAGTCGTCGTCGTCCCCCGTGGAGCCCGGCACCACCGTGTAGGGCGAGCAGATCGTGCTGTCGCTGTTGCAGAGCGTCGGGCTCTCGTCGTCGTCGAAGTCGTCGTCGGAGAGGTACAGGACGTAGGTGTCGGCGATGCCGTCGTCGTCCCAGGAGACGGTGATCTGTCCGTCGTCGGCGTCCAGGCTGAGCCCGTCGGGGGCGGCCAGGCCGGTGGACGAGTACTCGAACGAGGCGCGACCGGCGTCGCCGTCGTCGTCGGCGCAGAAGACGAACACCCGTCGCTCGCCCGCGGGGAGCTCCTCGCCCGACAGCACCACCTGCACCGTCTCGCCGTCCGTCGCGGTGCCGGTCGGCGTCAGCGGGGTGCCGCCGCCCCCGATGGTCGCGTCGACGGAGAGGCTGTAGTCGCAGGTGGCGTCGCTCTGGGCGCCGAAGGTCACCGTGAAGTCGACCGTGATGCTCTCGCTGACGTCGGAGATCTCGAGGGGGGTGACCGAGTCGATCGTGATCCACGGCCCCGCGGACAGCACCGCGAGCTGGCCGGTGCCGCCGATGCCGACGTAGACGAAGCCGTCGTCCCCGGAGGAGGCCGCCAGCGCGGTCACCTCGGTGCTGACGCTGAACGTCGCCGTGGGGACGCCGTCCTCGTCCCGGGCGACCACCTGGTTGGAGCCGGCGGTGACGAGGAAGCCGGCGCTGTCGGCGACCCGGTGCAGCACGCCGGCGGCGGGGGACTGCTCGGTCGCGAGGAGGACGAGCGCGAAGTCGGCCGCGTCGTCGCCCCGGGCGACGTCCAGGGCGGAGTCGTCGTCGTCTCCGACGGCGGAGTCGTCGTCATCCGCGATGGCGGAGTCGTCGTCGTCTCCGGCGGCGGAGTCGTCGTCGTCGCCCGTCGCCCCGCTGTCGGCGACGCTCCAGAGCTGACCGTCGTCCAGGAGCAGCCAGGCCTCTCCCAGGCCGTCGGACGCGATCCCGACGGGGGCGGCGGCGGGCGTCGCATCGACCGTCGGCAGCTGGAGCGACGGGGCCGCGGGCGCGGCGAGGTCGACCGTCGCGAGGGCGAGCCCGTCGTCGTCACCGGCGATGAGGAGCGTGTCGTCGTCCAGGAACGCCAGGTTCGTGGCGGCGAACGGCAGGGCGAGCGGCCAGTCGTCGCTCAGCGCGTCGACGGCCACCTCGTCCCCGGACAGGTCGAAGTGACGGAGGGACTGACCCTCGCCGTCGATCGCGTACAGCGCGCCGGTCGAGGCGTGCCACGCCAGCGCGTCGAGCCGGCCGGACACGATGCCGGTGGGGCCGTCGACCGACGGGGTGGCGGGGGTCGTCGACGGGTCGAACCGCACCACGTCCAGCTGGGAGCCGCCGACGAACACCACCTGCTCGCCGCCGAGCGTTCCGGCGGCCAGGCTGCCGGCGACGTCGCCGTCCAGCCCGATCGTCGACGGGCCGGCGGAGAAGTCGGCGGAGTCCAACCACGAGAGCACCGCGGGGTCGGTGCCCAGGAGGGTCGCCACGACCCGGTCGTCGGGGGTGACGGTGACCGCCAGGGGGTCATCACCGACCGCGATCTCGGTCGCGTCGTACTCCGGCAGGCCGGCGTTCAGCAGGCTCAACGGCAGGACCGCAGCGAGAGCCAGGATCGGGACAACGAAGCGGAGACGGCGCATGCGCTCGGAGTACGCAAGAACCCTGCCAGGAGGCACCTGGGCCGGCGTCCCTCGAATCGCCCGACTCGGGGGGCGTCGGGGACCTGACACTTTGTCACCGGGCGTTGGTGGGCGAGGAGGCCGATGACAATCTGTCACCGCCTGGCGAGGCCGAGGCATGTCCCAGAACAAGCTCGGCCGGCAACCCCCGAATTGGAGTCGCCGGCCGGCTGGCCCGAATCAAACGAGGGGCAGCGCCGTCAGGACCGAAATCGCTGGACGTCTCTCCCTCTCGTCCTCGCGAGGCTATCGGCCGCCGGATCCGCGGGCAACAGCGAATCCGGCGCGCGCCGGTCCGGATCGAATTGACCAGTAAAGCCAGTGGGTTACGGGCGGTTTTGCTTTGACTTTCTCGTTTCGGCAGGCGTTGCCGATGCAAGGTGCTGCAAACAGGGCGGTTTCCCGACGTGGCCGGCCCGGGTTCGGCCCTCGGGAAATCCCGAAGTGATTGGTTTCGTTTGGGAAACCGGAGCCTACATCCGCGCCATGCGCTCCCACAGCGCGTCCGCGAACTCCTCGACCTCGTCCGCCCGGACCGCGCCAGCGCCCCGCAGGCCGGTGTACGAGAAGTCGGTCGAGAAGGCGGCGATCACCTCCATCAGCTCCCACCAGCGCTCTGCGGCGTGGCGAGGGAGCACGATCCAGGTCTTCGTGAAGCCCCGCGTCACCCGTTCGATCAGGGCGACGGGGGCCTGGCGGGCGTAGGTCCGCGCCGCGACCGCCTTGCCGTGGGCGCCCCGGGCGATCTGGCCGCTGTTGACGATCCAGAGCGCCGGCCCGTGCCGGCCGCCGCGCACCGGCTCGGCCTGCTCGAGCACCTGGCGGGCGACCCGGATCAGCTTCTCGCCCTCGGCGGCGTGCTTGCGCAGCAGGTCGTTGCCGCCCCACCGGCCGGGCTCGACGTCGGCCAGCGTGCGGACCAGGCCGGCCCCCTCGTGCTCGTGGTTGCGCACCCAGACGGACGCCGCGTGCAGCTGGTTGGCGAGCTGCAGCTCGAAGTCCGTGGGGCGGGCGCCGGGGTACATGCCGAGGATGAAGCCCAGCCGCTCGTACATCCGGTCCGAGGGGTGCGGGGGGCTGAGATAGCGCTGCAGGAGGTGCACGACGGAGCCGCCCGCGAGGTTCAAGGCGTGCACGCCGGGGATCTCGGCCGCCTCGGAGACCAGCCGGCCCGAGGTGGCCGACAGCCAGTGCACGGGGCGGAAGGTCACCTGCGCCTCGAGGGCGGCGGGGAGCAGCGGGTTGCCGGTGCCCGAGTAGCCGAGGCACCAGATCTCGCGCCCGACCTCGGCGAGGGGCCGCTCCAGGAGCACCGGCAGTCGATGTTCGCGCGCGAGCATCACCCAGACGTTGCCGGGGGAGCGGGCGACCATCGCCGTGGCGGCCACGAGCGAGTCGGCGTTGCCGGGGATGTAGACGTGAGTGGCCCCGACCGCAGGGTGATCGATGTCGATGGGTCGGGAGGGTCGAACCGGCTTCGCCACGCGCGAAGCCTACAGGGAGCCCGGAGGGCTCGCTCAGTCCGCGGAGCCCGGAGGCTCGCTCAGTCCTGGTCGCTGCCGTCGATGACCTCGTCGACCCACTCGGCCGCGTAGTCGCGCATCAGCTCGAGGGCCGCGGGGCCGACGTAGGGTCGCTCGCCGATCTCGAAGACCGTGGTGTAGGGGCCAGCGCCGACCACCGCTTCGGCGGCGCGCCGGTCGAGGCCGGCGTTCAGGTCGAGCTCGTCGATGGTGGCGCCGTTGGCGAGGAGCAGCACGTCGGCGCGCTCGCCCTCGGTGAAGGGCACGCCCTCGACGGCGACGACCGGGACGAGGTCCAGAGCGTGGGCCATGTCACCCAGCAGCTCGAGGGCCGCGGGGCCGACGTAGGCCACGTCGTCCAGCTCGAAGACGTTGTCGAAGAGGTCGTCGTCCCAGGTCAGGTCGACGTCGTCGGCGCCCCGGCGGTGCGCGACGATGCGCTCCGCGGCGCGGACGTCGAGCCCGCAGTCGATGTCGAGGAACGCCACGTCGGTGGCGGGGTCGTTCACGAGGATCAGGATGCCCTCGCCCGTGGCGTGGTCCACGCCGTCGTAGCCGTCGATGAGGTCGACGAGGGTGCCGCCGTGCGGGCCTGTGGGGGTCGTCTCGAAGCAGGCGGACGTAGCCAGGGAGAGCGAGACGAGGAGGCCCAGAGTGAGGGTGATTCGAAGGGGTCGCATGAGTCTTTGTCCAATCGGTCCACCCCGGAAATAGGGGTGTCCGAGGGGGTCGTCACGCTTTTGTTTGAAAACCTGCCGCGTGGTTTTCAAACCCGAGAACCGACTCCGCAAATACCTGTTCTCATTGGTGTTTAGCCATGGGGTATTCTCCGCCGCGATGAAGCTCGACCGCCCTGTTTCGACCCTCCTGTGCCTCCTCCTGGTCGGCTGCATCCGGACCGGCCTGACCCTCCCCCCGGGGATCGACATCGTCGATGACTCCGACGGGCCGGACCTCCCGATCACCGAGGAGGAGGCCGCCGCCGCCGCGGCGAGCGACGAGGCGGCGCTCGACACCGTCGTGAGGTTCCGCGGCCGGGACATCGACATCGCCCCCCACGTCGCCGGCTTCCCCTACCGCGGCTTCCGCGTCTACGCCGACGTCGGCACGCTCCTGTACTTCCACGAGACGGAGGAGGGCCGCTTCATGCAGGCCCTGGCGCTGGACGCCCCCATCGACCTCACGGCGGGGCGGCAGGTGAGCGACATCGACTGGACGACCCGCAGCTGGGGACACCCGGAGCCGCTGCCGGGTCGCGACGCGCTGCTCGTCAAGGCGGACGAGGACAACGCCGAGTTCTTCGACATCTACCGGATGGAGCTGGCCGACGGCGCGCTCCGCAAGCTGACGGACGTGCCCTACGTCTACGGCTACGGCGTCGACGTCGCGCGGGACAGGTTCGGCTACATCGCCCGCTACCCGGACGAGGAGCGCCCGGGCGGGTACCGCTCTTGCCTGGAGCTGATGTCCGTCGATGGCGGGGAGGCGACCTCGGTGGTGTGCGACGGCCCGGAGCTGACGTTCACGTGGGGCCCCGTCCGCTTCGCCGCCGATGGTGGCCGGGTCTGGTTCAACGCCAACGGCAGCAACGACCGCAACCGCTCGCACCTGGTGACACTCGACCTGGCGGCGGAGGCGCCCGCGGTGCAGCGGGTCACCGAGGAGGCCCAGCGCAAGACGATGTGGATGCTGGAGGACTGGCTCGACGACGACACCTTCGTGGTGATCAACGACGAGTCGGGCTTCACCAACTACTGGACCGGGACGGCGAGCACCGGCGAGATGAGCGCGCTGACGAGCTTCGAGGAGGTCCTCAACGACGGCGCGGTGCTCCGCTCCGGGGAGGAAGTCCGCTTGATCGGCAGCCTGCGGCGGCCCTACGAGTCCGAGCTGCTGCTGATGTCCCCGGCGGGCGAGGTGCTCGCGCGGCAGGTCGTCGAGGCCAACCTGTACGGGCTCGGCCACCACGCCGACTCGATGTGGTTCTACGCCACGAGCCGCTCCAGCAAGGTCGAGATCGTCCGCCTGAGGCTCGATGGTCCCGACGCGTTCCGGCTCGAGCCGTTCATCGCCCTGCCGGACGAGCTGGCCGGGCAGCTGGTCCATTGCGACGTCGAGCGCGTCAGCATCCCGACGTTCGACGTGGACCCGGCCACCGGGGAGCCGCGGCAGCTGCACGCCTACCTGTCCACGCCCCGGGTGCCGCCGGCCGAAGGGGAACCCCGCCAGGTCGGCGTCGTGGCGTTCTACGGCGGCGGCAACTACTTCGACACCTGGTCCCAGATCCTGTGCCAGGCCGGCGTCGCCCAGCTGAGCCCCGCGGTCCGCGGCTCCTGGGGCTTCGGCGCCGAGTTCGCGGCGCTCAACGACGGGGACCTGGGCGGGGACGAGATCGTGGACCTGCACTCGGTCGGCCGGTTCCTCGTCGAGCGGGGGTACGATCCCCGACACATCGGGCTGTACGGCGGCTCCCACGGCGGCTACGCGACGATGCGGGCGATGACGTTCCCGCCCGAGACGAACGACCGGAACAGCTCGTTCGACTGGGGCTGGGGCGTCTCCTTCTACGGGTTCAGCGACATCAAGACCTTCTGGGAGACCTGCAACATCCCCGACTGGGTGCTCCTCGAGGCGGGCGACCCCGCCACCGAGCCGGACAAGATCCGCGACCGCTCCCCGCTGGCCCACGTGGACCGGCTGGCGTCGCCGCTCCTGCTGCTCCACGGCGAGAACGACCAGCGGGTCCCGGTCGCTGAATCCCGCCAGTTCGCGGCGGCCTGTGAGGCGGCCGGCAAGGACTGCGAGTACCTGGAGTTCCAGGGCCAGGGCCACGGCCTGAAGGGCGTCCGGAACCAGACGCGCGTGTGGAAATCGGTTTTGGGCTTCCTGGATCGGGTGAGTCAGTAGTAGGGTCCGCCGCCCCCCGGGAGGGGGATGGAGGAACCGATGAAGAACCTGCTGATCCTGCTGGCCGCGCTCGGCCTGCTCGTGCCGCTCGCGGCCTGCCCGACGACCCCCACGGACGACGACGACTCCGCCCCGGCGGACGACGACGACGCGACGGACGACGACGACGCGACGGACGACGACGACGC